>JBEQBX010000078.1:0-13443 GCA_041639595.1 Porphyrobacter sp.
TTAGCCCGTAGCCCATCGCCGGGGACGGGCCGATCAGCGACCAGACGATGAACGCGATCGCGGCAATCGCGATCACGACAGGAACGAACCAGCCCGACACCGTATCGGCAAGCCGCTGGATCGGCGCACGGCTGCGCTGGGCGTCGGCTACCATCTGGACGATGCGGGCCAGCATGGTGTCGCGGCCGATCTTCTCGGCGCGCATGACCAGCCCGCCGGTCTGGTTGATCGTCCCGCCGATCAGTTTGGCGGCGGCCTCCTTGGTCACCGGCATGGACTCGCCGGTCACCATCGATTCATCGACCGTGCCGCGGCCTTCGAGCACCACGCCATCGACCGGCACCTTCTCGCCGGGACGGACACGCAAGGTGTCTCCAACCATGACCTCGTCGAGGGAGATTTCCTCGTCGCTACCGTCAGAGCGGATCCGCCGGGCGAGCTTGGGCGAGAGATCGAGGAGCGCACGGATCGCCCCGCTGGTCGTTTCGCGGGCGCGCAGTTCGAGTAGCTGCCCGAGCAAAACCAGAACGGTGATCACCGCCGCCGCCTCGAAATAGACCGCGACCGATCCATCCTCGGCACGGAACGCGGCAGGGAACACGCCGGGGGCAAGCGTGGCCGTCATGCTGTAGGCCCAGGCGACGCCGGTTCCCATCGCGATCAGCGTGAACATGTTGAGATGGCGACTTTTCAACGAAGCCCAGCCACGCTCGAAGAATGGCCAGCCGGCCCACAGGACCACCGGCGTCGCCAACACCATCTGGACCAAATTGGCGATCCCGCCATCGAGCATGTGGCGCAGTCCGGTCAGATGCCCGCCCATTTCAAGCGCGAAGACCGGCAGCGAGAGCACGAGGCCGATGACGAAGCGCCGCTTCATGTCGGCATATTCTGGGGAAGGGCCGTCGTTTTGCGTGGGGGTCATCGGCTCCAGCGCCATGCCGCAGATCGGGCAGCTTCCGGGACCCGGTTGTTGGACCTCCGGATGCATCGGGCAGGTCCAGATCGCGCCTTCGGGTGCTTCGTGCTGCAGCTGCGGTGCTGTTCCACCCGATTGGTGGGTAAACCGCTGGGGGTCGGCGATGAATTTCGTCCGGCAACCCTGGCTGCAAAAATAGAAGGTTTCAGCCTCGTGCGTAGCTGTCGGTGTCGAATCCTCAGGTTCGACAGTCATGCCGCAGACCGGATCGTGAAGCCTCGACGATTCGGTAGTGTGGTGGCGGGAGGCCATGTGTTTGCTCCATGGTTATCCTCCCGCCTCCGGCCCGCAGGCTGGGCGACCCGACGGGCATGCCGAACGGGAAGGAACGGCTAGCTGCTAATCTTGGATACGCGGATCGAACCGTCATCCCTCAAGCTGGCATCGCTTTTCTGGCCACCCGCGGCCCCGAAGTCTTTTTCACCGCACAGGATCGAGATAGATCCAGTCACAGTCTTCACGTGTTGGAGTTCGCGCACCTTCGCGAAGCCCGCCTCGCGCAATAAAGGGATGAGCACGCCGTCGGCATTGGGCTGGGTGTCCGCAATCCCATCGAGCTGCTGGATCGTTGCCCTGAACAGTCTGCGCATGAGCCAAGAGCGCTGCTCGCCATAGTCCGCGATGAAGAGGCGGCCTCCTGGCTGGAGTATGGCATGCACTTCGCGCAGCAGTCGCAGTTTCTCGTCGAGCGGAACCTGATGAAGCACCAGGCACAGCGTCGCCAGACTGGGCACCGGCCAGTCCGCTACCGCCTCTGCCGAGAAGAACGATTGCCTGAATTGGGCATCGATACCGGCTCGTCGCGCTTTTTTGCGGGCGATGTCCAAGGCATGAGGGTCGGGATCGATGCCGAAATAGCGAGTGGCCGGATTCTTGCGTGACACCAGCAGGGCAAGGCTGCCGGTTCCGGCACCGATGTCGAGCAACAGGTCGTGGTCTTCAGGAGCCAAGAATTCGACCAAAGCCTCGCGCCAGACTGCCTCGCGGGTCGATAGCCGGACACCGGCATCGTAAAGCGGCGTCAAAAAGTGATAGCCAGCGGCGGGCGTGTAGGAGCCGCTCCCGGTCATCGGCGTACCCCGCTGCGCTGCGGTGCGGGATCAGTCGCTGCTAATTCCGCAGTGAATGGCTCGACAAGCTGTGCTAGATAGGTCTCGGGATAGTCGGAGCGACCGGCAATACCGAGCGAGCTAGCGCGAATCTGGGCGCTCGATCGGAATTGAGCCGTCCCAAGCATCACATCCCAGATCGTCAGGAACAGACCGAAATTGACATCGCCCTCGGTCTCGGACGCGAGGTGATGGTGGCGATGCACCGGCGCGATCGCCCAGAGCAATGCCAGGGGCCCGACCCGCATGTCGACATTCGAATGTTGCAGCTGTAACTGGATGGCGACCGCGAACGATCCGACAATCGCGACGTCCTGCGGAATTCCCAGTAGCAGCCACGGCAATGTCCCGACGGAAATCTCGATCAGCTGGTGGATCGGGTGTTTAAGCAAGCAGTTGAATCCGTACATTCGGCGCACCGAATGGTGGACCGCATGGAAGCGCCACAGCAGGGGGATCCTGTGACTGGCGTAATGGGTCAGGCTGATCCCGGCATCAAGCAAGATGATCGCCAGCGCTAGCTCGGCCCAGAACGGCAGCAAGGAAGGCCAGAGCGGGGACCAGGGGACGAGGCTGGCAAAGAAGGGAAGCAAGAGCACCAGCACGAGGATCGAGCCTTCGTTGACCAGCGCATGGGCGATGTCGCGGCGGGCGTGGCCATGGCTGCGATTCCAAACCGGCTCGAACGGCGCAACGCGCTCCGATACAAGCGAGGTGACAATCGCCAAAGCGAACAGCGCGATCAGCCAAATGGGCGATCCACCGGACGAAACCAGCACGGCCGCGGCCCCGACAAAGCCGAGAAAATAGACAGGTGCATAGAGAGTTCGGAAGAGAGACATTCGGGCGATCCCATACGGTTCGCTCGGTTCTCTGCGGCAAGCGCAGCGCCGGGTCTTGAACGAATCGCTGGTTCGAACCTTAGCGGACGATCGAAATGTCGAGCTGGGCGAGCCCGAGCGATGGCGTAACCCCGAACCATTCGACCAGCCGCCGGTTGAAATGCGCCTGGTCGGCAAAGCCCCCTGCGGCAGCCGCATCGGCGAGGCTGGCGGAGTGGCGGAGTGCGTCGATCGCATGTTGGAGCTGCAACCATTGCAACAATTTGACAGTCGGAAACCCGAAATCGCGGCTGACGACTTCACGAAGGCGTGCTCGCGACAGCCCCATTGCTTGGGCCAATTCGGCGGCGCTCATCCCTGGTTCGATCCCTGCCAATGCCGATCGCAACCGGCTATCGATCAAACTCACGGGACTGGTTCCCAGGAAACGGGCAATCCACTCTTTGGCTTCGGTCCCGGATCGCACGGCCCGCAGCGCCGCAGTCTGCGTGGGAGGGAGGCGGAATGGCTCGGGCCGTCCGAACAGGTCGCACCGCCCGCCAAACCGCGGATCGACATAGATGGTTCGCACCGCTGATCCGGCGGGGCCGAGGCTATGCAAGGTCCCGGCCGGGATGGCTGCGGCCTCGCCCGCGGCTAGGTGCAAGGAAAGCGTTCCGCCGATTGCGCAGGGAGCATCGAGCGCAAGGCTGACCTGGTGCGCCAAGTGGCGATGCGGCCGGTTGTCGCCCGCACGGACGTCGAGCAATGCCCAGCCGACGCCAAGCACCATTGTCCCCGACCAGGGCGAGCCCCTTCCGCTCAAGGCCCCATCGTGCTGGCGGGCGGCTCAAGCATGCCGAACCACGCCACAAGCGCCAGGATCGCTATCGCCGCCCCCGCTTCCAGCATCAGGCTCTTGCGAAGTGCCGCGACAGCGCTGGACGCATCCCCGTCGTTCAGCCCAAGTGCCAGATCTGGCGTCAGGCGCCAGCGGTTTCGCGCAGCGAGGAGCAGCATCCCGGCAACCAGAACCAGTTTCAGAAAAAGTGCCTGCCCGTATGTGGTGTCAAAAACGCGCAAGATATTCGAAAAGCCGATCAGAACCTGACCGTTGATCAGTCCGGTAACAGCGATTATTCCAACACAGATCGTGCCGACCCGTGAAAAATCTTCGAGAGCGCGATGCCCGACCACCAATTTGCGGCCCGAATGCTGATCGAGCGGGGACCGCAGGAGCAGCAGGAAGGCGGCGATCCCGCCGAGCCAGATCGCAGCGGCGAGCATATGCAGCATATCGCTCAGCTTGTGGATGAGACCCAAGCCGCCCTCGCTTGCTCCAGCATGACCTGTCCAGACGAGCGATGAAAGCGCCACTGCGCCCGCAAGCGCTATGGTGCCAAGCTGCTGCTCATCGGTCCAGCGCCGCGGGAAGGCAGCCATCAAAACAACCGCAAGCGCCGCCATCCGCACCAACCACGCGGTGCCGATCGGCGTTTCAAACAGGATGGATTGGCTGGTTTCCCAGTCGATATCGGTTAACGGCCCGCCCATCATGGCCGCGATCAGTGCAGCCAATCCCAGACCCGACAAGGTAATTGCCGTAACTGACCAGAAAGTGAGCGCCCACCGCAGTGAAAGCACCTGCCCTTCCGGCCTTTCATCGTGCCGCAAGGCGTAGAGCGGAAAGGCGGCGAGCCCGACAAGCAGCATCAGGCTCAGATACAATCCGAGCCTGATGGCAATCATCCCAAAATCAGTGTCCACGTTCTATTTGACCGTGAAGCTGAATTCACTGCCCATACGATGCGTGTCAGCACCAGCGGCCGACCATATGACTTTGTAGGTGCCCGGGCTGAGTGCCTTCTTGGGCATGAGCATCATGGATTTCCCGTCCTTGCCCATCATCGACGTGAAAGCGATTTTCATTGGCGCGTGATCGGACATCCCGGGCATGCCGATCATCAGTAGCTCAACCTTCATCGTCGAAGCGATTACCCGCTCATTGAACTGCAGGTTTACCGACGTGACATTTGAGACGGTTGCGTTTGCGGCAGGCGCCGAACTGACCAATTTGGCATGGGCGAGAGCGGTATCGGAAAGGGCGGTCAGCGAGAGCACGGCCAACGAGAAGGCAACAAGGGTCTTGCGCATATTCGGTCTCCAAAAAAGTGGTGCCAGTCATGAATACGCATGTCGAGGTCGCACCCCTCAGGACGGAAATTGTTGAGGGGTTTTTCGCGCGAGCGCGTATGGCGCTGCAGAACAATTGTTGGATGAGGGTGTGATGGACGATTTCCTGAAACAGTTGCGGCACCCCCCGCCGGTGGGCCTGTTGGACGGCGTCGACGATAACGTATTGGCAATGCTCTCGGATCGTCGACGCGAGACTGGTGCGTCATACCGCCTCATGGCGTTGGCTGCAGTGGTTTCCCTTGGCTGGGGCGCTTTCGCGGGGGTCACCACGCGTGCCCCGATTGTCGCGGCGCGCCCGCTCTCGCCATTCGCGCCGAGCACCGCTTTGGCCCCTTCAACCTTGCTGGATGCACGCTAACGATGGGCTACCGAAAAATTCTGCTGATCGCCGTGGTCGCCTTCGTTTCGGCGCTGACAGGCGTCTTTATCGGGCGCTTTGTCGCGGATCAGCCGCGAGCAAAAGAGAGCGAGTTGCACGCGCTGCTTCACGACAAGCTCGAGTTGACCCCGCAGCAGCGCTCGAAGGTTGAGGCGATTGAAGCGAAGTTCGCCGTTCGGCGAAAGGCGCTCGAACTTGAAATGCGAGCGTCGAATGTACGGCTCGCTGAAGCCATCGCGGAAGAGCACGGGTACGGACCAAAGGTGACCGCCGCGATCGACCATAACCATGTGGTCATGGGAAAACTGCAGAAGGAGACGCTGGAGCATCTCTTCGCCATGCGCGGGGTGTTGAACCCCGAACAGGCCAAAATGTTCGACAACACTGTGGTCAAAGCCCTGACCGCCGATGCGCAGTGACACTCGATCTTTCGCAATGTGACGACCACGAGCTGTCAAGCCTTGCGGTAGCCGGTCAAGCGCAGGCATTTCGGGAATTGATGCGTCGCCACAAGGATCCGGTTTATCGTTTAATCCGCAACAATGTCGGCGATCCGAACGAGGCGCTCGATTTGCTACAGGAGAGCTTTGTTTCGGCGTTTGGCGCCATCCGCCGCTATGACCCGGATCGGCCGTTTCGGCATTGGATTGCCAGGATCGCGCTCAACAAGTGCCGCGACTGGGCGCGGCGGCGGGCCGTGCGCTCATTCTTCTCGCTGGCCCGCCCGATCGAACGCGATGAGGATTTCGGGAGCGATGCGCCTGGGCCTGCGCGCGAAGCCGAGAGCCGTGCGGAGCTGCTGCGGGTTGAAAGGGAGATTGCCAAATTGCCGCAGCCGCTTCGCGAAGTGCTCATCCTGCGAACTATCGAGGAAGCGAGCCAAGCCGAGACCGCCGCGATCCTGGGGATCAGCGAAAAGGCAGTTGAAACGAGGCTCTATCGAGCGCGAGGTCAACTGAAGGCGCAGTTGGCGGCCGAGCCTGTATCCGGTCGGCCCTAATCACGCACGTCATTAGCAAAGCGTACCACCGCTTGCAGCATTTATGGACAGCCGGTGGGGTTTGGTCGCTCGCGAGCCGTACTTGCATGGCGATGCGGCGGGGCAATTGGCGGAATATTTTCTGATTATGCGTGAGGGATGCATGTGCCCGCCGCGTAAAGCCATGTGTAATCCCCATCGTCGAACCTGGACAAGATATGACCCTCGACAGAAGATCCTTTATCGGCGTCGCTGCCGCCGGTGGCGTAACAGCCGCCCTTGCACCCTGGTTTCCGGCATGGGCGCAGCCCGTCTCGCCGGGGATCACGGAGCCGATTCCAACGGTTTCGGGTAACGACATCAGCTTGCGGATTGCCCGTCAGACCATGCGTGTCGATGGCAAGGTCAGCCGCGCGATCGCGATCAACGGGACTGTCCCGGCACCGTTGATCCGTCTACGCGAAGGCCAGAATGTTCGCCTCTCTGTTACGAACGACCTCGACGAAGACAGCTCGATCCACTGGCACGGTTTGCTGCTCCCGTTCCAGATGGACGGGGTTCCAGGCGTCAGCTTCCCTGGCATCAAGCCGCGCTCAACCTTCGTCTATGAATTCCCTGTCATGCAGTCGGGGACCTACTGGTATCACAGCCACTCGGGTCTTCAGGAGCAGCTTGGACACTACGGACCGATCGTCATCGATCCCAAGGGTGCCGATCCGGTGGCCTATGATCGGGAGCATGTCGTCGTGCTTTCGGATCACAGCCGACTCTCGCCCGAGGCGATTTTTCACAAGCTCAAGGTCAATCCCGGGCACTTCAATATGCAGCGCCAGACGCTCGGAGGTCTGCTGTCGGGCAAGGATCAGCCGCTTAAGGACCGGCTTGATTGGGGCGCGATGCGCATGGATCCCACCGATATCGCCGATGTCAACGGTTCGACTTACACTTTTCTGGTCAACGGCTATGGCCCGAAGGACAATTGGACGGCGCTGTTCCAGCCGGGCGAGCGGGTGCGACTGCGCATCATCAATGCCTCGGCAATGTCGATTTTTAACGTCCGCATCCCGGGGCTTCGCCTGACGATCGTGCAAGCCGATGGGCTCAACGTTCGACCGGTCGAGGTCGACGAGTTTCAGATCGCGGTTGCCGAAACCTATGATGTTATCGTGACGCCGGCCGAAGACCGCGCCTACACGCTGGTCGCCGAAGCCAACGACCGCTCGGGCATGGGCCGCGCAACGTTAGCGCCGCGCCCGGGGATGGTCGCCGCAGTCCCGCCGCTGCGTGAGCGTCCGCTAGCCAATATGAAGGACATGGGCATGGGCGAGATGGACATGTCCGGTGGCTCGATGTCCGGCATGGATCATGCAGCGATGGGCCATGGCTCCGGCGGCTCGATGGACATGCCCGGAGCACCCGCTCCGTCGACAGACTCGATGCCCGGCATGGAGATGTCCAATTCCGATACCATGTCCGGGATGGACCACGGTTCGATGAACATGCGTGATTTCAGTGTGGCACCGCAAGTCGAGAAAAATCCGGGCGTACAGACGATCTCGCCGATGCCTGTGGACCGAATGGGCGAACCGGGCCAGGGATTGGAGAATGTCGAGCACAAAGTGCTCACCTATCACGATCTCGTAGCGCTTGAGCGCAATCCCTATGTCAACGCTCCTGATCGTTCGTTGGACATTCACCTGACCGGCAACATGGAGCGATTCATGTGGTCGTTTGACGGCGTTAAAATGTCGGACTTTCACGAGCCCATTCCGTTCATCGAAGGTGAGCGGGTGCGGATAAACCTCATCAACGATTCAATGATGAGCCACCCGATCCATCTCCATGGGCATTTCTTCGAGCTGGTGACCGGCAAGGGCGCATACTCTCCAAGGAAGCACACCGTGCTGGTGCAGCCAGGCGGTAAGGCAAGTTTCGACTTTACCGCCGATGCCGTCGGTGACTGGGCGTTCCATTGCCATCTGCTCTATCACATGCACGCAGGGATGATGCGCGTTGTCAGCGTGCGTCCGCGGGGGGTAGGCGCATGAGCCGAGCCGAACTGTTGCTCGCCAGCGTGATGTTTTGCGCGGCAGCCGTCCCCGCTTCGGCACAATCGATGCAAAGCATGGATCATGGCTCGATGCCGCCCGCTAGCGAGCCCGCCAAACCCAAGGCGCCTTCTGCAAAGCCAGTCGCTCAGAAGCCGGCGGCGCCTCCTTCGGCAAGCACATGCTCGCCTGAACACGCGGAAATGGGGCACTGCGTTCCCGAACCAACGGGTTCGACGCCATCCACGCCCGACACAATGCCAGCGATGAAGATGGCACCGCCGCCCGCGCCATCCGATGACGGTTGCCTGCCCGAGCACGCAAGGATGGGGCATTGCACTCCGGCTGCCGAAACTCCCAAGCCGTCGGAGACGGCTCCGGGATCCGCAGCCGATGAAATGCCAGGCATTTCTATGGGCACGGCCTCGTCGGTAGCAAGCGGTGTCGATCCGGACTGCCCACCTGAGCATGCAAAGATGGGCCATTGCACGCCAAAGGTCGCTCCTTCATTGCCCCAAGGCGGGTCCGGGACGGCGACCGGCACCGACTTCGCGCCTGGCAACGCGCCCGCCCCCGCGCCGCCTTCGGACTGGTATGCCGACCGGTTTTTCCCGAGTGAAACCATGCGGCGCTCGCGCGACGAGATGATGAAAGAAGCCGGGGGCACGACTTTTCGCTATGTATCCTTCGATCTTGCCGAATACGTCGTCCACAAGGGCAAGGACAGCTATCGTTTCGATGGCGAGGCCTGGTTCGGCGGCGACATCAACCGCTTCGTGTTCAAGTATGAAGGCGAGGGCGAGTTCAGGGGGGCATTGGACGATCTTGAGCTGACCGGCGTCTATTCCCGCGCGATCTCACCCTATTGGAACCTGCAGGCGGGTGTCCGCTACGACGTGACGCCTGATCCGTCGCGCACCTATGCTGTCGTCGCCATTGAAGGTCTGGCACCCAATTGGTTCGAGGTCACGGCGTCGGCATTCTTGTCGGACAAGGGGGAACTGCGCGGCCGGTTCGAGGGATTTTACGATCAGCGCATTACCCAGCGGCTGATCTTGCAGCCCCGGATCGAGGCCAATTTTTCCGCGCAAGCCATTCCCGAGCTTGGGGTCGGAGATGGCCTTTCGAACCTCGAGCTTGGGGTTCGCTTCCGCTACGAAATCAGAAAGGAGTTTGCACCTTATGCAGGCTTTGAGTGGACTAGGCAGTTTGGCGAATCCGCTCGCTTCGTCAGAGCGAACGGAGGAGAAGTCTCTGACCCGCACTTTGTGATGGGCGTGCGGGTCTGGTTCTAGAGGAGTTAGTCTGGAGGAACGGTTCGTAGCGGACCAGCAGATCCATCTTTCCAAGGGTATTTTCTTGAATAAGCTCGCTCCTCTCGCATTAATAGCGGCGGCGTCTGCGCTTGCCGGCTGCGGCGCGACTAAACAGCCCTTTGCGCCCGACCAATCGGCAAATTCGGGACCGGCTTTAGCGGAAGCCCAGGCAGACGTGACGGCAACGGATAGTGGCGCAAGCGGATCACCGGCGGGGCCGGAGGGCGCGCCGCAACGATCCGAAGCAAAACCGGTACCAGAGCCCAGCACCCCGAAACCAAAACCAGCTTCAAGGGCCGGCGCACCAAAACCTCAACAGAGAGCGGAATCCAAGGCTGCAACGCCCGTGCCCACCAAGACCGCACCGCCGCCCGGCGAAGCCGATCCTCATGCGGGCCATGACATGAGCGACATAAGATAAGGCAACAATCGGAACGCCGATGGTGATCGGAGGCGGTCGCAATGGGTGCAAATCGGGGGACCAATGGGAGCGAAGGTAAGGGTTCATGTCGCCGCGAGCCGCATTCACAAATGGTTGGCGCTGGTTATCGGGGCGCAGCTCCTGATCTGGTTTTCGAGCGGTGTGCTGATGAGTTATCTGCCCATCGAGCAAGTGCGCGGCGAACATCTTGTGGACCGCGAGCGCGTTGTCGCGATGCCGAAAGGCGTCGATTTCGTCGCGCCGACCCGCCTGGTCGCGGCGGCCAAGACCCCGGTCGAGTCGGTATCCTTCGCCATGCTCGCCAATCGCCCAGTCGCCCTGGTCGCGACGGCGGAGGGAACCACTCTTTTCGATGCGGTGAGCGGCGCGCCACTACTGCCGGTTGACGCAGCGCTTGCCCTCGCAATTGCACGCGATGCGTGGAAGGCTCCGGTCAAGCCCGATGCCAAAGTTTCTCGCGTCCTTGCCGAAAGCCCCGAATATCGCGGCGCGCTTCCCGCATGGCGCGTGGCCTTTGCCGATCCTGACAGCACCAGCGTTTTCGTCGCGGCGGACTCGGGCAAGTTGACGGCGGTTCGCAACGGGACGTGGCGGCTCTACGATTTCTTCTGGAGCCTCCACATCATGGACTGGAAGAACCACGAGAATTTCAACACTTGGTGGTTGCTGGCCTTTGCGTGCGGCGGCTTGGTGCTCGCTATTGCGGGCGCGATCCTGCTCTTCATGCGCTGGCCGTTTCGCCGGAAAAGGCGGGCGGCATGAAGTTTTTGGCTGTTCTGTTTCTCGCTCTCGGCCTCGCATTACAGACCGGGCCGTTGTGTGCTGATGCGGCACCGCTAGCCGCGGCGACATCGATGGCGATGGATTGCTCGAACGCGCAAGACGGTCATCTTCCGGTGCCCGATGGTCACGCGAAAGATTCTGCCATGGCTTGTCATGCCTGCGCCTCACGCGCGGCCGAGCCGCCGACCGTGCAGCCGGTCGCAGTCTGGAATGATCCGGTGCCCAAAGAGGAGGCAGCAACCTCGATTAAGGGAATTGCCCTCAAACCACCGCATCCGCCGCCGCGAGATCAGGCCATGCCAAATCATTCAACCTGATCACGGAGCAATAGATCATGAAACTCAACTATCTGCTTGGCGCGTTCGCGCTCACCCTGTCGACAGCGGCTTTTGCCGCAGAACCGCCTTCCGCTCCGAAGAAGGAGTGCTGCTGCAAGAAGGACGAACATGGCAAGATGGCCTGTTGTCAGGACAAAGCCGAGGCAGCGTCCGACGATCATGCGGGCCACGCCATGGGCGGCATGGAACACAAGTAGGCAACTCGGTGCTCAGGCGGCTAGCTGCCGCCTGAGCACTTCAGGAAGGCGAGATATACAATGCGAAAACTCATTCTGGCACTGGCGTTAGCGGGTTCACCCGCCATGGCCTCGACCGCGGCAATCATGCACCGGGATCCCGGATGCGGCTGTTGCGAGAAGTGGGCGGCACAAGTCCGCAAGGGGCTGGGCAAGACCATCAGAGCGGTCGACGCCTCCAACCGCGCAGCCCTTCAGGCAAGGTATGGAATTCCACCCACCCTCCGTTCGTGCCACACCGCCGTGATCGACGGGATGGCCTTCGAAGGTCACGTTCCGATCGAGGATATGCGGCGTGTCCTTTCGGCAAGGCCGAGAGGCGTGAGCGGCCTTGCGGTCGGCGGCATGCCACTGGGGTCCCCGGGGATGGAAGTGCCGGGGCAGGAACCCCAACGCTTTGCGGTTTACGCCATCGGCGCCGGGGCGCCGACTGTCTATGCGCGGCATTGACCGTTTGCGGCGCTGACTCGACCGGTCCGCCGTTGCAAACGAGGCCGAAATGTCGCGGTAAACTGCCAATCACCCCCGAGAGGGCTGTCCCGAGCGCTGCAGCCCTCACGGGGGTGATCCCCGGGAAGAATATGAGCGCGCCTCACCGGTGCGGCCAGCGGACGGGACACGTGTCCGAAATTCGTGAGGGGTGGCCGGTCGCTGTGCGTATTCTAGAACGAAGGCCCAGCGCGTGTACCGGAAGATTCCATTCGCATGTTTCCAATGACTGCCCGAAGCGACTTTCGCGAGGACCGGCTTTTCCGCCCGCGGGTCGCAAGCGTGGCGTGCTAGACATGGCGGGCGATCGGCACAGGCCGGCCCCGGATGGCAACCAGCCAGACCTGCCTCGGCTCGCCTATCTCGCCTTCCTGAGCGCCCCTGGGCATTTTTTTGTTTTGCTCGATAGTCGTGGCCAGATCCTGGCGCTGAGCGACGACGAAGGGCGCGCCGACCATTGGTGTCCGGCCGATGCTATCGGTCAGTCTCACGAAATTTTCTACGCGCCCGATGAAGCCGCTTCCGGTCTTCCGGTTGCCGATCTTGAAGCGGCCCGGCGTGGCAAGTCGTTTGAGCGCAATGGCTGGCGGGTTCGCCAATCGGGCTTGGAATATCTCGCACATGTGTCGTTTGCTGCCTTGCGCGAAGGCGACCGATTGCTGGGCTATTTCTGCATCGCGCGCGATGTCACCGAAGAGGCCGCGATCCGCGAGGCGATGGAGGCGCGCGAACAGCATTTGAACTCGATCCTGGCGACGGTTCCGGACGCCATGATCGTGATCGATGAGCGTGGCCGGATTTCCTCGTTCAGCGCCGCGGCCGAACGATTGTTCGGCTATGAGGAAAGCGAGCTGCTCGGAGCCAACGTATCGTGCCTGATGCCCACTCCGGATCGCGAACGCCACGACGCCTATCTGGAGCACTACTGCACGACCGGCGAGAAGCGGATCATCGGGATCGGCCGGGTCGTGACCGGACAACGGCGCGATGGAACGACCTTTCCGCTTGAACTCTCGGTTGGCGAGGCGGGGAAGGATGGCGAACGGATTTTCACGGGCTTCATCCGCGACCTGACGGAGAAGGAGCGCGACGAGCTCAAGCTCAAGGAATTGCAAGCCGAACTGGTCCATGTCTCGCGGCTGAGCGCCATGGGCACCATGGCCTCAACGCTGGCGCACGAACTCAACCAGCCGTTGACCGCCGTGGCGAACTATCTGGAGGAATCGCGCGACATGCTCGAGGAGGCGGCCGACGAGAACGCGATAATCATGCGCGACGCGCTCGCGGAAGCGGCGAACGAGACATTCCGGGCCGGCGACATTGTTCGC
>JBEQBX010000079.1:0-13428 GCA_041639595.1 Porphyrobacter sp.
TGCGACGCCGACCCGATCAGGCATCCAGCATCCAGCGCAAGGTGTCTGCCAGATCGGTAGATGCGGCGGGGCCGATCACGCTCTCCAGCCGGGCCCTGCTTCCGCTCAGGGTGCGCACCTCGTCGGCGCGCACGAAGGCGGGATTGACCCTGACCTCCATCGCGTGCCCGGCGATGCCCCGTGCCATGTCCAGCACTTCGGCCAGAGTGTGCGCCTTACCCGAACAGATGTTGAAAGTCCCGCCCACCGCACCCGGTGCCGCCAGCAGCCGCGCATAGGCATCCACCACATCGCGCACGTCGGAAAAATCGCGCGCCACGTCGATGTTGCCCAGCTCGATCACGTCGGCCCTGCGGCGGATGTGGCCGATGATCTTCGGGATCAGGAAGTTTTCCGATTGCCCGCGCCCGGTATAGTTGAACGGGCGCACGGTGATGATGGGCAGGCGATCGGCATAGACCCCTGCCAGCACTTCGCCGGCAACCTTGGACACGCCGTAATCGTTGGCCGGTGCCGGCGCCATGTCCTCGGTCAGCACCCCTTCGCGGCGGTTGCCATAGATATTGGCGCTGCTGGCGATCATCACCGTGGCAGGCGTGCCGGACTGCCGCGAAAGCGCGTGGAGCAGATTGCGCGTGCCAACCACGTTGGACGAATAGAGGTCCGAAACATCGCCATGGGCAACATTGGCGATCGCTGCCAGATGCACCACGATCTCGGGCCGCAGTTCGCCCACGATCTGCTCCACCGCTGCGTGATCGCGCAGGTCGGCAACATGCCGTTGCCGCAGCGCGCCAGCCGCACCCCCGTCGTCGCGGTGGACCAGCCCGATCAGCTCATGATCGTCCTGTGCCAGCCGCTCGACGAGGTATCGCCCGGTAAAGCCGTTCGCCCCGGTAACGAGAATGCGTGCCATGGCCGATCAGAACGACATGTTCAGCTGGTTGCGGCGCAGGTCGGCCTCCACCATCATCCGGCACAGCTCCTCCAGCGTCGCCTTCGGCTCCCAGCCAAGTTCGGCCTTTGCCTTGGCCGGATCGCCGATCAGCAGATCGACTTCGGCCGGGCGGTGATAGGCCGCGTTGATCCGCATCACGGTCTTGCCGGTGCTGGTATCCACCGCGATCTCGTCGGCATCGCTTCCGCGGAAATCGACCTCGATGTCCGCCGCCTTGAACGCCATGCGCACAAAGTCACGCACGGTTTCAGTGCGGTTGGTCGCCAGCACGTAGGTATCCGGGCGGTCTGCCTGCAGCATGCGCCACATGCCTTCGACATATTCCTTGGCAAAGCCCCAGTCGCGCTTGGCATCGAGATTGCCCAGTTCCAGGCAGTCGAGCTTGCCCAGCGCAATCTTTGCCACGCTGTCGGTGATCTTGCGCGTCACGAACTCGCGGCCGCGCAGCGGGCTTTCATGGTTGAACAGGATGCCGCTCGAACCGAAGATGTCATAGCTCTCGCGATAGTTCACCGTGATCCAGTGGGCATAGAGCTTGGCCACGCCATAGGGGCTGCGCGGCCAGAACGGCGTCGTCTCGATCTGCGGGATCGCCTGCACCTTGCCGAACATTTCCGACGTGCTGGCCTGGTAGAACCGGATCGCCGGATTGACGATGCGGATCGCCTCCAGCAGGTTCAGCGCGCCAACGCCGGTGATTTCCGCCGTGGTCACAGGCTGGTCGAACGAAACGCCGACAAAGCTCTGCGCCGCAAGGTTGTAGACCTCCGTCGCGCCGCTCGTCTGCAGCAGACGGATGGCCGAAGCCATGTCGGTCAGATCGAACTCGACGAGCTTGAGATTGGGATGGTTGGCAACCCCCACTTCCTCGATCCGCCAGAAGTTGACCGAGCTTGTCCGGCGATAGGTGCCATAGACGGTATAGCCCTTGCCCAGCAGCAACTCGGCGAGATAGGCTCCGTCCTGACCGCTGATACCGGTAATGATGGCGGTTTTCATTCAAATTTCCCTCTAAATACAAAAATATCTCAAAGTAGCTCGTTCATGATCGTGTCGTAACACAGATCATATGAGAATTGGCTCGTTCTATTCCGTATTCTTTGCAAATTTTTCCGTTCGGAATCAGTGCCGTACTCTGAAATTGCACGACGCATCGCTCCATCAAATGAGTCGAGGTCATACGGATCAAAATAATTTCCATCTGGCCCCAACACCTCAGGGATCGACGAACTGCAACTCGCAATCACGGGAACCTCAAGCGCCATTGCCTCTAAAACAGGCAATCCGAATCCCTCAAACAACGATGGGTAGATCATCCCTCTTGCAGCCTTAATTAAAGCTGCCTTTTGACCTTCGTTGACATAGCCTAGATGCACAATTTGACCAGAAGCAAGCTCCGCCACTAAGTCATAATCGCTGATAAGATCAGAAAAACTTTCACCCCAAGCGTCTCGCCCCACAAACACAAATCTAAACTTATTCAGGATTTCTCTGTTTGCACTCAACCACGCCAAAATAATTCTCACATTTTTACGTGGCTCGATAGTGCCTAAGCATAGGAAAAACGGCTCACATCCTCTCCCGCGAGAAATACTAAGCAGTTGCTCCGCATATTCAATTCCGGCGTGAAAACCCAAAGGAACAACGTAAGTTTGGGCTTCGGGAAATGAAAAGTAAAAACTTAAATCCCTTGCAACGGCATCAGAAATAACAAATATCTTATCATTTGCCAAAACCTGCTCTTCCAAATCCTTCGAATGGTAATCGACGGTATCTTGATGATGGGTCTCTGGCATCCCGAGATACGAGAAATCATAGTAAAGCTGCGCCTCTTTCACGTACAAGCGCTCCACTGGCCTCACATGAAGGTATAGTCCAACAGCGGTCTCGTCCGGCGACAAAATCTGCAAGGGACGATGCAATAGGGAAGGATCGCTGAAAAGCGACCTCAACCCCTCTCCCGACCTTGCGTTAACCGCATTGACTATATGCTCGCGCTCAATCGCATAGTGAAAGACCGTGAATATCACCCTTTGGCATCGCGATTCATTCAGCAAACGCTTCGTAAGCTCAAAGACTACATTTGCGATACCTGTGTATTGGGTTTCCCACAAAGGAGAAACGTCAACCACCAATGTATTACCGCTATCCATCTAGAGACCCCGTTCGAATTCTTGCAGCCGCGCCTTGAATGCGTCCAACCCAAATACCGATTTCACCACCTGTGCGCCCGCCTTGCTCAATCGCGTTCGATCAGCCTGCCGTAAGCTCGAAGCGCGATCAAAAGCATCTATTACTTGCGCTTTGGTCGCCGGGAAGTGGGTTGTGTCCATGAACTTGTGCAGCGCATGAATCGGCCCCACTGCTGGCTTGCGCCCAGATTCGATGACTATTGCGTGATTTGGCGCAATATAATCATGCATAGCAGTATTGTCGGGAGCTATAACTGGACAACCTTGAGTCATCGCTTCAATAAGAGGTAAATTTAACCCCTCTGCACTTGCGGCACTCACAAAAAAGGTGCAGCTCTTATAAAGAGCGCACATCTGCTCATTAATTAAATACGATCCAATGAATACGACTTTTTCGCTAGATTTATCAATACCATATTCAATTTTCAATAACTCACTTATGTTTCCAACGTGAGTTGTGATATTATCAATTACCAGCTTTATCAATAGAATGCCGTCTTTTTGAGCTGCGCTTTCCAAAAATCCTTCTATGAGGTTTTTTAGATTTTTTCTCCGATCATAAGGAGCAAGCACAGAGAGATATATAGACTTTCCCGAATTTAAAACTTCGGACAAGTCGCGATAGACAACCTCCCCCCCCACCGAAGAAGAATCAAGAAATACTGCCGGAATGTTCGACAAGCTTTCTTGCTCTTCTGAAACAAAATGGGCAACTGGCGGGGGAAGATAGATTGCGTTGATATCGTAACTTTGCATTGTATTAGCAGTAAAAGTGCTCCCACACCATACATGGTCAAATTTTTGCAAGATGCCAACTTGATTCAACCTAGGATCTCCGCCGTGAGATCGCGTGCTCATTTCCGGAAATTCCCAGACTTCGATTGCAACGTTTTTATTGCCGAAGAGAGGCCTCAATAGCTCGATCGGCTTGTCAGCAAGATGAATGTCTGAAGCCTGGATTCCTACCAGGTCCTTTGCAATTGCATGCTGATAAATATCCGGTGCATCAATCTCTTGCAGGGTGCGGACTGCAGCGAGCGCACGTCGATAAAGACTTGCGTTAATTTTCCATGAGTAATGTGCGCGGCCAAATTCGGACGAGTGCGAGCGAAATTTTGGAACCCGCTCTGACCCTATTGTGCTGCTCATTAAATATCTCAAGAGAACCTCGCAATAATTTCTTCGACAGTGATCGGGAGTTCTTGGTTAAAATCCACAAAGGGGTCCCTTTGCTCGCTTATGCCTCCCGATTCTTTCGCAATTAGCTCCGACAAATCTGAGCTATGTTCGTTCGCGAATTTACAGTGAGCATAAGGCACTTGAGTTTGGCTTTCCGCCAATCGCGCCGAGACTTGCCGCAATTCAGTCAAGAGAGCCAATTGTTCTCGTCGAACACATCCGACCTCGTTAGCCAATATGCGTAATTGCTTGGGGATTGAGGTGTCGCCCTCCGCCCCCATATGCAATCGCATAAGCCGTCCAAGCAGTGGGATCCTTAGCTGACGGTACCGTTTGATCGCCCGGTCCAACCCAGCCACGCCCGGAACAAACGCCCTGCCCTCGGCGGAACGCCGCAACTGCCGCAGGATCTCCAGCTTGTGCGTGCCCGTGCGCACGCGCGCAAGGTAATAGGCCCGCCCTTCCGGATCGGGCGCGCGGCCCAGCACCGCCTGATAGGCGGTATCGATGAATTCGGCATCATGCGGGGCGAGCAAGCGTGGCACTGTGGTGATCGGGCTTTCGTCCGAAAGCATCTGCAATTCCTTGTAACCAAAGCCCAACTCCGCAACTGCTGCGGTTTGGGCAAGGGGTGATTCAATCCGGTCCGGTTTAATCTGGGTGACCGCAGCCATTTCCGCGCGCCATGCCACAACTTGCGCAGTATGGTTATGAGCGGCCTCATCGGCTTTTCTTCCGGCCACCCGTGCCAGCAGCGTTGCCAGCTTCCGTGGCCAGCCATCCAAGGCATCGGCAGGCTCGGTCAGAAGTTGTCCGGCGAGGCAAAGCAACCGCTCGCTCCTTGCCGCCGCTGCAAGCGTCTCGTCGAGATCAGCCTGCAGCGCAGCAATCTGCTGGCCTGCCTGCCCGGCGGCGTCCTGCAGGCGCAGGCTCTCCGCCTCCCAAGCCGCAGCGTCGTGGTCCCGGGCGTCGCAAAGCGCGTCGATCTGGTGCTTTTTCTGATCGGTCAAATCCTGCAGGCGCGCCCTCTCGGCCTCCCAGGCTGCCTCATTATCCTTTTGCGCGGCTCGAAGCGCGTCGATCTGCTGGCCCGTCAGTTCGGCTGCGTCCTCGAGGCGCGCCTTCTCGGCCTCCCAGGCCGCTTCGTGTTCTGCCAGCACCGCGCCCAGCCGGTCGATCTCTGCCTGTCCGGTGGCAATTCGCGTTAGAGCGGCCTCCTGCGCGGATTGTGCCCTGGCCAGTTCCAGCGCATGCTGCCCCGAAAGCGCCTCGATGCGGACTCGCAGGTCGGCCACTTGGCGCTGGGCGGCAGATCGCTCTTCTGCCGCTGCGGCCAGTCGCGCAAGCAACTCCCCGCGCGCCGCCTCGGCCTCGCGTACCAAGGTGGCACAATGTTCGGTCTGTGCGGCCAGTTGCCCTTCCAGTTGCCCCGCTTCGCGCACCAGCGCCAGCATCCTGTCCTGCTGCGCGCCGTGTGCCGCCCGCTCGTCAGCCAGTTGCTGTCCCGTAACGGCCAGTTGCTGTCCGGCAACCGCAAGCTGCTCTTCCAGCGCGCGCCGGGCCTCACCCACCGCCGCCTCGCGCTCGGCTGCGCCCTGCCGCACTGCATCGTCCACCGCCCGCTGCCGCTCGGCCGCGATCTCCCGGCTGGCGAAATGAGATAACGTTATATTGAAGCCATCGAACACGTTCGGGCTCAAGGCCAGGGCCTCCCCCCGCTCCGCATATGTTTCATGAACGAAATAGCGGCTCAGCCCATCAAACAACACATCGCGATACCCCCGGCTGAGCACGAGATCGTACCACTCTTGGTGCGTGGGCACTTTCGAGTTGGGCGCCGTAGCTTCGATCACGAGTGCTGCCGGACGGGCGGGATGATCGCCCCAGCTCTGCAGGACGTCCGCCTCCATCCCCTCGACGTCAATCTTCAGCCAATGGATCGGCCCTTCGCCAGCCATCTCGAAAACGGCAGCCAGGGCAATGGTCGGGACCCAAATCTCGTTATGGTGCCAGCCACTGTCGTTGTGACGACTGGCAATGCCGTTTATCCCAGTGGACAGTCCGGTGCCGGCAATTTCGAAGAACGCGATAGGCCCTGTTTGCATCGACACCGCGGCCTGGACCACGACTTCATCGGGACGGGCGACGCGCAGACCCTGCGCATACGTGGGCGTGGCTTCTACGTGGATGCCGCGCCAGCCGCGTTCGTAGAAAGCCAGGCTGACCGAATCGTGCACGGCATCTTGCGCGCCGATATCGATGTAACGGCCATTTTCGATGTCGGCGAACGCGCGCCACAATCGCACATCCTCGAAGTTTTGTGCGTGGCTGACAATTGGCGAAGTCATTGCGAGACATTCCGTGGAGCAGCTTCAAGCCCGAGATGGGCAAGCACCATTGCACCACTGGTTTCCCACCGAGGCAATGTGGAAATGACATCGCCATCCGGCACCTTCAAATTTTCCAACCAGTTCTGAATCGACTTGGCCAGTGCAGATGGCGCATCATCGTTGAAATAATCAATTAGCCCTCCGCCGACCTCGCGGAACACGGGAATATCGCGCACCAGCACCGGAGTGCCGTAAACCAGCGCTTCGATCAGCGGGAGCCCGAAACCTTCTGCAAAAGAGGCACTGATAAATCCTGAACTGTCACAGTACAATTGGGCCAGCGCTTCATCGCTTGCCTGATCGACCCACACCAGTCGGTTGCCATATTCCTGGTGTGTTCTGATCCGCGCCTGCAAATCGTCTGTCCTCCAGCCCGCCCGTCCGACAATGGCAAGCGCGATGTCGGCATCGGGTTCGGAACGCCAGAGATGCTCAAACGCGTCGAGCAGGTGAGAATGCCCCTTACGCGGCTCGATCGTGCCAACCGCCAACACCGTCCGATGGCCACGCACCCATGTTGCAAGGGCCGAAAAATCATCAGAAAGTCCCGCGCTGGGAAAACTTGCGGCGAGATCGGCACCAAGTGGTATCGTAACGATGGCCGGAACGCGCGCGCCTGCCATGATCGATAAATGCTGCGAGAGGGCCTGCGCTGTCGCTCTGGAAATGCAAATGCAGCGATCAGCCTGCCGCGTCACAACGCCGATCCAGCGCCTGAAATTGCGCACGAGCCGCGTCGAAAACCATTGGGGATGGCTTAGCGGCAGAAGGTCGTAAACCATGATATTGATCGACACACCGGCACGCCGCCAGCTTTGCAGGTGCCTCTCGATAAGGGGAAGTGTGTGTGCGGCCAGATCCAGGCCAAGAAACACATCGCCGTCGCCCACGACAACAGGTTGCAAACCGTTCCTGCCACTGGCCGCATTGATTACACGCCCGTCCGACGTGAAGGTTGCCTTGCAAAACCCGTGATTGCGCGTAGCAAAGACCGGTTGCACGACCACTCCGGGGAGTTCGACTTCTGCCAGATGCCCGAGAATGGCACGGACAACCCGCTGGATGCCGGTGCGGACATCTGCGCGGACGATTGTCGACACATCCACCAGTAATTGCCGCTTGCCGGGATGCAAGGTGGGCTCAAAAAGGAATTTGTGCGCGTTCAACCGCCGCCTGAGCGCTCCGATGAATGTCGCAATTGTGAAAGGCATCGTCGCGGCCATTATTTCATCGAAGTGGTATAGACGTCGTAGGCATCCTCGACTGAATCGAAATGTTGCAGCACACCATCGATAAGTACGGCAGCGCGCTGACAGTGCTCGCGGATATAGCCCGCATCGTGGGAAACGATGATCTTGGCCCGATCAGCGCGCTTCTCGAACAATTCCTGATGACACTTCAACTGGAACCGGCTGTCCCCAACCGCTACGATCTCGTCAATCAGGTAACAATCGAACTCGACGACCATCGAGCTTGCAAAAGCAAGGCGTGCGCGCATGCCGGATGAATAGGTACGAACCGGCTCATTCAGATACTTGCCAAGCTCGGTGAACGCTTCAACGTAAGACATGCTAGCATCAGGGTCGACGCCATAGACGCGGCAAATGAACCGTACATTGTCCGCACCGGTCAGAGCCGACTGGAATCCGCCAGCAAAAGCCAGTGGCCAGGAAATGCTCATCGTTTGCGTGACAGTGCCCTGATCCGGCTGCTCCACTCCGCCGATGATGCGCAACAAAGTGGACTTGCCCGCACCATTGCGACCAAGGATGCCGATCGAATCTCCGCGATCCACTCTAAGGTTGACGTTCTCGAGAATTTGGCTCGGTCCCGACGATGTTGAATAGGCCTTTCTGACCCCCTGCAACGCGATCATTCGGGACGCACCTCACGCGAGACGACGCGCAACCTGAGCAGCCCAAACACCGTCAGACCAGCGTTCCACAATGCCATGTAGCCGATATCGTAATGTGCGCGGATGGCAGATCCAAAGTAGCCCTCACGCAGCAACTCCACGCCGTGTACCATCGGCAGGAGCAAGGCATAATCCTGCGCTGCGACCGGCAACCCATCCACCAGGAACGCGGCTCCCGACAAAGGAAACAGGATATAGGCCGCCGGGTGCCAAAACTTATCAACCAGTTCACTGCTAGCCGAAAGAGCGCCAAGGAAAATGGCCAAGGCCGCACCGAACCAGCACAGCATTACCCACCCCAGGGCCACCTTGAGAACATCCTCGGGCGGCTGAAGCCACTCCAAACCCCAGAAGAAGAGGACAAGAAAGACAAAAGAGATCGTGGTTCCCACCGCCTCAAGTATAATGCGCGAAAGAAAGACATCTATGAGGCGCACATTCCGATGGTGCAGCAGCGGCAGGTTCGGCTCGATCGCTGAAATGCATCGCGAGGGCATCGAGCGCCACAACAACACGCTTGAATAACCGGTAATGGCAAAGGCCACGATCGGTATCGATGAAAACCGGTGAGCGCCTGACAGCGTCCATAGTGTGGTCACGCCGAGCGTGAACAACATTGGTTCGGCAAACAGCCACAGGAAGCCGATGTTGTGACGGCCATAGCGCGTGAGAATTTCGCGGATCAGCAGCGCGCCGATCACGCGCCTTTGGATGATCCACGAGTTGGCGAGCATGTCTGACTGCATCAGGAACGGTGTTCGCGCACGCCGGCCAGCAGCATCACGAGAATGGCCCAGGCAACGAGGCTGACGATCAGCGTAGCCAGCACGCCACGCAGCCGTCGCGGCTCCATTGCCTGATCCGGCTTGCTGGGTTCGGCGATGCGTTCGACATAGGCGCGCTGGCGGCGCGCTTCGTTCTTGGCATCCTGCAGCGCTGCCAGCGAAGAGGCCAACTGCTTGTCGGTATATTCACGCTGAAGTTGCAGGCGCTGGAATTTGACTGCCGCCGCAGAGAGCGAACGGGAACTGCCAGCGACTTCGCCAAGCTGTTCGTCAATCGCCTTCTTGAGGCCATCGATCCGCAACCGAAGCGTCGGTATCTGGGGATTCTGTCCTCCAATCGCAGACATCTGCAGCAGCTGCATCCTCGCTCCGATCAATTCATCCTGGAGCTTGGAGATCATCTGCAGTTGGACGGTTGCCTGTCGCTCTGGATCAATCACCCCGGCCTGGTTGCGATAGGCCGCAAGCGCTTCGGCGGCATTGCGCGACTGGACCTGTGCTTCATCAACCTCGCGCTGGGCATTGCGGACCATATCGGCCTGCCCGCGATTGTTGAGCTGGTTCACGAGGCCTTCCGCCTGCTCGAGCAGACGGCGGTTGATCTGCTGCGACGATTGGGGATCGAACGCTCGGACCGTCAGAGTGGTGATCCCGGTTTCGCTGTCGAATCTGATGTCGACCTTCTGCTGGTAATAGCGGTAGAGTTCTTCGAAGGAACCGGACCAGCCCAGCGGATCGAAACGGTTGAATACCGAAATCGACGGCGCGCTCCATGCGTGGCGCGCAAATCCATCGCGATCGAGCGACTTCAAGGCATCGCGCGATTGAATGTAGCCTTGCGCAGCCCGCACTTCCTCGCTGGCGGTGCTGAAGCCGGCCGAAGACAGCACGACACCCAGGCCGGTTCTGGCCGGGCGTTCCGGGCTGCGCACAACGAACCGGCTTTCGGAAATATAGACGTCAGAAACCAGCACGCCAAAATAAAGGACGCTGATGGCGGTTGGCAAAAGGACCACGAACCAGAACAGCGGGCCGGCCTTCCGAAACCTTTTCACCAAGCCGCCAAACCATCCCGACGCCGGGGACCGGTGTTCTTCCCGTATCGCCTGATCCTGATGGACCATCGGACTGGTTTGTTGAACTGTTTCAATTCCCTGCGACACGGATGACTATCCTAACGTAACCTCAGCACCTGCGGAACATTGCAGGAGCCGCCTTGTGCTTCACCATTCTGGTTGAGCATATCTTCACCGCTCAACCATTCTCTGGCCGAAAATTCAACCGAAGACCGGTCCGCTTGCCATGATAGAATCAGGTTTGGCTTTTCAGTTCTGCTGGACGACTGTCGTCACCGTGGCGACCGGCAGAATGGTTTGCGAGATTATGCCGACAAATCTCTGGAGTTCTGCGGCAGGCGCATTGGTGATGTAGATCATGTCCCGATCGCTCATCCTGAATTGCTGCGCAAGGAAATAGACCGCCGGGTCTTTCAGATCGAAGCTGTAGATGACCGGTACTCGCGGGCCACCGGGCACCTCAGGATCTTCCCAGCGGAACAGGAAGACGCCGCGCGGATTGGCACGGCCATCCTGCAATCCGCCAAATCGGCCCAAGGCCTGAGCGAGCGTTATGCCAAAAGCCTCGAAGCGGATTTCATCGTTCCGCCCGGCCGCGCCGAGCACGGTAAAGCTGTAGGGCTGATAGAGCGCGGTAACGACATCGTCGCTGGCGAGGACGACATTGTTCTCGCCGCGTTCGATGATGTCGGACATTGCCATACGATAGCTGCGCCCGCCGCGTGTGACCTGAATGGTGGTGAGATTTACTGGCGCCTTCACACCGCCGACTTGGGCCAGCGCATCGAGCAAACGTTCGCCACGCGGGCTGAGAGGCAACCGCGCCGATTGATTGACTTCACCCACGACCGTGACGGTGGAAGTCGCATTGCGCACGAGGCGTGCCGATACCTGCGGCGCATTTGCCCGTCCACGCAGGCGGCGGGTGATATCGCCTTCAATTTCGCGCAAGGTGCGGCCTGTGGCAGGCACGAGCCCGGCGAATGGTACTGGAATGACGCCATCCTTGCCGACAAGCAATTCGGGCAGCGTTGTCGGCCGAGAGGTGCTGATGGCTGACCCGACCCGGGTATCGGTCCCGCCTGCTCCGAAAAGAATGGCCGGAGGCGCCTCCCAGATCGTGATCTCCAGTGCATCGCCCGTGCCCACGACAGTGCCGACAGGGGTTGCACCGCCAAGCACTTCGGCAAAGGGGGGCCACACTTCAGGCGCCTTCAGCTTGGTCGCCATGGCGCTGCTGACTTCAACGACCTTGATTGTGCTGGCAGGCTGCCCTGGCCCTGCGGGGACCGCTCCACCACTGAGAATTGCGCTTCTGCCAGGACCGTAGGCATTGCACCCGACCAGCAATGCGGAACCGACGAGCGGCAGGATACGGAACAGGCGCGAGCGCAGCCGCGATGCGGACGATGTACGATGAGACATAGGAAGGCTTCTTATAAGTTCCGGGTTTGCGCCCGCAGCGAGACAACGCACATTTGGCAGCGACCGGCCAATCGCGAGGGCACGTTAGCGTGTCCTGTCCCGCCTTGTCAAAACCAGTTACACGACAACTTCCGTCAAAGTAGACCTAATCCTTCGCACAGGATGCAACATTTGGCATAGCGTCAGTCGCCCTTCGTCCCGCCGCGCGGCATGCACCGCGGCTGATTGTGGTGATACCGTCAGCCGATCAGTCAACTGATCTCGCAGTCGATCAGTCCACCGGCTGACCGACAAGGATTGCGCGCGCCTGATCATTGGCGACAAGGCTGCCAGATTGCTTGATCAAGGCGGCGCTGCCGTTGGCAACAGATCCGTCCTGCGCGGAATATGTGCCTTCTATCGGAATGAGGAGACCGGGCTGCTCTGGTGCGGGCCAGGCAGTTGAATCGACTGCACTGGTAACGAGGTGTGCCGAAAAGAACGGGCCATTGACCAGTTCAGCGATGCCAAGGGCAGGCCACGTGGTCGCCTTTCCGCCAGGATAGGGCGCGAAGCTTGAGACCTCTATACCCTTGTCGAGATGCAGTTCGCGTGGGCGGCCATAATCGTAGAGCCGATAAGTTATGTCACTGTTCTGCTGAATCTCGATCAGCGTGACCCCCGCCCCGATCGCGTGCACGGTGTTTGCCGGGATATAGAAGAAGTCTCCCGGCTTGACCGGATGCCAATGCATCATTGCCTCGATGCTGCCATCCAGCGCGGCACGGCGCATGGTCGGCGCATCGATCTCCTCAACGAAGCCGATGCCTAGCGTGGCGCCCGGCTCGGCGTGGAGGACGAGCCAGCATTCTTCCTTGCCGCGATCACACTCACCCATCTGCGCAGCCTGCGCGTCGCTGGGGTGAACTTGCACCGACAGCTTCTCGGTCGTGAAGATGAACTTGACCAGGGTATCGGACATTTCTGCCGGCGGTTCAAACCAGATCTCGCCGATTCGCCTTCTCTCCGGGACGTCGAACTGCGCCGGCAGCCTATCTGCGCCCCAAGGCTTTTCGACAACTTTCGTCGTCAGTATCCTCATTGGTTGACAGCTCCCGAAAGCTTGCCAACACTCTGCGCACCTTCTGGCGTGCAGACCAGGATGTCATTGCCGTCCACCACCACGATCAGGTTGGAGGCGCCGACAACCGACACGCGCGGACCGTCGCTCATCACCAGGACGTTGGTACAGTCCTTAAGTTCGACCGTGCCGTGGGTGGCGTTACCCCCCTCGTCACATTCGAGTGCCTCATGCAGGGCCTGCCAGTTGCCGATATCCGACCACGCCATCACAGCCGGAACCATGGCTGCGCGCTCGGTATTCTCCATCACCGCGTAATCGACCGATTCGCTGGGCACGGTGGCGAAAGTTGCGACGTCGGGAAGGAAGCGTTGCCCGTCGGTTTTTCCGGCCGCTACGGCAGCGCGCACCAATTCGAGGATGCGCGGGCGATACCGGCCCAGCTCTT
>JBEQBX010000080.1:0-13205 GCA_041639595.1 Porphyrobacter sp.
GTCGGCCTTCAGCGTGAATTCGCTGCCGGGCACTTCCTGCATCTGGCCATTCACCCACTCAACGTGGACGCATTCGAGGCCGGCGACGTCGTTTTCGCCCACGACGCGCTTGGTCAAAACGGCGAATTCGCGCTCGCACCCTTCTTCGTGGCTGGACGAGGTGCGCAGCTTGAGCGGCCAGTTCGGCCAGGACAGCGCCTTGTCTTCCTTCTCGGGCGGCTTGGGCATGATTTCCAGCTGGGTGACCGATGCGGCGCCCTGACGGTTGGAGGTGCCGACGCAGTCCGAGCCGGTATCACCGCCGCCGATGACCACGACATGCTTGCCGGTGGCTGTGAGCGAACCGCGCGGCGCAGCGCGCAGTTCATCGTCGCCTGCATTGCGCTTGTTCTGCTGGGTCAGGAATTCCATCGCCATGCGCACGCTGGGGAGTTCTGCTCCAGGAATGTTCAGGCCGCGCGGGTCTTCCGCGCCGCCTGCCAGAACCACGGAATCGAAGTTTTCCTTCAGCGATGCGAACGACACAGTCACGCCCACTTCCACCCCGGTGCGGAACTGGACGCCTTCGGCCTCCATCTGCATCGCGCGGCGATTGATGTGGGTCTTCTCCATCTTGAAGTCGGGGATGCCATACCGCATCAGTCCACCGATCCGGTCAGACTTTTCGAACACGGTGACCGAATGGCCCGCGCGCGCAAGCTGCTGTGCAGCAGCTAATCCCGCGGGGCCGGAGCCGATCACGGCGACCGACTTGCCGGTCTTCTTCGCCGGAACCTGCGGTTCGATCCAGCCTTCTTTCCACCCGCGATCGACGATGGCGCATTCGATCGACTTGATGGTGACCGGCTGATCCACGATGTTCAGCGTGCAGGCCGCCTCGCACGGGGCGGGGCAGATGCGACCGGTGAATTCGGGGAAGTTGTTGGTCGAATGGAGATTGGTCAGCGCCTCGCGCCAATCGTTCTCATAGACTAGGTGGTTCCAATCGGGGATCTGGTTGTTCACCGGGCAGCCGTTATGGCAGTACGGAATGCCGCAGTTCATGCAGCGTGCCGCCTGCCCTTTCAGGCCGGCATCGTCATGCGGGATGACGAATTCGCGGTAGTGCTTCAGTCGTTCAGCAGGCGCATCGTACTTGCGGTCCTGCCGTTCGATTTCGAGAAAGCCGGTTGCCTTACCCATTGGTATCTGACCCTTATTCCGCCGCGACCGACGCGGCTTCGAGGCGCTCGGCCTCCATCTGGCGGAGCGCACGTGCATAGTCGCGCGGCATCACTTTGACAAACTTCGGCAGAGCATCGGCCCAGTTGTCAAGGATTTCGCGGGCGCGCTTGCTGCCGGTGTAGAGGTGATGACGCTCAATCAACACGCGCAGGCGCTCCGCGTCGTGATAGAGCATATCGCCCATGCCATAGTCATAGACATCAACGCCGCGCTGCTGCGGACGGCCCGCTCCGTCATCCTCGTCACGCTCTGCCGAGATCGGCAGGACATCGACCATGGCCCCGTTGACGAGATCGGCAAAGTTGCCATCCACGTCATAGACATAGGCAACGCCCCCCGACATGCCTGCCGCAAAGTTGCGCCCGGTCTTGCCGAGCACGGCCACAACGCCGCCGGTCATGTATTCGCAGCCATGATCGCCAGTGCCTTCGACCACCGCGACCGCGCCCGAATTGCGCACGGCAAAGCGTTCACCGGCCACGCCGTTGAAGTAGGCCTCACCCGCAATCGCGCCATAGAGCACGGTGTTGCCGACGATGATGTTCGCTGAAGGATCACGCTCAACATGCGCCGGAGGACGCACGATCACGCGGCCGCCCGAAAGGCCCTTTCCGACATAATCGTTGGCATCGCCGACCAGATCGAGCGTCACGCCGTGGGCCAGGAACGCGCCGAACGATTGCCCGGCCACGCCCTTGAACGCGATGTGGATGGTGTTGTCCGGCAGCCCCTTGTGGCCATACTTGCGCGCGACTTCGCCGGAAAGCATCGCGCCGACCGTGCGGTTGACGTTGATGACCTTGCGTTCAAGGCGCACAGCCTGACCGCTTTCCAGCGCAGGCGCGCTGGCCGCAATCAGATCCTGATCGAGCGCGGCTTCAAGGCCGTGGTCCTGCGTGCCGCTCCAGTTCAGGGTCGTGCCGGGGGCTGGTTCAACGCGGTGGAGCAGCTTGGATAGGTCGATGCCTTCCAGCTTCCAGTGATGGATCGCCTTGTTGGCTTCAAGACGGTCAACCCGCCCGACCATTTCGGCCACGGTGCGGAAGCCCATTTCGGCCATGATCGCCCGCAGTTCTTCGGCAACGAAGAAGAAGTAGTTGATCACGTGCTCTGGCTGGCCGGTAAAGCGCGCGCGCAGGACCGGGTCTTGCGTAGCGACGCCCACCGGGCAAGTGTTCAGATGACACTTGCGCATCATGATGCAGCCCGCCGCGATCAGCGGTGCGGTGGCAAAGCCGAATTCGTCAGCGCCAAGCAACGCGGCAACCGCCACATCGCGGCCCGTGCGCAAGCCGCCATCGGCCTGCACACAGATGCGGCTGCGCAGGTTGTTGAGCAGCAGCGTTTGCTGGGTTTCGGCAAGGCCGATTTCCCAAGGAGAGCCAGCGTGCGTGAGCGAGGTCAGCGGCGATGCGCCGGTGCCGCCTTCATAACCCGAGATCGTCACGTGATCGGCGCGCGCCTTGGAAACGCCCGCAGCCACGGTGCCAACGCCCACTTCGGACACCAGCTTGACCGAAATGCGCGCGGTCGTGTTCACGTTCTTGAGATCGTGAATCAGCTGCGCGAGGTCTTCGATCGAGTAGATATCGTGGTGCGGCGGGGGCGAGATCAGGCCGACGCCGGGGGTGGAGTGGCGCGTCTTGCCGATGGTCTTGTCGACCTTGTCACCGGGCAGCTGGCCACCTTCGCCGGGCTTTGCGCCCTGCGCCATCTTGATCTGCACGTCATCTGCATTGACGAGGTATTCGGTGGTCACACCAAAGCGGCCCGAGGCGACCTGCTTGATCGCCGAACGCATCGAATCGCCGTTCGACATCGGCTTGAACCGCGCCGGGTCTTCGCCGCCTTCGCCGGTGTTCGACTTGCCGCCGATGCGGTTCATCGCCACGGCCAGCGTGGTGTGCGCTTCCCAACTGATCGAACCATAGCTCATCGCGCCAGTGGCGAAGCGCTTGACGATTTCGCTGGCAGGTTCGACCTCGTCCAGCGGAATCGGCTGATCCGCCTTCTTCAGTTCCATCAACCCGCGAATGGTCAGCTGGCGTTCGGACTGGTCGTTGATCGACTGCGCGAACTCCCTGTACTTTTCGGGCATGTTGCCGCGCACCGCATGTTGCAGGCTGGCGATGTTGCTGGCGGTCCAGGCATGCTCTTCACCACGAAGTCGCAGCTGGTACATGCCGCCCACGTCGAGCATCTTCTTGTAAATCGGGTTGTCGCCATAGGCCGTGGCATGACGGCGCACGGTTTCCTCGGCGATTTCCTTGAGGCCAACGCCTTCGATCGTGGTGGCCGTGCCCGTGAAATAGGCGTTCACGAACTCGCTCGACAAGCCAACAGCGTCAAAGATTTGCGCACCGCAATAGGACTGGTAGGTCGAGATGCCCATCTTGGACATGACCTTCAGGATGCCCTTGCCGATGGCCTTGATGTAGTTCTTCTTTACATCCTTGGGCTCAAGCGGAAGCTCCTTGGCAACGCGGATCTGCTCCAGCGTTTCGAACGCCAGATAGGGGTTGATCGCTTCGGCGCCATAGCCTGCCAGCACGCAGAAGTGATGCACTTCGCGCGCCTCGCCGGTTTCCACGACAAGCCCGGTCTGCATGCGCAGGCCCTGACGCACAAGGTGCTGGTGCACCGCCGCCGTTGCCAGCGCCGCCGGCATCGGGATGCGGGTTTCGCACTGCGCACGGTCCGACAGGATCAGGATGTTCTTGTCGGCCAGCACCGCTTCGGTGGCGGCCCAGCACATTTCCTTGATCGCCATTTCAAGGCCATCAGCCCCGGTGGCAGCATCCCAGGTGGTGTCAATCGTGGCGGTGCGGAACGCGCCATCCAGCGCAGCTTCGACCGAGCGGATCTTGGCAATGTCTTCGTTCGTCAGGATCGGCTGATCGACTTCGAGCCGCTTGTGGCTGCCCGCATCGTGGCCCAGCAGGTTCGGGCGCGGCCCGATCATGCTGACCAGCGACATCACCAGTTCTTCGCGGATCGGATCGATCGGCGGGTTGGTGACCTGCGCAAAGTTCTGCTTGAAGTAATCGTAGAGCAGGCGCGAACGCTTTGACAGCACGGCAATCGGCGTGTCGGTGCCCATCGAGCCCAGCGGATCATCACCGGCCACAGCCATCGGTTCAAGGAACTTGCTGATGTCTTCCTGCGTGTAGCCGAAGGCCTGTTGGCGATCGAGCAGCGAGGTGGTTTCCACCGGCAGCGCGGCCAGTTCAGGCTCGATCACGTCGAGTTCCTTGAGCTTGTACTGCGCCTGTTCAAGCCATTCTTCATATGGCTCAGCCGCGGCGAGTTCAGCCTTGATTTCCTCGTCCTCGATGATCTTGCCCTGCTCCATGTCGATCAGGAGCATCTTGCCGGGCTGCAACCGCCACTTGCGGACAATGTCCTCTTCACGGAACGGCAGAACGCCGCTTTCCGAAGCCATGACGATGATGTCATCGCGCGTGATCGAGAACCGTGCGGGGCGCAGACCGTTGCGATCCAGCGTTGCGCCGATCTGGCGGCCATCGGTGAAGGCCACGGCGGCAGGACCATCCCATGGTTCCATCAGCGCGGCGTGGTATTCATAGAACGCCCGGCGCGCAGGGCTCATCAGCGGGTTGCCCGCCCATGCTTCCGGGATCAGCATCATCACCGCATGGGCAAGGCTGTAGCCGCCGGCCAACAGCAGTTCGAGCGCGTTGTCGAGGCTGGCGGTATCGGACTGGCCATGCGGGATCAGTGGCCACATCTTGTCAAGATCAGGGCCAAGCAGCTCTGATTCCATCGTGCGACGGCGTGCGTTCATCCAGTTCACGTTGCCGCGAACGGTGTTGATTTCACCATTGTGCGCGATGAAGCGGAACGGATGCGCCAGCTTCCAGCTGGGGAAGGTGTTGGTGCTGAACCGCTGATGCACGAGGCCGAGCGCTGAGACGCAATCGGGATCGCGCAGATCATCGTAGAACGAGCCGACCTGATTGGCCAGCAGCAGACCCTTGTAGACGATCGTGCGGGTCGAGAAGCTGGGCATGTACAGCTGGGTCACGCCCGGCAGCCCGTGCTTTTCGGCCATGGCCGCCAGCGGGTTCTGCGTCTGCTTGCGGATCGCAAGAAGCTTGCGCTCAAAAGCGTTCTGATCAGGCGTTCCGGCCCCGCGCTTGATGAAGCACTGGCGGATTACCGGCATCTGTTCGATCACGGTCTTGCCAAGGCCATCAAGCGTGGTCGGCACATCGCGCCAGCCGATCAGTTCCTGCCCTTCCTTGGCAATGAACTTTTCGAAAAATTCGGTTACGAACAGGCGCGCAGCTTCATCCTGCGGAAGGAAGCACATGGCCACGGCGTAATCGCCCGGCTGCGGCAGTTCGCGCCCTTCGGACGCAGCCCACTTGCGGAACAGCTGGTCGGGAATCTGGATCAGCAGGCCCGCGCCATCGCCCAGCAGCGGATCGGCACCCACCGCGCCGCGATGATCGAGATTGCGCAAAATCTCGAGCGCCTGATCCACGATGGCATGACTTTTCTGGCCTTTGATGTGGGCGATAAAGCCCACGCCACAAGCGTCATGTTCGTTACGCGGATCGTAGAGGCCCTGAACCTGCGGAAATCCCATTTCGATGATCGTCCTACTTTCGAATAGCTCAACCGACGAAGAGCTTTGGCAAAAAGAGTCACGTGGGCGCGAATCAAAACGCCGGAAAGCGATTAAAATTGCGCGAAGTGCCCCCATGACTGCAGGAAAGTTATTTTGCAACCGCGCAGGACGATCAAGCAAACGGTTAATGCCGCAATTGCCTGGGCTACATGGCAGAAAGTGCCGAATTCCGGGGCTTTGACAGCGTATTCCATGGCCCAAAGGCCACGTGCCCAAGGGGACACGTAGCCGGGAAATACGTAAGCATGAGGGCAGGTCCGATGCGAAGATCAGCCTTGCGCGGTCATCCTTTGCAGCGTGGCCAACGCAGCGCGCAGGGCGCGGTCGGCTTCCTCGGCATCGATCGCGGCGCCAGAGGGTGCGTCGTTTTGCACAGCCTGCACCTCGGTCGGGTTGCCAAGGGCATCAATCGGGCTGGAAGGCGCGGCCCTGCCGGGTGCAGCAAGCGGCGAGCCAGCCATCGGAATGATCATATCCGATAGGCCAGCGCCGCTTGCGGCGCGTGCGCTGGCAGGAAGAGAGCCTGCAGGCCGTTCAAACAGGCGCGGCGTCGTTTCAAAGGGCGTGGCGAACGGCGGTTCTTCGCCCGGAAACACAACAGCCGGCTCAAAGCCATCTTGCTCTTCGGCTTCGGTTTCGTCGCCGCTGTCGATCACGAAGGCAGACGTTGCGTTCTGCGCCCTTTGCCGCAAGGAACCCGCGCCCATATCGAGCAGCGAAGGATAGCGTTCCTCGGCGACGTCGGCCTCGGCCCCGCTGGGTTCCCAGACGATTTCTTCATCGTCCTCATCGACCGGCTCTTCGTCCACATCTTCAGCATCAAAGTCCGCAGCGGGGCTGGTGACCACAGTTTCGGGATCACGAACCCGCAAGAAACGTTCGAATTCGGGTGCTTCTCCTTCGGACGCCTCCGGCTCTGGCATGAATGGCCGCAACGCTGCCGGACGAAGCTGCACGACCCGTTCGTCATAGGATGCAGGTTCGGCTGCGGCTTCGTCGATCGCATCATCAGGTGCGGCTTCCACCATGCCGAACCGTGGGATGGCCGCGGAAGATTGTGGCTGAACCACTTCAAAGTCACCGTAAGACGGCTCGTTTTCCTGCGTGACCGCTTGACCGGAAAATGCCTGCACGGGCGCGGGTTCGGGTGCCGCCTCTGCGGGGGCATAAGCATGGGGAGCGCTGTCTGCGCGCGCATGGCGGCGGCCGATGGCAAGCGCCAGACGCTCGGTCAGCTGGACAAGGCCCAGTTCCTCAAGCGGCGAACGCGACAGCGGCGTGGGCGCAAGGGTCGGTGCCTGGAACAGCGGCGTCTTGATCAGTGGAACGCCAAACGGAACATTGGCCTGCACAGGTTGGGAAACTGGCAGGTCTGCTTCTGGCATCGCCTGATTGTCCAACACTTCTTCCGCAGAAGACGATGCGATTGCTTCGGCTTGCGCAAATTGGGCGTGATCTTGCAACTCTGCCTGATCGACGTCCTGCTGATCAGGGGCACTGGTGTGAAAAACCGGTGCGCTGCTGATAGGGGCTTCAGTGACGGACACATCATAGGCGGGCGCTTCATAGGCAGGCTCAATGCCCTTGCTGATCACTTCGGCATCGGCAAACAGCAAGTCGAGGGCCAGCGGATCATCCAGTTGGGCCTGATGCTGGGAACTGGCAGGCTGAAGGGCAAAGGGCGTGGTTTCAGCATCTTCCGATTCAAGCTCGTGTTCCCAGGGCAGGCGCGCAGTTTCGGCAGCCTGCGTGATAAAGTCTGCGCCATCGAGCGCCTGAGGATCAACCGGAGCATACGTCTCGCCGGAAAACGGCACGCCGACCGGCTCGCCCAGATCTTCTAGCGGATTCAGGGGGCGGCGATGCGATGCGCGCCTTCCCGAAACAGGCTCAGCTTCGGCCAAAGACTGGGGCGCAGGGGCCACAGCCTTGTCTGCTGTGCGTCCGAACGAGCGGGCGCGCACGGGTGATTCCGACTTGCCGCCCGCCAGCGCCTTTCCGATGAAATAGCCGGCCAGTCCGCCAACGCCCAGCATGACCATGGCCAGCAAGGCCCGCACGGTAAAGCCAAGTGGCGGCTGCGCGGCGGGCAGGATCTTTGGAATACCGAGCGCGACGACCGGCCCTTCGAGCAGCTGCGGGGCCACCGCAAAGCTGCCGAGGCTGAGGAAAGCTGCAAACCACAGCGAGGTCACAATCGGGAACAAGGGGTGCGCGGTGATCGGCTTGGCTTTGCGCTTGGTCACAGTCACTGGCGGTCGTCCTGTCTTCTACCCTGTCCGGTCCCGCACCACAGCCGCTATGCAGCCAATGCGGGCACTTTGAGACTGGGTAACAGGACTTGGTAAACGGGAAGATAACGTCGCACGTTGATTGCCCAGTCGTGCGCTTCACCTACAAAGCGCCGCGCCACGGCCTTGCGCTCTGCCCAGTTGCTGCGATCTGACAGGAGGCCCGCCATGGCGTCGGCGAGGCCTGCCGGATCATCGGCCGGGAACAGCGTGCCGGTGATGCCATGCCGGATCAGTTCGCGGTGTCCGCCCACATCCGATGCAGCCACGAGTTTGCCCTGCGCCATGGCTTCCAGCGGCTTGAGCGGGGTGACAAGGTCGGTCAGACGCATGCCCTTGCGCGGATAGCATACGACATCGACGAGCGAATAATAGCGATCAACCTCATGATGCGGCACTCGCCCGACGAAGCGGATTGCGTCAGCCGCTGATGAGGCTGCGGCCTGCGCCCGCAGCGCATCTTCTGCAGGGCCGCCGCCCACCAGCAGCAACCTTGCGCCCGGAATCCGCGCCACGATGGCGGGCATTGCGGCGATCAGATCGTCGAGCCCTTCATAGGGATAGAAGCTGCCAAGGAAGCCAAGCACCGGGCCATCGCCCAGCTTCAGGCTCTCGGCCAGTTCACAATCTTTCGGCAAGGGATCGCCGAACATGGCAAGATCGACGCCGTTGGGCATGATCGAGATCTTTTCAGGGCTGAAGCCGCGCGCGATCAGGTCTTGCCGCAACCCGTCACAGATCGTCACCACGCGGTCAGCGCCGCTCACCACATCGTTTTCCAGAACGCGCGTCAGCCAGTACTTCGCCGAGCCTTCACGCCCGGTGCCATTGCCGACCGCCGCATCCTCCCAGAACGCACGAATCTCGTACACCACCGGAATGCCCAACCTGCGCCCGGCTTTCAGGGCCGCCATGCCGCACATGGCGGGTGAATGGGCATGCAGGATATCAGGCCGCCATTCCCGGGCCAACGCAACGATCCGGTCTGCCAAAGCAGCCACTTCGCTCCATTCGCGCACCAGAGGCAGCCCGCGTGCGGCACCGGTCGTGCGGTGGAAGATCAGCCCGTCAACCTCTTCGGGATCACCGCCGAAGGGGCCTTCCTGCCGAAGCCCGGTCACGCCGCACACCTCCAGCCCCATGGCTTGTTGCGCCTTCAGGATCGCGCGGGTGCGGAAGGTGTAACCGCTTTGCAGCGGCAGCGAATGATCAAGGACATGGAGCACGCGGGTCATCGGCCATTTCTTGCCAGACAAGCCTTAACGCCGCGTCAACCCCGATCCCTTAAGCGTCGGTGCACCATGATCGACAAGTTCTCGCTTTTCCTGCCGCATCTGCTGATGGCGATTGCCGTCTGGCGGCTGATCAAGCGTGACGATCTTGATGATGATCCCTCGCTGCCCAGCCGCCGCGTGCCGTTTCGCAAGGCCAGAACGCAGGCAAGCGAGCATAGCGATGCTTGATCTGTTCCTGCTCAGCTTCGTGCTGGCCTTCCTTGGCGCAGGTTTCCGGCGACCTTTCATCTTTGTGCTGGCCTATGTCTATATCGACGTGGTTTCGCCGCAGAAGGTAAGCTGGGGCATCCTGACCCAGATCCCGATATCGCTGATCGCGTTCCTGCTGGCATTCGGCGCGTGGTTCGTCGCCGAAGACAAGAATGGCACGCGCTTTTCCCTGCGCCAGTTCCTGATGCTGATGCTGCTCGTATATTGCGGCATGACCACGCAACAGGCCGATTTCCCGCTGGAGGCAGGAGAAAAGTGGTCATGGGTGTGGAAGGCACTGGTCTTTGCAATGTTCCTGCCGCTGACCTTGCGCACACGCCTGCGGATCGAGGCGCTGACGTTGATCATGGTGCTTTCGGTGGGTGTCATCGTGATCGGCGGAGGCATCAAGACGCTGGCGGGCGGCGGCGGTTATGGCGAATTGCGTCTGCTGGTGGACAACAACACCGGGCTTTATGAAAGCTCGATCATATCGGCGGTATCAATCGCGGTAATCCCGCTGGCATTGTGGCTGTCACGGTTCGGCACGATCTTTCCGCCGGAATGGCGGGTAAAGGTCTTTGCTTGGGCACTTTGCTTTTCCTGCGCGCTGATGCCGATTGGCACAGGCGCGCGCACCGGCCTTGTCTGCGTGGTGGTGCTGGCCGCGCTGATCCTGCGCACAGCCAAGCGCCGCATGATGATCCTGTCACTTATGGCTGCAGGGGCGCTGATAACCGCGCCGCTGCTGCCGGCAGAGTTCGTCGCGCGGATGAGCACGATCGGCAATCACCAGTCCGATGAATCCGCCTCAACCCGCGTGGCGGTGTGGATGTGGACGCTCGATTTTGTGAAGACCCGCCCGTTCGGCGGCGGCTTCGATGCCTATCGCCAGAACAAGCTGGAGTACAACGCGGTCACCGCAGAAAAGGCGGGCGACAACAATACCGCGCTCGAATACCGCCCGGTGACCGACCAGGCCCGCGCTTATCATTCCAGCTATTTCGAGATGCTGGGCGAGCAGGGCTATCCCGGCCTTGCCTTGTGGCTGGCGCTGCACTTGCTGGGCCTGTGGCAGATGGAAGTGCTCAGGCGGCGCTTCCGCAAGGATGAGAGCGAGGCGTTCCGCTGGGTTTCCCCGCTGGCCGAAGCCTTGCAGCAGGCGCAGGTCATCTATCTGGTCGGCTCCACCTTCGTAGGCATTGCATTTCAGCCGTTCTGTTACATGCTGGTCGGGCTGCAATGCGGCTTGTGGGCCTATATCCAGCGCGTGAAGGCCGCCCAGCCGGTGCCTTTTCGCAAATCCCGACAGATCGATCCTGCGCCTGCCACAGCTTAACCGCTTGGTTAAATCAGCTTGCGCCGCAACGGCCTTGTTGCCATTCTCTCTGCAAAGACCCGCAACAAGAGTGGAAGCCGATGCCTCGATTCCTGCCCGCCACACAGATTCAGGCCATGGTCGGCGAAGTTGTCGGCACATCGGGCTGGGTCGAAATCACGCAAGAGCGGGTCAACAAGTTTGCCGAAGCGACCGGCGATTTCCAGTTCATCCATATCGATCCTGAAAAGGCCGCACTCACCCCGTTTGGCGGCACGATTGCGCACGGTTTTCTTACCCTGTCGCTGATTCCATTGCTGACGATGGAAAGTGATTGCCCGCGCGCCGAAGGCATCAAGATGGGCGTGAATTATGGCGGCAACCGCACCCGCTTCCTTGCCCCGGTGCGGGTAGGCAAGCGTGTGCGCGGCGTGTTCAAACTGCTGGCCATGGAAGAAAAGCGGCCCGGCCAGTGGCAGCAGACGATGGAGATTACCGTGGAAATCGAAGGCGAGGACAAGCCGGCCCTGATGTGCGAATGGGTTACCCAGTTTTTCGTGTGACCGGAATATGCTTGATGATCGCTCGGCGCAGATGATGCGCCAGATGGCGCAGGATCGTGCCTGCCCTGCCCCGGACCAGCCCCGGCGATAGCATCAACCCGCGCGCCAGCATATCGATGCGCGGATCGATCCGGCTGGCAAGGCCATGTTCGACCAGCGCCCGGGCCCGCAGTTTGCGGTCCTCCACCAGCGCGAGCTCGCGGCGCAGGATTTGCGCGCCCAGCCGGTGAATGATCAGCGCCTTGCGATCAGTCAGGCTCCCCTCATGCCGCCGATAAAGGTAAAGATCCTCGTTCAGCGTGACAAAGCTGAACATGCGCGCCGCGCGCAGCCAGAAGTCATAGTCCTCTACGCCGAACAACGCTTCGTCATACCCCGCCAGCGCTTGCGTCACTTCCTTGCGGTAAAGGAACGCCGCGCCTATCCGGTTGCCAAGCAGCAGTTCAGACACCGGCCCCACTTTCTGAAATCCGGTCACGCAGCCCTTGGCATCGATCACGCTGTAATCGGCATGGGCAATCGCGGCTTCGGGATTTGCATCGAGCGCGCCGACCAACCGTTCGAGCATGTGCGGACGCGCGATGTTGTCGTCCGATGTCCAGCAGTGCAATGCGCCTTGCGCGGCGGCAAAACCGGTGTTCAGCGCACCGGGCAGGCCCTTGTTGGGGCGGTTGGTGATGATCCGCACCCGCCTGTCTGCCTTTGCATAGCGATCCAGAATCGTCGGGGTCGCATCGCTCGACCCATCATCAACGCAGATCAGTTCGAAATCACCGAAGGTCTGCGCAAGGATCGATTCAATGGCCTGACCGAGATAGGCTTCGCCATTATGCACCGGCAGGACCACGCTGATACGCGGCGCGTCACGCTCGGGAAGCACCATGGCCTCCTTCCAATCCGACGCTTGCGTGCCCCACGCTTCGTCTCCTTGAAACAGCATGTCCATGGCAGGAGCAATGGCATGCTTGCGCATCGCCCGGTTTTCCCGAACGTTGCGCACTGTTTCAGGGACATCAAAAATCCGGCCGACTCTCGAAGATCAGCCGGATGCGTGCCTTTTCAGCACAGTTTGGTGCGCCATGGGCTTGGGAGGCCGTTTATTGGCAGGCGGCGCTTTGTGGCAGGCGCATGATGATCATGCGCCTGCCATCCCGCGATTCGGTCTTACGCCACCACGCTCAGCTTGCGGCCCTTGGCCTTCTTTTCGAAGGTTGCGATCCACTGATCCACCACGGGCGCGATTTTCGAACGCCAGCGTGATCCGTTGAAGATGCCATAATGGCCCACTTCTTCGGCCAGAAGATACTGCTTCATGTCATCGGGCAGGTTCGGCGTCACTTTCAGCGCAGCCTTGGTCTGGCCGATGCCGGAAATGTCATCGCGCTCACCCTCGATGCACAGGATCGCGGTGTCGGTGATTGCGCCCAGATCAACCACCTGGCCGCGGTGCAGCATCTCACCCTTGGGCAGGGCATGGCGCTGGAACACCACGTCCACGGTCTGCAGATAGAATTCTGCCGGAAGATCGCACACTGACCGATATTCATCATAGAACGCGCGTGTGGCATCGGCGCTTTCGTCGGCGCCTGCATTCATGTGCTGGAACAGCTTGTAATGGCTCATCATATGGCTGGCCATGTTCATCGACATGAAGCTGGCCAGTTGCACAAA
>JBEQBX010000081.1:0-13116 GCA_041639595.1 Porphyrobacter sp.
GCCAGTTCGCGGCAGACACCGGCAAGCGCGGCGGCGAAGGCATCGGCGCCGGGGCTATCCCAACATTCCACCCGCGCATTTCCGGCCTTGCCCGTCGCAAATGCCATCACCGTGTCGCTGGTGGAAGTATCGCCGTCGACCGTGATGCAACTGAATGTGGCTCCGTTTGCGCGCTCCAGTGCTTCCTGAAGGAAAGCGGGCGCCACATCGGCATCGGTGAAGATGTAGCCGAGCATGGTGGCCATGTCGGGGGCAATCATGCCGCTGCCTTTGATGATCCCGGCAAGTTCGACGCGTGTTTCGCCGACCATCGCCGAAGCGCCTGCGCCTTTGGCAAAGGTATCGGTGGTGCCGATCGCGTTCGCCGCATCCTCGAAGGTGCAGGGCACGGCATCCAGCGCGGCGGCAATCCCCGATCGGGCCTTGTCGATCGGCAGTGGCACGCCGATCACCCCGGTGGATGAGACGAACACTTGTTCCACCACGCAGCCGAGCGCCTCGCTGACCTGTGCCTGGATCGCTTCCACTGCCTCGCGCCCGCGCCAGCCGGTGAAAGCGTTTGAGTTGCCCGCGTTGACGATCAGCGCCCGCGCGCTGCCATGCTTTACCGCTTCACGGCCCAGTTCCACCTCGGACGAAGCGCAAGCGCTCCTGGTGAATACACCGGCCACGCTGGTGCCTTCAGCCAGTTCGGCAAAGGTCAGATCGCAGCGATCCCATTCCTTGTAGCGCGCCCGCGCCACGCGCAACGTGACGCCGGCAATTGAAGGCAGTTCGGGGAAAGGACGGGCGAGCGGAGAACGTTCGATTTTCATGGCAAAGCCCTCTAGGCACGTCGGCGCATGCAGTAAATCGGCAAAGCTGGTGGACGAAGCCTGTGCAATTGCCTATCTGATACGCACGATGACACGGCGTTTTCTCGCTTTTCTGGCCCTCCTGACCGGCCTTGTCGCTTTCGGCGGCCCGGCGCAGGCGTCGCTGGTCGAGGCTCTGGCTTGCGGATCCAGCATCGCAGCTGCCGCCGGCGACGAGTGCACAGGTGGTGAACATGTCGCCGTTCAGTCGGTGCCCACCACGGTTCATGAAAGCCGTGACATCGAAGCGCCGCAAAGCCGCCCGGCTCGTCCGCGCACGCTGCGCCTGCCGGTGCTGATGGGCATTGAACGCGCTTACGAGTAGGCGCGCATTCCGCATTCACGCCTTGCTATTGCGCGCCGAGCCACTCGGCCTCGCGCGCTCCATCCGATAATCTGTTTGAAGCCCGCCTGCCGGGCTGTCCCTGCATCGAAGGTTTGCCATCATGTTCGATACGCTTCTGAAGTCGGTATTCGGCTCATCGAATGACCGCTATATCAAGTCCGCCCGCAAGGTTGTTGCTCAGATCAACGCGCTGGAACCGCAAATACAGGCGCTTTCCGACGAAGAGTTGCAGGGACAAACCGCCAAGCTGCGCGGGCTCGTCGATGGCGGGGCAAAGCTTGACGACATTACGCCCGAAGCTTTTGCCACAGTGCGTGAAGCATCCGTCCGCGTATTCGGGATGCGCCATTTTGATGTGCAGCTGATCGGCGGCCTCGTGCTCCACCGCGGGGAGATCGCCGAAATGCGCACCGGCGAAGGCAAAACCCTGATGGCGACGCTGGCGGTTTATCTGAACGCGCTCGAAGGCAAGGGCGTCCATGTCGTCACCGTCAACGATTACCTCGCCCGGCGTGACGCGGCTGAAATGGGCAAGCTGTATAACTGGCTGGGCCTGACAGTCGGCGTGATCGTTCCCGGCATGCCAGAGGAGTACAAGCGCGACGCCTATAACGCCGACATCACTTACGGCACCAATAACGAATTCGGCTTCGATTACCTGCGCGACAACATGAAGCATGAACGCAGCGCCATGGCGCAGCGGCCGTTCAATTTTGCAATTGTCGACGAGGTGGACTCGATCCTGATCGACGAAGCCCGCACCCCGCTGATCATCTCGGGCCCGACCGAGGACAAGTCCGAATTGTATGTTGCGCTTGATCAGGTCGCGCGGGAAGTGCCGGTGGAATGGCTCGATATCGACGAGAAGGTGAAGCGCGTCCAACTGACCGAAGAAGGCATGGAGGAGGTCGAGAAGCTGCTCATCGAGAAGGGCCTGCTTGCGACGGAAAACCTTTTCGATGTGGAGAACACGCAGGTCGTCCATCATCTTGATCAGGCGCTGGTCGCCAATTTCGGGCGCAAACGTGACACCGATTATATCGTGAAAGACGACAAGGTCATCATCATCGACGAATTCACCGGTCGCATGATGGATGGTCGCCGCTGGTCGAATGGCCTGCATCAGGCTGTGGAAGCCAAGGAAGGTGTGCGGATCGAGCCGGAAAACCAGACGCTGGCCTCGATTACCTTCCAGAACTACTTCCGGATGTATCCCAAGCTTTCGGGCATGACCGGCACGGCCGCTACCGAAGCTTCTGAATTCTGGGATATTTATAAAGTCGGCGTGGTGGAAATCCCGACCAACCTGCCGGTGGCCCGCATCGACGAAGAAGACGAATTCTACAAGAATACGGCCGACAAATTCGGCGCCATCGCCAAAGCGATTCTGGAGAAGCAGAAGATCGGCCAGCCGGTCCTGGTCGGGACGGTGTCGATCGAGAAATCCGAACTGCTCAGCCAATATCTCGACAATGAAGGCGTGACCCACTCGGTTCTGAATGCCCGCTTCCACGAGCAGGAAGCGCGGATCGTGGCGCAGGCCGGACGCTTGGGCGCGGTCACCATCGCCACCAACATGGCAGGGCGCGGCACCGACATTCAGCTGGGCGGCAACGTCGAATACCGCATCCTCGAAGAACTCGGCGATATGCCTGAAGGGCCAGAACGCGACGCAGCAGTTGCGCAGATCAAGGCCGAAGTCGCGGCGGAAAAGGAGCAGGTCAAGGCGGCGGGCGGGTTGTTCGTTCTGGGCACCGAACGTCACGAATCGCGCCGTATTGACAACCAGTTGCGCGGCCGTTCGGGCCGTCAGGGTGACCCTGGCTTGTCGCGTTTCTACCTGTGCCTTGAGGATGATTTGCTGCGCATCTTCGGCCCCGACACGCTGTTCTCCAAGATGATGAAATCGAATCTTGCCGATGGCGAGGCGATTGGTTCCAAATGGTTGTCGAAGGCTATCGAGACCGCGCAGAAAAAGGTCGAATCCCGCAACTACGACATGCGCAAACAGGTGGTCGAATACGACGACGTGATGAACGACCAGCGCAAGGTGGTCTACGAACAGCGCGCCGAGATCATGGATTCCGAAGCGGTCGACGATGTGGTCGTCGATATGCGCCACGATACGATCAACGCTATCATCGGCGCCGTCTGCCCGCCCGGATCCTATCCCGAGCAGTGGGACGTCGCTGCTCTCAAGGCGCGGACCGAGGAGATTTTCGGTTTCGATCCGCCCTATGAAGAATGGCTGGCCGAGGACGAGGTGGAGCCCGAATTGCTCGAAGAGCGTCTGCGCGCGCTGACCGACGAGATGACGGAAACCAAGATCGCCGGATCCGATGCGTCGATCTGGCGGATTGTGGAAAAGGACGTGCTGCTGCGCCAGCTCGATCACCACTGGAAGGAACACCTCGCCACGTTGGACGCGCTGCGGCAGGTGATCTGGATGCGCGGCATCGCACAGAAGCAACCGATCAACGAATACAAGCAGGAAGCCTTCGCGCTGTTCGAGACGATGCTCGACACGCTGCGCGAGGAAGTGACCAAGATCCTTTTCCGCGCCGAACTCAGGGTCGAACAGCCACAATCTCAAGCCTTGCCCGAACTGCCCGAATTCCTCACCGGTCACATCGACCCGCTATCCGGGCTCGACAATTCGGCGGATGGCGACGGGTCTGAGGCGCGGCCCGAACTGTTCGGCTCGCTGTTTGGCGCACCGGCGGCAGAGGTCGGCCCTGGCGGGGCGAGCACCGAAAATCCTTGGGCCAACCTGGATATCAGCCGGAATGCGCCGTGCCCGTGCGGTTCGGGCAACAAGTACAAGCATTGTCACGGAGCCATCGGCGCTTCGCATAGCGTCTGACGCGGGCAGAGCGGAGTGGGGCTCGTGATGATCGGCGCGGTGCCCGTCCTTCTGGCAATCGCCTTTCTGGTGACGGCGCTGCTGTATGCCAGTGTCGGTTTCGGCGGGGGGTCGACCTACTCCGCTCTGCTTGCGCTATCGGGGCTTGATTACCGGCTGCTGCCGCTGGTCGCGCTTGCCTGCAACATCGTGGTGGTGACGGGCGGCAGCATCCGCTTTGCGCGTGCCCGCATTACCCCGTGGCGGCGCGCGGCGATTATTGTCGCGGTAGGCGCCCCGCTGAGTTTTTTGGGAGGGCTTACCCCCATCAAAGAAGCGACTTTCCTGATGCTGTTGGGCGGAAGTCTTGTGCTGACGAGCCTTACCATGCTGGTGCCGGTGCAGGATGATGCGAATGGCCCTCCCGGGCGCGCAGCGCGCTGGATACCGTTAGCAGCGGCGCCGCTCGGATACTTCGCCGGTTTGGTCGGGATCGGTGGAGGCATATTCCTCGCCCCCTTGCTGCACCTTATGCGCTGGCATGAAGCCCGCGCGATTGCCGCGACAGCAAGCCTGTTTATCCTAGTTAATTCGCTGTTCGGCTTGGCAGGGCAGATGGTGAAAAACGGTCCCGACCTGTTCGGGCAGGCGCTGGGCGCTGCGCTTCCGTTGTTGATTGCGGTGATCATCGGCGGGCAGGTAGGCAGCCTGCTGGCCGCGCGCCTGCTCCCGCCGCAATGGATCCGCTGGATGACCGCGCTGCTCGTCCTTGTCGTGGGCGTGCGCTTGCTGGTCGGGGTGTAACCTCCGGCGCACAGCCATGAGGATAAAAAATTGGCTCCCCGAGTAGGATTCGAACCTACGGCCAAGTGATTAACAGTCACCTACTCTACCGCTGAGCTATCGGGGAGCAACTCTTCCAAGCGGTCTAAGGAAGAGCGGAAGCGCGCCTATATGGGGGGTGTTGCGGGATTGCAAGAGGGTTTTGACCGGCGGGCGACGATCCTCAGGCGGTTATGAATTGCTCTGCAACGATCCGTTCCTCAAGGCTCTGACCCGGATCAAACAGCAGAGTGAGATCGCAGTCCCGGGCAATTTCCAGCCTGACTTCGGCGATGTCGCGCAATTCCTTTTGGTCGGCGACTGCGGCGACCGGGCGCTTGGCCGGGTCGAGAACTTTCAAGATGATCTTCATCCGGTCAGGCAGGATGGCGCCGCGCCAGCGCCGCGGGCGAAAAGGGCTGATTGGGGTAAGCGCGAGCATCCTGCTGTCGAGTGGCAAAATCGGGCCTTGGGCGGACAGATTATAGGCTGTCGACCCGGCGGGCGTTGCCACCAGTACTCCGTCGCAAACCAGCTCGCGAATCCGCACCCGGTCCCCCACGGTGACTTCGATCTTGGCCGTCTGCCGGGTTTCGCGCAGCAGGGAAATTTCGTTGATCGCACGCAATTCATGCGTGTCGCCGTCCTGGGTCAGGGCTTCGACGCGCAAGGGCGCGATTGTCCAGTGGCGTGCCTTGTTAATCCGTGCAGCGATGGTGGCACGCTTGTCATAACGGTTCATCAGGAAGCCGACCGTGCCCAGGTTCATCCCGTAAGCCGGAATCACGCGCCCCGCATCCAGCATGGCGTGTAGCACCTGAAGCATGAAGCCATCGCCGCCAAGAACGACTGCGGCGTCGGCCTCGTTCAGCGGCACCCACTCGCTCTGGCTCAGCAGCGCTTGATAGGCTTCCTGTGCGCGGGGGGTATCCGAAGCCAGCAGCGCCAGCCGCTGGAAATTTGTCACAGTGCTCGCCATTCGTTCCCCTCGGGCAGGAAAAGCGTCCTGGGCTTCGTTTATCCCCGGCGCAAAACCAACCGTTCGCCCTGATGTGCCAGATTCGGGCGGATTGCAATTGATGCGATCCAGGCGACTTGAAAGCTTAAGGCGAAAAGGGGCAAGAGGATTCGTAATGGAACAAGGCCGGACTTCCTTGCGTGGGCCGATCACGCGCGGGCGCCTGCCGGGCGTTAACCCCGGCGTGCTTGAAGCGGACCTGCTGCGCGCGCTTGACCGGCGCGAAATCGAAGTGCTGTTCCAGCCGCAATTTTCCTGCGTTACCGGCGCAGTAGTCGGGGCCGAGGCGCTGGCCCGGTGGCGTCACCCGACGCTGGGCGCCATTGGCGCACGCGATCTGTTCGCCGTGGCAGAGCGCGCGGCGCTGGTCGCGCCGCTTTCACGCCATGTCGTTGCGCGCGCGCTGGAGGATGCTGCGACCTGGCCCGAGGGGTTGACGCTGTCGCTCAATATCACGCCAGAAGAATTGGGCGATCCACGCTTTGCCGCCGATTTCGCGGCGCTGATCGGTCAATCGCAAATTTCTCCCCAGCGGCTGATGCTGGAGATTACTGAAGACTTGCTGCTCAGAAATCTGGCCCAAGCGGCAAGCGCCTTAAAGGCGCTTCGCGGGCTGGGCTTCCGCACTGCGCTTGATGACTTTGGCGCAGGGTTCTGCAATTTTCGTTATCTGCGCGAACTGCCTCTCGACGCGCTCAAGCTGGACAAGGCGATGGTTGAAGGCGTTCCGGGCGACGCAACTGCGCTGGCAGTGTTGCGGGCCATCATTACGCTTGCGAAGGCGCTCGGCCTTGCGGTCTATGCCGAAGGGATCGAGGATGAGATCCAGCGTGCGGCGATCACCGCGGAAGGTTGTGACTTCTGGCAAGGGTTTTTGCGTGCGCAGCCCATGCCCAGCGATAGCGTGCTTGCATTGGCGCGCACGGCCCGGGGAATGGGCCACGGCTGACGGGGTTTCGGACTGTTCATGCTGCCCATCGGCAGGCGGTGGCGTAATACCTGGTGTGTCGGCTTGCATGGTTAAAATTTGCAGGTCGATTATTAAGTAAACTCCAAGAGCCGGGCCTTCAGCCGCCGGCGACCACCCATCGGCTATTTGGCCGGATATGGTTAGTCGCAATTTCATTTTCGGTTCATCTCTGTCTGCCCGCGGTGCGCTGGGCGTGGCTGGTGCGCTCGTGTTGTGCGTTCCCGGGTTGGCCAACCCTTCGCCTGCGGGCATCGTGATCGAAAGCACTGCCGAGGTCACCTACTCAGATGGCGGCGTTAATCGACGCACCACTTCGAATACCGTGCAGGTGCGGGTCGACGAGTTGTTGGGGGTTGCCGCAGCAACACTGAATTCCGGCCCTGTCACCGCCCGCAGCGGACCTGCGGTTCTCAGTTTCCTGGTGAGCAATACCGGCAACGGCCCTGAGGCGTTCTCGCTTGAACTCGTCACCGCCGTTGCCGGTAATGCTTTTGACGTAACTGTCGATGGCATTGCAATCGATAGCAATGGCAACGGTGTCTATGATCCTGGCATCGACCTGCCGTTGGCGGCTTCCAATGTTACCGCCAGCATTGCGGCGGGTGGTTCACAGACGCTGTTCGCTCTTGTGGTGGTTCCCGGCGGAGTTGCCGATGGCGCGCAGAGCACCGTGAACCTGATCGCCCGCTCGGCAACCGCAACTGGATCGCCTGGCACTGTCATGGGTGGCGCGGGCGAGGGGGGTGTTGACGTAGTTGTCGGTCCGGGCGGTGGGATGGCGGTGGCCAGCGGAGGCATCGTGGCCAGCGCCAGCACAGTAACATTGGTCAAGTGGGCGTCTGTAGCCGATCCTTTCGGCGGATCGACTGCCAGTCCGGGCGCGACCATAACCTATGGCATTCGGGCCTTGGTCAGTGGCTCGGCCATGATCGATGGGTTGGTGGTCACCGACGCCATTCCCGCCAACACCCGATACCTTGCAAACTCCCTGACCCTTGAAAGCGCACCAGTTAGCGATGCGCCAGGCGACGATGCGGGTGAGGCATCGGCTGCAGGGGTTGCAGTCAATCTCGGCAGTTTGCCCGCTGGGACTTCAAGAACTGTGACCTTCGCCGTTCAGATCGAGGAATAGGATTTACTGCATGACCTATCACCGCAAGCTTGGCCTGACCGCGCTCATCGCGGTTCTGTTCTCAAGCGCACCCGCTTACGCCGATCCGGCAGCGCCGGTTGAGCTTACCGGATATGTGAAACTTGAAAAGGTGACGACCGATGCCGCCGGTGAAAGCCGCGTGGAACGGGTCGATCCCGACGTGGTCGTACCGGGCGACAGGCTGATCTTCGGTACCCGCTTTGCCAATCACGGGCCGGCTCCGATCGAGCGTTTCGTCGTGTCCAATCCGGTTCCTGCCAGCGTCAGCGTGGCGCCCGACATTGACAAGCAGATGCTGGTGTCAGTCGACGGAGGCAAGGCTTGGGGACAGCTGGGCGGGCTGGCGATTACGGACGCCGCCGGCCAACAACGCGCAGCCATGCCGCGCGATGTCACACATGTCCGCTGGGTGATTGCGCAGATAGCGCCAGGTGAATCCGGTGAACTCGAATTTCCGGTGACCGTCCGGTGAATGCCGGCTTGGTGCCGGCAATGGAGAATAATTACATGACACGCAGTTCCAAACTGGTCGCGCTGATGGCCGGCACCGCGATGATCGCGCTGCAGAGCGCCCCGGCGGTTGCCGAGGGCACAAGCGCTGGCACGCAAATCACCAACACTGCGACGATCAATTACCGGGTCGGCGGCGTTGATCAGACGGTGGTGACCGCGAGCGACACGTTCAGCGTCGACCGGAAGATCAATCTTGTGGTCACCAACGCGAATGCTTCGCCCACTATTGTTGTTCCGGGGCAGACCGATGCCGTACTCGCATTCGATATTACGAACCTCTCCAACGCCGTAATCGACATTGCGCCGGTAATGAATGAACTGGACAGCGGCACTCAAAACCTGAGGCTTTTCCGCGATAACGGCAATAGTGTATTCGATGCCGCAGACACGCCTGTCGTTACGCTGGATGAAGTGTCTGCAGATACCACCGTGCGCGTGTTTATCGTGGTGAATGTGCAAAGCACACAGATCAATGGTTCCGTCGTCCGGTTCGTGCTGGATGCACAGGCCTTTGAAGGCGGAACTCCCGGGTCGCGAGGCGCTTTGGTGGCCGCCAGTACCGGGCCGGATACCGATGGCGTCGAAACCGTGCTGGCCGATACTGCCGGTGTGACTGACCAGGCAAATGACGGAATGCATTCGGCTGAGGGCAGTTTCCTCACCACGGCTGCCACATTGACTGTGAACAAGACGAGCCGGGTCCTATCTGATCCGATCAACAATACCGCCGATCCCAAGGCGATCCCCGGCGCATTGGTCGAGTATTGCATCGCAGTGAGCAACGCTGCAGGCAGCGCAGCAGCCAGCAATATAGTGGTGACCGACATTTTGCCCGCTGATCTGACCTTTGTCGGTCCGTTCGGTATTCTGGTCGATGGCGCGCTGGACGGATCCGGCAACTGCACGGGCGGCGTCGCCGGTGGTGCCATCGCGGCGCGCACAATCAGCGCCCCGCTGAGTGATGTCGCTGCCGGTCAGACCCGCACCGTCTTTTTCCGCGCGACGATCAACTGACGCCAGCGGTGCTGCTGGACGCGCTTTATGGCGATCCCGATTCTGGATGAATGGCGGCGCAATGGCCGGTGGGCCGAATGGCTGGCGCTGGTTTTGGGCGTACTGGCCGTTGTCGCTGTGACGTTCGGCAATACGCCGGCGGTTGCCCAGACAATCGAGAATATTGCCTACGCCCGCTGGAACGAGGCGGGCGTAACTGCGCAGGCGCAATCCAACCGGGTTGCGGTGCCAATCGTGGCACCTGCTGCCCGGCTTGAGACTTACCGGGTTGTTCCGGAAAGCGGCACCAGCCTTGCGGTCACCCCCTCGCACTGCCTGTCGGCTCGGGCAAGTGCGCCTGCTGCACCTCAGACCCTGAAGATCGAACCGGCCGACCAGTTCCGCGCAGGCGAAGTGATCGTCTTCATACTCGCCGCGCCCCCGTCCAATCGCGATTCCGGCAAGGTCGACAGCGTTCAACTCACCATCACCAGCAGCGCGGCGCAGGCCGACCTGATTGCGTATGAAACCGGCCCGGACTCAGGCCGTTTTGCAGGCACAATCGGCACACGCCGCACATCTGCGACAAAGGCCACGGGCGACTGCGTGCTGGCGGTAGCGGGCGGCGAGAAGGTGACAATCGCGGCGAATGATGCAGTGCCAGGCGGGGTAGCCGTGACCCGTGAGACCACGATCCTCGCCGATCCATTCGGCATAGTGTTCGACAGCGAAACGGGTGCCCCCGTCTCGGGAGCAACGATAACCCTGCGCGATGCTGCAACCGGCGCGCCCGCGCAGGTTTTTGCCGCGGATGGGGTCACGCCATGGCCAACCACCATCATCAGCGGATCGCCAATCACTGACTTGGCAGGCAATACCTATCCGATGGATCCAGGGCGCTTCTGGTTTCCGCTCGCCGCGCTTGGCCGATATCGGTTGGAGATCGAGCCACCGCCCGGTTTCACGGCGCCTTCGGCCGTTCCTGCTGCGGCTCTCGCATTGCTGCCTCGCCCTCTTGGGGGTGTTTTTGCCATTTCGGAGGCTTCTTTTGGTGGCGCATTCGATCTGACTAGCGCCATTCCGATGGAGGTCGATGTTCCGGTTGACCGCGGCGGCGCGCCAACCACACTGGCTTTTACTGCATCACGCCAGCGCGCGCAGCCCGGAGACGCGGTGGTTTATTCACTGGCAGTCAGCAACCCGCAGCCGCAGGAACGGCGTGCGATCACAATGACCATAGATCTGCCGCGCGGTCTGCGGCTGCGCCGCGACACGATCCGGATTGACGGCGCTGTGCCACCGCCGGGCAGCGTAACGGTCACGCCTGATGGCCGCCGGCTTGTCATGGTACTGGACCGGATTGCTGGCGCTGGCAGCGTCCGGATCACCTATGCGACGACAATTCGCGCCGATGCTGAACCGGGACAGCTGGTAAGCGCGGCGATCACGCGTGACGTGCTGCGCCGAGGCACCCGTTCGGAGGCGGCGGTGCTGGTTGAACGTGAGACGCTTGCCAGCCGGATGACCGTTGTCGGCCGGGTGCTGCTTGGCAATTGCGAAAGCGCCAACACCGCCGCTGGTCTGGCTGGGATACGGGTGATGATGGAAGATGGCAGCTTTGCCGTCACCGATGCCGACGGGCGTTATCGTTTCGAAGGCGTGGTGCCCGGCAGCCATGTCGTGCAGCTTGTGCGCGGCACCCTGCCAGAGGGAACACAGCTGACCGATTGTGCGCGCTCCGCTCGCAGCGCCGGCAATGCCGGATCGCGCTTCGTGATCGGGCAAGGCGGGTCGCTGGCGCAAGCGGATTTCCACGTTGTGCCGCTTGTGACTGAAAGCGCGCTGCAAATCGCGGTCGCTGATGATCTGGCGTTTGATGATGGTGTGACGTTGACGGGTCTGGTGCCCGCAGTTTCAGGCGACCTGCGCGTCGCGCGCCCCGCTGCCGTCTCTGCTGCCGCCCTCGCGGTGCCCGAAGTGGATTGGCTGGCGCTTGGGGACGGTCCCGATGGCTGGCTGGCCCCTGAAGTGGATCACAATCCGCGCGTGCCAGCGGTGAAGGTCGCTTTCCGGCACCGTGCCGGTCAAACCGTCAGGCTTTATGTCGACGGCGAGCCGGTCGAAAAGGCTGCCTTTGATGGCACGGTCAAAGATTCCGGCGGCATTTATGCGGTAAGCCTGTGGCGCGGCATCCCCTTGCTCGCCGAACGTACTGTTCTTGCGGCCGAGATCGTCAATTCTCTGGGCGGGGTTAATGCCCGGATGGAGCGTGAGGTCTTCTTCACTTCGCAACCGGCGCGGGCAGAACTGGTTGCTGATCAGTCGCTGCTGGTGGCAGATGGGATAACCCGCCCGGTCGTGCTTGTGCGCATCACTGATCGCAACGGCCGTCCTGTACGCGCGGGCGTTGCCGGCACTTTCACGCTTAGCGCCCCGTTTGAAAGCGCAGCGCAGATCGACCAGCAGCAGCTTCGCCAGTTGAGCGGCATTGGTGAGGCATCGGCACGCTGGGTAATCGACGGTGACGAGGGGCTGGCCCGCATTGAGCTTGCGCCAACGATGGTCAGCGGTCAGCTGCGCATGGCGTTCGACTTCAGGGACGAAAACATCCGCCGCCGACAGGACATTGAAGCCTGGGTGATGCCGGGCGATGTCGAATGGACCATTGTGGGTCTGGGCGAAGCATCGGTGGGTGCGCGAAGCATCGCCGACAATATGGAGCGCGAAGGCAATTTCGAAAGCGATCTGGGCCGCAACGCCCGCGTGGCCCTCTATGCGAAGGGGCGCGTGCTGGGCAAATATCTCCTGACGCTGGCGTATGACAGCGCCAAACAGCGCGACGATCAACCCCTGCTCGGGGCGATTGATCCAGCCGCCTATTACACGGTCTTTGCTGATGCTTCGCAGCGCCGGTTCGATGCCGCATCGCGTGAGAACCTGTATGTGCGGATCGAAACCGCCGCTTTCCACGCGTTATATGGCGATTTCCAGACGGGCTTCGATCAGACCACGTTGGGCCGCTATCAGCGCACCGCCACCGGGTTGCGCGGTGCCATGCAACTTGGCGATGTGCGTGCCGAAGCTTTTGGCGCGCGGATTGGCACCTCATTCCGGCGTGACGAATTTCAGGGTAATGGCCTGTCAGGCCCATATGCGCTGGGCAGTCGCGACATTCTGTTCACTTCGGAACGTGTCACCATCGAAGTGCGCGACAGGTTCCGTTCCGAAGTGATTGTATCGTCGCGCAGTCTGACGCGGTTTATCGATTACAACATCGATATCTTGTCCGGCACGATAACCTTCAGCGAGCCGGTCCTGTCGCGCGATGCCGACCTCAATCCGCAAATCATCATCATTGAATATGAAACCGGGCAGGCCAGCGGCGGCGCGATCAACGCCGGGGTGCGCGCCGAATGGTTGAAGGACGATGGCGCGGTGCGGATCGGGGCTACCGCTATCACCGATGCCGACCCGGCAGCCCGAGACGCGGCGCGCACGAATATCGCCGTCGCCGACACCCGCGTGCGACTTGGCGAAGCAAGCGAGCTGCGCGGTGAAATCGGCGTCAGCAGTGCGGATGGCAGAACCGCCGAAGCATGGTTGGC
>JBEQBX010000082.1:0-13068 GCA_041639595.1 Porphyrobacter sp.
CCGATCTCGATGATGCCCTGCGCCGGCGGCGGCAGCGCGGGACGCTGCGCCTCCAGCCACAGCTCGGTGCGGGCGACCATCTGCTGCGGATTGCCCAGCGACAGTTCGGCGCGTTTGGGCACCTTCACCTTGGGGAAGCTGGAAAACACCGCAATCGCGATCGCCGTGGCGACGATTACCGCCATCACGCCCCAGAACCCGATACCGTTGACGAAAGCGCCCGCAATTCCGGCGCCGATCCAGATCGTGACAATCGCGATGGCAATATTGCGCACCCGCTTCAGCAGGCTTTTCATCTTCAACTGGGCCGAACCCTTGCCGATGCTCTGGCCCCGCGGCGCGGGACGGTGGGTGCCGCCGTCGCGCTGGGTGGCCAGCGACCGCTTGGCGCTCTGAAGCTGCTGTTCGGGCGTTTCGTAGACCATCAGGCTCCCGATCAGCTATCGAGAGTGAGCAAGGACGGCGTCTGCGAGGCAACCTTGGCCTGCGCCTGCGCCTGGCCCTCAGCGCGGGCGATGTACCCCTTGGACTTTTCGACCTCGCTGGTGAGCACGTTCACCGTCTGCTTCATCGAATCCAGCGCGCGGATCTTGAAGGCGTCAACTTCGTCCATCGTGTCATAGATGTTCTGGAAGGCGCGTTGCAGCGTCTCGATCGGAATGGTCGAGGACGCGGCCTGTTCGTGGATTTGCGCGGTCTGTTCGCGCAGCAGTGTGCTGGTCGAATCGATGATGTCGGCCGTGGTCTTGTTGAGCGCGGTGATCTGGCCCAGCACCAGCCGCTGGTTGGTCATCGCCTGCGCCACCGTAACGGCGGTGCGCAGCGCGCCGACGGTGGTGGTGCTGGCGCGGTCAACGCCCTTCACCAGTTCGACATTGTTCTTCTTGACCAGATCGAGCGCGAGATAGCCCTGCACGCTGACCGCCATCTGGGTCAGCAGATCCTGCGTGCGCTGGCGGACATAGAACAGCGCGGATTCGCGCAGCGCCTTGGCCTTGGCCGGATCGGAGCTGTCCAGCTCCAGCGCCTTGGCCTCCAGCCGCGCGTCGAGCGTCTTGGCGATGTGGATCATCTGTTCCAGCTCGCCCATCGCCGCCCACAGCTTCTGCCGCTCGGTATCGATGGCAGCATTATCGAGATGCAGTTCCTTCTTGCCGCTTTCCAGCCGCTGGAGGATCGCCACGATGTGCCCCTGCGCCGAGGTGTAGCTGTCGAAGTAGTTCTTGATCTTGTTACCGAAGGGAATGATCCCGAGGATCTTGCGCGGGCCGGACAGCTTGCCCTGCCGGCCGGGATCGAGGTCTTCGACCGTGCGGCGCAGTTCGGCCAGATCCTTGCCCACCGTGCCATCGCCGTCCATCGCCCGGACCGGACGATCCAGAAACCGGTTCGACATCGCGGCGGCGGCGCGGATCTGTTCCTGCCCCATGCGGGTGATCTGATCGACCTTTTCCCCGAAGGCGGGCGAATTGGCATCGATCGTCACCAACTCGTTGACGAAGGAGTCCACCTTGGTGTCGAGCTTGGACTTCTGTTCTGTGGAAACCGGCACGAGACCTGCCGCCTGTTCCGGCGTGACCTGCGGCACCGGGTCGGGCGGTGTGAGGGTGAAGGCGGTGTCCGTCGCGGTCTTTGTTTCGGTGCTCATGCCTCGTCTCGTGCTCCCTCAAATCCCGGCACGCCGCGCGCACAGGGCAGTCCCTACTGTATTAGTCATCTAAAACACGCCTTTCAAGCGGGCTTCGACAAGCTACGCCGGAATGCCCCTCCGCGTCCATTACATGTGTACAGCTTGGCATCGCGGCGCGCAGCGGGCTATCGTCGGCCACCCCGCATTGGTGAAAAGGCGCGCAGATGAACGAAACGACTGGGCCAAACCGTTTGCGCTCCGCGCTTGATCGGGCGCACGAATGGTGGACGGTGCATGTCATCGGGCAAGTCGATCAGGTCGAAGTGACTGCGCGCCGCCGCGAAGATGGCCGTCTGTCCGAACATTACCTGTTCATGACCGCGATGAGCGGGGCGATCGCGATCCTTGGACTGCTGCTGTCTTCGCCCGCCGTGGTGATCGGGGCGATGCTGCTGTCCCCGCTGATGGGACCGATCATGGGGCTGGGCTTTGCCCTGGCAATCGGTGATTGGGACTGGCTGAAGGGATCGATGCGGACGCTGCTGATCGGCAGCATCATGGCGGTGCTGCTGTGCGCCGCGCTGGTATTTGTCTCTCCGATTCAGGGCGTCACCTCTGAAATCGCCTCGCGCACCCGGCCCAATCTGTTCGATCTGTTCGTGGCGCTGTTTTCGGCGCTGGCGGGCGCTTATGCGATGATTCGCGGCAAGGAAGGGGCGATTGTCGGCGTGGCGATTGCTACTGCTTTGATGCCGCCGCTCGCCGTGATCGGTTATGGTTTGGCGACGTGGAACTGGACGGTGTTTTCGGGCGCGCTGTTGTTGTTCGTAACCAACTTCATCACCATCGCGCTGACCGCCTTCGGCATGGCGAAGCTGTATGGTTTCCGCGCCAATCTGTCGAAAGGGCAGACCCAGTTCCAGAACCTCGCGGTGGCGCTCGTGTTCATCGTGCTGGCGGTTCCGCTGGCCTTTTCGCTTGAGCGGATCGCGTGGGAAGCCAACGCCCAGCGCATCGTCCGCAGCGAGCTTGGCAAGCAGTTCGATGAACGTTCGCAGCTTGATGCGCTGGAAATGGATTTTACCGCCGCGCCGGTGGGCATCCGCGCCGTGATGTTCACCCCCGTGCTGCGTCCGGGCATCGAGGGCGGGGTGGAACGCCTGCTCGCCGACAAGCTGGGTGAGACAGTGGAGCTTGATCTGGTGCAATACGAAGTCGGCACCAATGCGACGGCGGCCGAACGGGCCCAGCTTTCCGCCGCGCGGGAGCGGGACGAGCGTGCCGCATCAACCCGGGCAGAGGCGCTGGCGGCGCGGTTGTCGGTGGCGGCAGGGGTGCAGCCCGGCGAAGTTCTGATCGACCAGTCCCGCCGCCGCGCCTTGGTACGGGCACGGCGGCTGGATGGGGCCGATCTGGCAACTTACCGGATGCTGGAGGCGCGGATTACCGCAAGCGAGCCGGAATGGACCATCGAACTGATCCCGCCTGCGGGCGAACTGCCTGCGGCGATCCCCTTCGCTGATGGCGAACCTGATGCGGCAGGCGCGAAGGCGCTGGGTCTCATCGGCTGGGCCGCGCAGCGCACCGGAAGCGGCGTGGTGCTGACCGGCCCTGCCGCGCAGGCAGAGGCCGCAGCGGCGATCCTGCGCGATCAGGATGTGGAGGTGACGTTACGCTCCGGTGGCGGGCCGCTCGGCGCGCAATGGGCCACGAGCGAAGGGTAAGCTTACGCCGCCAGATCGATAGGGACGATTTCGCCCGCCAGATAGAGCTTCTTGGCCTTGGCGCGGGATAGCTTGCCCGAAGACGTGCGCGGCAACGTGCGCGGCGGGACGAGTTCGACCACGCAGCTCATGCCGGTGACCGAACGCACCTTGTCGGCGATCTGATCGCGCAGCTTCACGCGTTCTTCGGGGTCGGACACCTTGCAATGCACCAGCACGGCAGGGGCTTCCTCGCCGTTTTCCATCTCGATCGAGAACGCCGCGATGTCGCCGTGGTTGAAGCCGGGAAGCTGTTCCACCGCCCATTCGATGTCCTGCGGCCAGTGGTTCTTGCCGTTGATGATGATCATGTCCTTCGCCCGGCCGACGATGAACAGATAACCCTTGGCGGTGTAGCCCATGTCGCCTGTATCGAGCCAGCCGTCTGCCAGGCAATCGGCAGTGGCTTCGGGATTGCGGAAATAGGAGTGCATCACGGAAGGCCCGCGGCACCACACCTTGCCGATCTGGTGATCACCGCGCGCGGTGCCATCTTCGCTGCGGATCGCCACTTCCATGTCTGGCAGGGCTTTGCCGCAATTGACGATGGCGCGGTAGCGGGCCGGACGGGAGAGGTCGCGCGGGGCGCCCGACAGCCGTTCTTCTTCGACCAGTTCGACGCGGATGCCTTCGCCCGGCGGCATCACCGTGACCGCCAGCACCGCCTCGGCAAGGCCATAGGACGGTGTGAAGGCCGATGCCTTGAACCCCGCTTCGGCAAAGGCGTTTACGAAGTTCTGCATCACGTCCGGGCGGATCATGTCCGCGCCATTGCCGGCAATCCGCCAGCGCGACAGGTCGAACCGTTCGGCGACGTTCGACTGGCTGGAGATGCGGCGCGCGCAGATGTCGTAACCGAACGTCGGCGAGTACGACAGCGTGTTGCCCGGATTGCGGGTGATCATGTCCAGCCACGCCAGCGGGCGGCGCGCAAAGGCATCGGGCTTCAGGTAATCGCCCGACACCTGGTTGGCGATCAGCGACAGCAGGCAGCCGACCAGCCCCATGTCATGATACCATGGAAGCCAGCTGACGCAGCGGTCATTGGTGCCTAGCTCCATCGTGGTCGAATGGCCGTAAAGGTTGTGCAGCAGCGTGCTGTGCGTCACCGCCACGCCTGTGGGGAAGCGGGTCGAGCCGGAGGAATATTGCAGGTAGCAGATATCGTCCGGGCTGGCCTTGGGCAGGTCGCAATCGGGCGCGGGGCGCTGACCGAAATCCTGCCAGCTTTGCGCCTCGCAACCCTGCCGCGCGGCGGCGGCGGCGGCCATCTCGCCGATTTCTTCGGGATAGAGAAGCAGCTTGGGGTCGGAGCTGATCAGCTGGATCGCCAGCTGGTCGATGTAATTGTCCTTGCCCCCGAAGGTGGTCGGCAGCGGCAGCGGCACCGGCCACGCGCCGGCATAGATGCAGGCGCAGAACAGCGCGGCAAAATCCGCACCCGTTTCCGCGATCAGGGCAACGCGGTCTTCCTTGCCGATCCCCGCCGCAATCAGGCGGCGCGCCATCACCAGCGCATCATCACGCATCTGTGAATAAGGATAGACCCGCGCCAGTTCCCCCCGCATATCGTGGAAGTTGAGCCCCTTTCGGCTCTGCGCAGCATAGTCGATCGCATCGTTGAAGGTTGCAAACTGCGCACGGATTCGCGGCAGGTCGCAATCATTCGGCGTCGGCGTCAAGGCGGCGTCGGTCATAATTTTCAGCGATACCCGTAAGTTGCGGCGCGGTCCATGGTGGCATCCAATTCGCGCTCTGGCATAACCCCGTGTCGCCGGGCATAGTCCGGCGGCGTCCAATGTTTCGCATTTGATAAGGAAAGTGGCACGAATAAGGCGAAATGATCTCAGGTAAAGCGAATTCGTCATCACCCGGCCGCCAAACCGGGGAGGATCGCCGCAGCGAAAGCGGGCGCGTGAAGCGGGTTAAGCCCCCGCTGACCGAAGCGAAATTGCGCGATCTGGCGCTGCATTACGCCGCCCGTTTTGCCACCACCGGCGCGCGGGTCGAAAGCTATCTGATCCGCAAGATCAGGGAACGCGGTCTGGCCGAGGATGCCGATGGGCGGACGGTGATGGTCGATATTCCGGCGCTCGTCGCCCGGCTGGTGGAACTGGGCTATGTCGATGATGATGCCTATGCCCGGATGCGCGCCCGCGATCTGGGGGCACGCGGATATGGTGCGCGGCGGGTCGATGAAAGCCTGCGCCATGCAGGGGTAGGCGATAACCTGCGCGCCGTTCACGCGCCCGGCGAAGCGGCAGGGCGCCGCGCGGCGGCGCTGATGGCGCGCAAGCGGCGGCTCGGCCCGTTTGGCGCACAGGTGGAAGGGACCGATCCGCTCGCCGCCCGCAAGGCTCACGAAAAAGCCGTTGCAGCAATGCTGCGCGCAGGCCACCAATACGAACACGCCCGCTTCATCCTTGCTGCCCGTAACGTCGGGGATGTCGAGCAATGGATCGCGGAAGCGGGTGATGATGAAGGGATTGACGACCGATGGTAAGGCATATGGTGGCAGGCGCGGCGCTGATGCTGGGGACGCTGGCGGCATGCTCGCCCGGCGAAGGGGCAACAGCGCGGGCGCAGGCACCCACCGAAGCGGCGACACAGGCCGCGCGCCATCCGGTCTCCGGCCTGCGGGTCATCGATCTTGTGGTGGAAAGCGGGGGCAAGGCACTGCCCTTCAAAGTCGAACTCGCCGACAGTCCCGAAGCGCAGGCGCGCGGATTGATGTTCCGCACCGAACTTGGCGATGGTGAGGGGATGATCTTTCCGTCCGCCGCGCCCGAACAGCGCAGTTTCTGGATGAAGAACACGCCGCTCTCGCTCGACATCATCTTTATCGGCACCGACGGGCGGATCAGCAACATCGCTGCCAACACCGTGCCCTATTCGGTTGATTCGGTGCGGTCGAGCGGGCTGACGAGCGCGGTCCTTGAACTGCGTGCAGGCCGCGCGGCGGAACTGGGGGTCGCGGCGGGAGACAAGGTGAGTTGGAATATCCCGGACTGAGCGCGGCTCAGGCGGTAAAGCGCAAGCCCGACCGGGCGCCCACAGGTGCTCCGGCGCGCAGCGACGGAAACGCACCGAGGACGTGGCCCCGGAGGGAGGCACGCAAACAAGGACTCTCACCTCTTGGCGCACCCGCTCTAATCCGCTAGGCGCAGCCGCCATGGGTATCCTCGCAAAAATCTTCACCTGGTGGGACGGTGCCACGATAGGCACGCATCTATGGGCCAGCCGCGCCAAGGGCGAACATGTCGGGACCGATGGCGCCGGCAATAAATATTACCGCGCCCGTCCCAAGGCGACAGGACCGGCCAACGGATCATACACCAGCCGTGACAAGCGTTGGGTGATGTACGCCGGTGCCAATGATGCCAGCCGCGTGCCATCCGAATGGCATGGCTGGCTGCACGGCACCTATGACGAAGTGCCTGAAAGCCATCTGCCTCCGCCCAAGGTGTGGGAAGTGGATTACACCCCCAACGCCACCGGCACCGCAGCCGCCTATCGCCCGCAAGGCGCATTGGAACGCGGCGGCCAGCGCGCCCGCGCAGTGGGCGATTACGAAGCCTGGACCCCCGGCGGCGCAGACAGCTGAGACGCGCGGTGCGGCCTTTTTATCTTGCCGTGACGCTGGCCACTGCGCTGACGCTGGGCGCGTGCGATTACTTCGCCGCGCCTGAGGCCGAAACGGTCGAGGTGCCGCTTGGCGAAGCGACCCCTGTGGCTGCGGCAAAGACGGCTGCGGCAGCGCCTGCCAATGATTACGGCGCAACCCCGATGAACGAGCGGATTGCCGTGCTGGGCCTGCTCAACAAACGCAACAATGTCTCGGAAGAAATCAAGCTCAAGCCGGGCGAATCGCGCGAAATCGGGCCGGTGATCATTCGCGTCTCCGCTTGCGAGCGCACCGCGCCGTGGGAGTTGCCGCAGCAAACCGGGGCCTTTGTGCAAGTCGATATTCGCGGGCGCGGTGCGGCCCAGCATTCGCGCGTGTTTTCTGGCTGGATGTTCCTCGAATCGCCCAGCCTCAACGTGGTCGAACACCCTGTCTATGATGTCTGGGTCAAGGATTGCACGATGAGCTTCCCCGGTGAGGAAGGCCCGGCAGCGCCGACCGCCAATCCTTCGGGCAAGCCTGCCCGGCCTGCGGCAGCACCCTCGGCTCCGGCGTCACCGGTCCCTGCGCCATCCCCCGCACCAGCGGCATAATCTGCGCCTGACTTGCCTGAAAACGCACGCCACGCCGTCCCCAGGCTGGAATGCGGATGGCCATGCGCGCGTTTGACCAGCCGCCGGTAATCGTCCTGCGCCAATTCATGCGCGCCCATCGACCTGAGATGTTCGGTCATGAACTGGCAATCGAGCACGGCAAAGCCTGCGTTCCGCATCAGCGCCACCAGCCACGCCAGCGCGACCTTGCTGGCATCAGGCACGCGGCTGAACATCGATTCGCCGCAGAACACCCGGTCGAAACTCACCCCGTAAAGCCCGCCGACCAGTTCCGCCGTGCCGTCCGCCCCAGGCTGCCAGCATTCGACCGAATGGGCGTGGCCGGCGCGGTGCAGGCCAACATAGGACTGCACGATCCGTTCGCTGATCCAGGTATCGGGATGATCGGGGCGCGGTTCGGCGCAGGCGCGGACCACCTGTTCGAACGCGCGGTCCAGCGTTACGGTGAATCGGTCTGCGCGAAGCACCTTTTTCAGCGACTTTGACAGATGCAGCCCTGCCAGAGGAATGATCGCCCGGTCACGCGGCTCCACCCAGAACACCTCCGGATCATCGCGCCGATCCGCCATCGGGAAAATCCCGCTGCGATAGGCAAGAAGCAGGGTCTCGACAGGGATCGGAGGGCGTTGCGGCATATGCATGGTTGCAGCGCACAATACAGGCGCGCAGGCCTGTGGCAAAGAGGATTGCCTAACGCAGGCGGGTTCGTTAAAGCCCGCCCCTCAGCGCTGCAGGGGTGTAGCTCAGCTGGTAGAGCATCGGTCTCCAAAACCGAGGGCCACGGGTTCGAATCCTGTCACCCCTGCCATTTCCCGGTTTTTCCAACCTGCCTGCGCGGGTTTGTGCTTCCCGCTGATCCTCCATCGGCTTGTTTGGTTCCGTGACGCTGCGTTGCGCCTGCTGGCTTCCCAAGCGTTCTTGCATTTGCGCCGCTGCGCGCGTAAGGCGCTGATCGTCTCACCGACATCGGCAGAATATCCAGCCCCTCCGGCGACCTTGTCCCGGGCGGCGCGGACCCCTACCTGAAAGCCGGCCGGACGAGACGTGAAGGCATTACGCGAAGGAACAAGGCTGGCATGGCCGACAAGATGATCGCTCCCAAAGACGGGGCCGAAGAAAAGAAGCGCAAGACCTCGCCCGGCGAGTTCTTCAATCAGGTCAAGGCCGAGACGAACAAGATCGTCTGGCCGACCCGCGATGAAACCGTGCGCACGGCGATCTTCGTGTTCATCTTCATGCTGATTCTGTCGCTGTTCTTCCTCGGGATCGACAGCGCGTTCGGCGCGATCGTGCGCGGCGCCATCAGCCTGCTGCAATAAGGCCGCCGCGCCTTTCGCATTCCTCTGCCCGTCAGACCCCATTTCCAAGGACTCCTCATGGCTCGCTGGTACATCATCCACGCTTACTCCGGTTTCGAGAACAAGGTGCGCGACGCGATCATTTCTGAAGCCGATCGCCTCGGCCTTTCCGAAGGTGTCGAAGAAGTGCAGGTCCCGACCGAAACCGTGACCGAAGTGAAGCGCGGCAAGAAGGTGCAGGTCGAACGCAAGTTCATGCCCGGCTACGTGCTGGCCAAGCTCAACATGACGGACGATATCTATCACCTCGTCAAGAACACCCCGAAGGTGACCGGCTTCCTGGGTTCAGGCAACAAGCCGCAGGCGATTTCGGAACGCGAAGCCTCGCGCTACTTCGGCGGCGTGGCTCAGGCCCAGGCGACTCCGAAGCGCGAAATCAGCGTCGATTACGAAATCGGGGATTCGGTCAAGGTGCTCGACGGCCCGTTCGCCAGCTTCAACGGGATCGTCGAAGAGCTCGATTTCGACAAGGCCAAGGTCAAGGTCTCGGTGTCGATCTTCGGCCGCGCAACGCCCGTGGAACTCGATTTCGAGCACGTGGAACTGTCGAAGTAAGAACCCGTCCCGGCATCTGCCAGCGCAAGCGCCGCTTCGCTTCCCGCGAGGAAGCTGATGCGGTCGCCTTGCAGGCCGATGTGACCCTTCGCACTTACAAGTGCGCGCTGTGCGGCCAGTTTCACCTTACGAGCCGCACCAAGGGGCTGCGCCCGCCGCGCGGTTTCGGTTGATTTCAGGTGCGCCCGCGCCTATGCGCCCCCCTTCGCTGGCCTCCGGGCCGGTGATTCCGTGCGGGAGCCTCTGCAATGCACGAAGCAGAGGCGTTTGACCGCTCAACATGAGCCCGGATGGAAACAGCCGGGCAACAGTGCGACAGGAGTAAGGCCACATGGCCAAGAAAATCGAAGGCTATATCAAGCTGCAGGTGCCCGCCGGCTCTGCAACGCCCTCGCCGCCGATCGGTCCGGCGCTGGGTCAGCGCGGCGTGAACATCATGGAATTCTGCAAGGCGTTCAATGCCGCCACGCAGGAAATGGAAAAGGGCATGCCGATCCCGACCGTCATCACGGTTTACGGCGATCGCTCGTTCACTTTCATCACCAAGACGCCCCCCGCGTCGTACTTCCTCAAGAAGGCGGCTGGCCTGAAGTCGGGTTCGAAGGAGCCCAGCAAGATTTCGGCCGGTACCATCAAGAGCTCGCAGATCCGTGAGATCGCCGAAGCCAAGATGGCCGACTTGAACGCGAACGACATTGATCAGGCGATGAAGATCATCGCCGGTAGCGCCCGCTCGATGGGCCTCGAAGTGGTGGAGGGCTAATCCGATGACCAAGATCACCAAGAAGGCAAAGGTGCTCGCCTCGCTTGATCGCGAAAAGCTCTACACCGTTGACGAAGCGCTGACCGTGCTGCGCCAGTACAAGACCAAGTTCGACGAAACCGTCGAAGTGGCCATGAACCTCGGCGTCGATCCGCGTCACGCCGACCAGATGGTCCGCGGCATGGTGTCGCTGCCCTCGGGCACCGGCAAGGATGTTCGCGTGGCTGTGTTCGCCCGCGGCGATAACGCCGAAAAGGCCCTGGCTGCCGGCGCTGACAAGGTCGGTGCGGAAGATCTGCTGGAAGACATGCAGAACGGCAACCTCAACTACGACCGCGTGATCGCCTCGCCCGACATGATGGGTGTTGTCGGTCGTCTCGGCAAGGTGCTCGGCCCGAAGGGCCTGATGCCGAACCCGAAGCTCGGCACGGTCACCCCGAACGTCGCGCAAGCGGTCACGGACGCCAAGAGCGGCCAGGTCGAATACCGCGTCGAAAAGCAGGGCATCATCCACTCCGGCATCGGCAAGCTCAGCTTCTCGGATGACGCGCTGAAGGCGAACTTCAAGGCGCTGACCGAAGCGGTCGTGAAGTCGAAGCCCTCGGGCGCCAAGGGCAAGTACGTCCGCAAGGTCACCATGACCTCGTCGATGGGCCCGGGCCTCAAGGTTGACCTGACGGAAGTCGAAGGCGCGTAACTTGTAGCGCCTCAAGCGCCAATAGGCGCAGGCAACCAGCCAGCCTTGCGATCCCTTCGGGATTGCGGCGTGCCATACAAAAAGGGTCGGGAGCTTCGTGCTTCCGGCCCTTTTTGCGATGTGCCGGGGTGGGGGCGCGGCGGGAAGCAGGCGGCGCGGACCCAAGTGATGGTTGCGCTGTATTGCTCCGGCAAAAGGAGCTGTCCCATGACGAAAGCCATCATCCTGATCATCGTGCTGGCGACCGTCATCGCCACCTACATCACGCGGTCATTCGTTGCCCCTCCGATCGGGGCGGCAGTGCTGTTCTGCTTCCTGCTGTTCGGCTGGCTGTATAATCGCGGAGCGAGCCGCGCGAGCCTGCGCGAGACGGAGGAGGCGACCCGCCGCCAGCGCGAAGCGCGTGCGCATGGCGAAGATGAAGGTGGTCATTCACCTTATTGATATCGCGCCGGGAATATCCATATCACTTGCGCGGGCGCTCAACCATTTGGCGGGGCACATCATGCGCAAAGGATTCACGCAAAATGCCCCGGGCGTCCGAAGAAGCTTTCTGGCTTGACCCCAAATGGCTGGTGGCAGGCGTTGCCTTGGCCGCCGAAGTCATGATGTTGACATATGATGTGCGGCTGGGTGTGGCAGCGGGCACGTTTTTCGGTGTGACCCTTGCGGTGTGGCTGTATATCGCGGTGCGATTTGGCTCGCTCAGCGGCACGCCGTCTGTGCGCACCGCGCTGGTTGAACGGTCGCGCCAGCAGGAAGTGAACCGCCGCGCCGCGGGAGAATCAGGCGCGCAGCAGGGCCCTGATCCGGCCGAGCGCCCCTGATCGCTGCGCCAGCGATTTTGCCTGGCTGACCCCTGCATCAAACCCGGCCCGTGCGCCGATCAGCGTGCGATTGGCAAGCGTCGGTTCAAGCAGCACAAGGCTGGAGCAGGCGGCGCCATGCGTCCCGAACATCGCCTTGTGCGGCCCTTCGCCTTCGGTGAAATCGAACCAGCGATAACGCTCTTCGGCAAACAGTCGCTCCAGCGCATCCATCTGCAACACCGTTCCGGGCGACAGGCGTGCGAACGCCGGATCATAGCCGAGATGGGCGTAGACCAGCGTCTGCCCGCTGATGGGGAGCGACAGATACGCAATCGCCGCGCGCCCTGCGTGCAGCAGGAAGGCGCGCATCCGTCCATCCTCGGCCGCTTCCAGCATGGCGCGGCGCGCTGCGGGGTTGTCTGGCAGTCCGGCATCCAGCAGCCGCGCCTGATAGGTGCGCGCCGACAGGGGCAGGGCAGCGGTCAGAAAGGCTTCGATCTCGGCCGGGGTGCGATGTTCGGTAATGCTATAGCCGCCGGTGTCGTCAGCCAGCTTGCGCGCCTTGCGCCGCAGGGTTGACTGGGTCTTGCCGGAAAATTGCGCCATGTACCCGGTGAAGCTTTGCGCCATATCGATATAGTGCCGGCGATAATCCTGCCGTCCGCCCGCGATGAAGCCGGGGTAACGCGCGGTCACCGCGGCGATGCTGCTGGTCGGTGCTGACAGCACCCGCACGCCGTCCCGCCCGCTTGCCGGAGCATCGGGCAGTGCGCCTGACAGCACGTCTTCAAGGCTGAAGCTCCACGTCGACAGGTCGCGCGGCACGCTCAGCAGGCGACGCGATCCCAGTGTGAAATCGATGGTGAGCCCTGCCATGCCGACCCGCGCCTAAAGCGCGCCATACAGCGCGTTTGAGACGAACTGTTCGGCCAGCCTGTGCCCGGTGCGCACGGCGCTGGCCGGCAGCAATGCGTTAGGTCCGGTGGTCAGCCGCGGGGATGGCGGGGTGTCGGCATAGGTGCCGGTGGTGACTCCGGGCATCTGCGCCAGCCCTTTGATCAGTCCGGCAAACCGCCGCCGCACAATCCAGTTCGTCGCCAGTTTGCGGCGATTGATCAGTTCGAAAGAGTGGCTGACCAGCGTGAAGCTGCTGCGTCCGCAATCGCGTGCATGGCGGATCGCGCAGAGCATCTCGTTCAGTGTCAGGGCGGTGATCTGGGCATGGCGCTGCCCGCCGCCGATGGTGCTGATCGT
>JBEQBX010000083.1:0-12889 GCA_041639595.1 Porphyrobacter sp.
AACCGCCGCGACGGTGTCGCAAAGACGTTCACCATCACAGGACCGGCTTTCGCAGGTCAGTTCGATCCCGTTAACTGAGTTTGCGATACGCTGATAGCTAACACCCGCGCATACACGTACCCCTTCGGCCTCCAGATAGGTTTGCAGCGCGGCGCTCACTTCCGGATCCATTTCGGGAAGCAAGCGGCTGCGGCAACAGATGGTGACCGCTACACCGAGGCGCGCGAACATCTGGCCCAGCTCAACGCCGATCACGCCGCCACCGATGACCAGCAGCGATCGGGGCAGGCGATCAAGTGCCAGTGCTGTGGTGCTGGTGAGGAAGGGCACGGTATCCAGCCCTGGAATCGATGGAATACTGGCCCGCGCGCCCATCGCCAAAATGACCTTGCCGACTTTTACCGGTGCATTGTCAACGACCAGCGCACCATCAGCGAAGCGTGCCTTGCCGGCGATATAGCTTACCCCAGAGTAGGCGGGCAGAAGATCGACATATTTTTTCTGGCGCAGCGAGTTGACCAATTCGTCCTTTGACGCCGCGAGCTGCGCCCAATTGTCTAGCTGGACGTTACCGCCAAGACCGGGAAAGCGGGTGGCGGCTCGCCCACCGTGCACCGCCTCGGCGGCGCGGATCAGCGTCTTGGACGGAACGCAGCCGACATTAACGCAGGTGCCACCAATCGTGCCATGGCCGAGCAGCGCGACTTTCGCCCCGAGTTCGGCGGCGGTGATCGCAGCGGAAAAACCCGCCGAGCCCGCGCCGACGACGGCCACGTCATATCCATCCCGCCCGGGGCGGTTGCAACAGTCGTTCATTGGATACCGCTTTCTTCAGGCGCGACGGGTGCCGTCTTTCAGTTTTGAATAGCGCGCGCCGGATAACCGGCATTGGTCGATGCAGCGGCGATCGCAGCAGCATTCACCCGGCGAGGGTCATATGTTACGCGCGCGGTCTTGGTGGCGAAATCAACCGTCACCGCACTGACACCTGCCACGCCTTCCATCGCCCGTTTGACCGTGATCGGGCAAGTGGCGCAGGTCATGTTTTCAATGGCAAAGGTGGTTTGCGCTTGCGCGGTCGCAGCCGCTGGCCGATCCTGTGCCGCGCCGCCAAGTGCAAATGCGACCCCGCCGCCTGCCATCGCCAGCACGGCAAGTCCGATGAGTATTGTCTTTTTCATGGACGCTTCCTTTCAGTAGTGCATTTCAATAGAATAGGGGTGCCCACCAATCGATGGTGAGCGCAAGGACGACTATGGCAAGGCCCAGCCACAGCACCGCCTTTGTGGTGCGCGCCGATTGTGGACGAGCGCAGTAAGACCCGTCCTCGCAACGAGGTTTCGGTTTCAAATAGACGTGCCAGAAGCCAAGTCCGAGCAGCGCGAGCGTCACTGCCGCAACATAGGGCTTGTAGGGTTCGAGCGCCGTCAGGTTGGCAATCCAGGCACCTGAAATGCCGAGCGTGACAAACAGCAGCGGCACGATGCAGCACGCCGAGGCCAGCCCCGCGCCGATCAAAGCGCCAGTGGCAAGCCAGTTTGCCTGCTCGCCCTTCGGGGCGTCAGTCGCGACGGGATGCTCCTGTTCAGGCGTCGAGGCCACGGCAAAATTCCTTTCTTCCGACTTCGTGATTCACAGTGTAGTCTCTGTAGTAGCTACAGACTCAAGGGGTATTTTCATGGAACCACAAGGCGGCATTTTACGCGCCCAGCTCGCCCGGAAGACTGGCTGCAATCTTGAAACCATCCGCTATTACGAGAAGGTCGGATTGCTCCCAGCGCCACCGCGCAGCGCTAACGGTTACCGGGTTTATCCGCCGGAACTGGTGCAAAGGTTACAATTCGTCCTGCGCGCGCGTGATCTTGGCTACGCGATGGAGGAAATCCGCTCCCTGTTGTCGCTCACGGACACCGGCGCTCAGACCTGCGGCGAAGTGATGATGCGAACCCGATCTCACCTTGAAGATGTTCGCCGTCGCATTGCCGATCTGCTGAAGATAGAGGCAACACTGGCTAACACCTTGGACAAATGTACCGGCGGCAATGTGCCCGAATGTCCTGTCCTCGACGCGCTTCAGTTTCCTGCACCGTAACTCCGTGAGTATTCGTTCTTAGCTGAGTATTGAAATCTAACGGGCGTCCCCTTCGGGCCGCGCTCTATCGCTGGTGCGACGGAACCCGCGTCGCGGTTTCCGCCCATTCGGGTGACGATCCCTGACGCAAAAAGACTGGGGCGCTGCCCCTAGCGCGCTGCGAAGCGCCTTCCGCCCAGCTTCCTTCGCTTTGCTCCGTGCAGCCGGTTCCCCGCGAAGGCGCTTACTCCGCTTGCCCCCCGCTGTTCGCCACGAGGCAAGGTTTCAGAAACGCATCTGAAACCCGCTGCCAAAGGAGGGCAGAATCATGAAAAACAACCAAACTCTGACCGATCAACCCCGCATCTATGCGGCCTGTCTTGCGGCCTACAATAACGGAATCCTGCATGGCGAGTGGATAGAGGCGCAGGACGCTTGGAGCATGTGGGAAGCAACCCGCGACATGCTGGCAAAGTCACCAATCCCCGACGCCGAGGAATGGGCAATCCATGACCATGAAGGCTTTAGCGGCGTTCGCATTGAGGAATACACCAGCTTTGACCGCGTTGCGGAACTGGCCACGTTCATTGCCGAGCATGGCGAACTCGCAGCCGAATTGCTCGACCACTATTGCGGCGATTTGGAGGAGGCGCGGGAGGCGCTGACAGATCGCCACCTTGGCGAATATCCGAGCCTTGCCGACTACGTGCAGGAGCTGACGGAGGAAACGACCACGATTCCCCATGCGCTTCGCTATTATGTCGATTATCGCGCGATGGCGCGAGACGCCGAATTGAACGGCGACCTGTTCACCATCCAAACCGCACATGACGCTGTTCATGTGTTCGCGGGGTGCTGACCATGCAGGATCCCCAAACATACCGCTTCCAATGGGAAGGCATCGAGATCGAGGCGACCTACAGCCCCATCAGATGGGGCGTGATTGCCCATCTTGAGATTGAGAGCATCCAGCCAGCCCGTGCGCCGTTGCCGATTACCGAGACGGGCTATCTGTCGCATTTTCATGCTTGCGGCACCGTCGAAGCCAGTGGCGGCGATGTCGTGGCGCAGGTCATTGCATGGCTGGACGAGGAAGCGGCCAAGCCAGACTGGCAGCGTTATGCCGCTGCCAGCAGACAGGGCGAATTGTTCTAACCAGAGGGAAACCGCGCTAGCAGCGCGGTATTTCCCTTTCCGCCCCAAGCCCCGGAACCCCTCCCGATGGGATTGAAGCGAGTCGCAGGAAAAGGCACCCAAACAGCGAGAGCCAGTCTGTCGATTCCGCAAATTTTTCTACACAATACCTACACAGGCAAAAATCGTGGATTTTTGTCGTTATATTTCAGGTATTTAATTGAATCAAAAGATTTGGAGCGGGTGAAGGGAATCGAACCCTCGTCGTAAGCTTGGGAAGCTTCTGCTCTACCATTGAGCTACACCCGCATCGCACTGAGAAAGCCAGGCATTTGTGCTGGCCCTCGGCGCTTCGCGGAGAGAGGTCGACCTCCTACCGCAACGCGATCGCCCATTGCCACGATGACACGCGCCTGGTCAACACAAGTTCGCCCAATTCTCGGCACCTGCGGCGCAGAAGATGCCATGCTGTTGCTTAGGCCCGCACAATCATCCTGTTGAAGATCTTTCGCCCAGCCACAGATCGTAAGGAAATGCCGCCATCAATGGGGCCGGGTCGAACGATATAGCCGGCAAAGGGCCCCGTGAAATCGCTTCCTCGACACTAATGCTGCACCAGTGGTTCGAGCGGCCGGCTCCTTCATGATAATCAGTGTATTTGAAATCCGGTTCGGCATCGCTGAAGCGAACGCGCGCAGACGGCACGCCGAATGCATCGGCAATTATCAAGCCATGGAGCGAACTCGCGACAATGAGCTCACAGGACAAGATCGCGTCGATCACGATATCCCACCGCTGCGTCGGATCGATAACGTCTGGTCGGTCTACCAGCTTCACGTCATGCAGGTTCGGAACGATGCCGATTTTCCCGGGCGTGACGGACCGCGCGAACCGCGTCGGGAACAAGTGGGGGACGAGAAGAGCGGGGTCTCCGAAAACTTCGGGAACCCTGATGCCTTTCTTCAACAGGAACTGGCGCGTCAAAGGGCCCCGGACTGCTCTCACATCCAGGCTTGAAAACCGATGCTCGTCGTCCGGGATTTTGCCGTTTCTGCCACTCCCCCAAATAGAGGCCCCGTCCTTGGCAAAGTGAAGGACCGAACCGACCGAAAACAGCGTCGTCGTTTTTCCGGTTGGCTCATCAGAAATGATCTCTTTTCGTGCGAGCATCCTCGATACGACCGCAGAAGCGAGATAGTCACCAAAGTTAAGACCGTCTTTCGGGGTCCAAAAGAAAGTCTCAACCTGCGGGTATCGGTAGGGGCGAAATTCGCTGTCTTCTTCAGGCGCGTTTTTCCTGAACCAAGCGTTTAGCCGGTTATTCATCATCCCGCTTTTTTGCCTTGATATGCGCGGGTCCTTCGGGTTCCGAACAGCGATGAGAAAAATGCGCGCAGATCGTCTGTGACCCGGTCCCAGGATAAGCAGGACAGATCAGGTGCCGCCCCTGCCGGAATTGATTTGAGGTGGTCGGCGAAACGGGCAAGCACGGCTCCTGTGATCTCTCCTTCGTAAAGCCTCACCCAATCATGACCGACCAGGTCGGCCAGTTCAGGCATGGAACCGGTTGCCGGGACGAGAACCGGCCGTGCCCGGGACAGAGCCAGGACTGCCGAGCCGCTGTTGAGGATTTTCCGGTATGGCAGAACAACGCCGTGGGCGCGGTCGATAACCTCGTTCAGCTCACTTTGACGGATGAGGGAGTCGGAAAGCTGAAGTCGAAGCGCCGGCTTTCCGGCAGCACTGGCTTCTAGCGTGGCAGAATATGCTGCATCATGTCGCTTTCCGACTACCGCCACCTCGATCTGCGAAGGCTCAAGATCGGCGGTCGCCTTGACCAGCTCAGTCAGGTTTTTGTAGGGCCGAACCAGTCCGACAGACACGAGTTGCACGCGTTCCTGATCGGCAGGGGGCTGAAAGCTCAACGGAGGGGCCGGATAGCGGCCATGCACCGTGACCTGTTGCACAATCCCGCGCGGCAACCGGTATGCTTCGTGAACCAGGCGCTGAGATTTTCGCGACAAATAAATGATGCCATCCAAGGCATTGATAAAGGCAGACTGAATCATCGTCGCGCGCTGGTCAGCATCATGCGGATGGATGTTATGCGCGAGCCATACGACCTTCAGCCCATGCGTCCGCTTCAGGATATGAATTCGGGCCAGTTGATTGACGGCAACCCTCCAATCATCCGGTCGCATGAACTGATCTGGCCAGTGGAATATCACGGCGTCGCATTGCGAAAGTGACCTCAGTCCGCCTTTGTAGTCGACTGCGCGAGCACCTGCATCCTGAAGAGCGCCCGCAAAAAGATTATTGAATTCGTTGAACTCGCTGAGAAGGGGGGCAACCGCTATCACTTTCGAGATTTCGGATTCACCGATCCTATAGGTGAAGTTCCTGTCGATCCCGTAATTCATTGATTGTAAAGTCCCGCGCCACCCGCGTTTTACTCATGAAAATTTACACCCCAGATACCCTGCTTCCAGTGTGTAATACTCAAATAAAGTGCACTTTTACCGACTAATTATTCGCCAAAAATATTAGAATCTACTTTGAGTAGTTTCCAAGTGAGCATCACTGCAATGTCTGCAAAATCTTGCATATTTAATTCAAGCGGATGTGGTTATTCAGCGCGCCGTCGATTGTAGAAGGCTGGTGGCGCTGTCAATCGGCTCGCCGGATGGAACGTGCGCACTTTGCGATTACAGGGGAGTTGACTGAAGCGCCGCCCGACCACCCGTGCAGATTTGCCGTTGGAAAGAACACGGCGCTCGCGCGCCCTAATCCTCAAGCCATTGTTTCCATGCAAACCAGCCCATCACGATCATGGCGATGGCCAGGCAAAAACCCACCACTCCCCAGAACGCCCAGTTTTTGTCGGCAAAAGGTATCCCGCCAACATTCATGCCGAGCAGTCCGGTCACAAAGGTCAGCGGCAGGAAAATGAACGCCGTCACCGCAATGCCCAGACTGCGCTGATCGATCTTTTCCGCGCGCAGATCGGTCAGCTGTTCGTGGAGCAGCGCCGCGCGTTCGCGCACGGCCTCCAGTTCTTCAGCCATGCGCGCAAAACGGTCCGCCGCTTCGCGCAGGTGCAGCCGGTCTTCCTTGTCGATCCAGTCGAAGCCAAGCTGCGCCATCGCAGCGAGCGCGTCGCGGTCCGGCGCGACAAACCGCCGCAGCACGATCGCCTGTGACCGGATCGAGGCGATCTTGCGGCGCAGCACATAGATATCGCCGCTGTCCAGCATCCCTTCGCAATCATCGAGTTGATCGCCAAGGTCAGCGACCTGCGGATCAAGCTCCTTGCTGATCGCCTGCGCCAGCGCGGCAACGAAATCGCCGCCATCATCCAGCCGCCCGGCCAGCATCGCGGCCTCGACCTTGGGCAGCGCGGCTAACCGATGGCGGCTGACCGAGGCCACGCGGCCCCCTTCGACCCAGACGCGGATCGAAACGAGACCATCGCTGTTCTGCCCCGAACCTTCTGGCGTGTCGGCTGCCGTTCCGCGCAGGTTGATGAGCACGGCATCATCCACCTCGTCGCAGCGCGGGCGGGTCTCGCTCGCCAGCAAGGCGTTCGCCGCCATCGCCGGGACATAGCCGGGCAGATCATCGCGGCTCGCGTTCACCGCGCCTTCGGCATGGAGCCACACGAACCCCGGCCCGGCATAGGCCGCAACCTCGGCAGGCGGGATTTGCGTGACGATGCCGCTCTCCACCACAAGGGCGGTCAGGACAGGCGCGGCAGAGGTCTGGGTCATCCCTCCGGTGTTAGCCTTGGCCAGAGCCTGCCTGCAAGCGTGGCCGGGCGGGATATGCCCTCAGAAATACTTGGCGCTGGCAATCGCCGCCCCTTCGGACAGCGCGGCAAGCTTTGCCCAGACGATTTCGGGATCGAGCGCATTGCTGCCCGCGTGGACAGAAAATCCGCAATCGACGCCCAGCATCACGCGTTCAGCCCCAAGCAGATCGGCATAGCGGCCGATGCGCTGGGCGATCAGTTCGGGGTGTTCGATATAGGGCGATTGCGGTTCGACCATGCCGGGGCACAGGATCTTGTTGTCCGGCAGCTTGTGCTCTTCGAAGAAGGCGAATTCGTGGGCGTGGCGCGGGTTGGCGCCTTCGATCAGCACGGTCTGCGGCTTGGCCGTCCAGACGATGTCGGCGATCTCGCCCAGCGCCACATCGCAGTGGTGCGGGCCGGGGTAGTTGCCCCAGCACAGGTGCATCCTGAGCTGCTCTGCCGGAATGTTCTGCACCGCATGGTTCAGCGCGGCGATGTTCATGCCGATGCGCTTGCGGAAGTCTTCAAGGGAGAGGTCGGTGAACTGCACATGGCGGCCCATGGCAAGGTCGGGGCAATCCACCTGCAAGGTGATCCCTGCCGCCGCGATGGTCTCGTATTCGTGGCGAAGCCCTTCGGCGAGGGCGAAGACATATTCCTCGTCGCTCGCATAGAACTGGTTGGGGAAGAACAGTGCGGTGACGCCGGGGCTGGCGGCAGACATGAAGGTAGCGTGGCCATTGGCGAGGCGGACGAGACGTTCCGCGTCGATGCGCGGCGCTTCCATGTCGATGACTTCAATCGGCGCCGTGCAGGCCGGGGCGGAGCGTTTGGCGCGGCCCTTGTTGCCGAACACCTGCGCCTTGGCCCCGGGGAAGGCTTCGAGATCGGCGAATTCATATTGCCCCGCCTCTCCGCCAAAGCCCGACAACCGGTGCTTGATATAGGTGGCGTAAGAAGGCTTGGATTGTTCGCCGTCATTGACGATGGATACGCCCGCTTCGATCTGGCGCTTGATGACGTAAGCCGTGGCCGTTTCGACCGCGGCATCGAAATCGGCTTCGGACACAGCCTCACCAGCTTCGCGGGCGAACACCAGATCGAGCAAGGCTTCGGGGCGCGGAAGGCTGCCGACGTGGGTGGTGAGGAAGCGTTTATCGGTCATGGTTCGGCCCTTGATTGAACGGGCGCACAGGCGCGCAGGAAGTCGGCAACAGCGGCGTTGAAGGCCGCGGGATTATCAGCATTGGCAAGGTGTCCGGCATCGCGGATCAATACGTGGTGCGCGCGCGGGGCCGTATCGGCGAGCGCAGCGGCGCAGGCCCGCCGCCACGGCGTATCATGCGCCCCGGTCATGGCCAGCACCGGCATTGGCAACCCGCAGATAACTTCGCGCGGGAAGCCGGGGGTGTTAGTCGGCGCGAGCAGATCGCGCCCGTCATAATCGGCAAGGATCTGCGCCATCAGCGCCGCAGCTTCGGACGTTCGGGTTCCCATCAGGGGGTGTGTAGCCCACTCGGCGCGCAGAGTGGCAAGATCGCCGCTGGCCGCAAGCGCGCGGAACCGGTCAAGGTTGATCACTTCCTCACGCGGCACCAGTGCAGGCAGCGGCGCGCCCGAAATCACCAGCCCGGTCAGGCGCGATCCGTATTGCCGCGCCGCATCCAGCGCGACCACCGCTCCGCGCGACAGGCCGAGCACGGCGAAACGGTCAAACCCGAGGAAATCGGCGATGGCGATGACGTCTTCGGCTTCTTGCGCAAGATCGGCAGGCGCGCTCGCCCGCCCGCAACCGCGCCGGTCGGGCATGACGAGGAAATGATCCTTCGCCAGACCCGCGATCTGCGGCGCCCACATCCGGTGATCGAGGCTCCATCCGTGGAGCAGGATCAACGGCGCGCCCTCTCCCGCCATGGCAATGGGGAGGGTGCCGCCTGCCACGGCCACCTCTCCATACCATACAGCGTCACGATCAGGGGTGCGCGCGGCCAGCATATCGCTCTCGCACACCCCGCCGATGTCAGGCCGCTTCTTCGGCGCGGAACGGGTTGTTGTTGTGGTGCTGCCCGGCCAGCCAGCGCTTCAATTCGCCATGTGCGGCGGCGCGGCGGTCGGCATCCAGCGGGGCTGCGCGCGGATCATCATGGGTGAATTCGATGATCATGCCATTGGGATCGGTGACATAGAGCGAGCGGCAATAGCCGTGCTCCAGCACATAGGTCTGCGGTTCGACGATCCCGGCGGCGGAGATCCGCTTGGCGAGTTCAGCCTGCGCATCGGCGTCGACATCCAGCGCGATGTGGATGAAGGGGCTGGAGGGCATTTCGGGGCCGAATTCGGCCTGATCGGCGGCGTCGGCAAACTGGAAAAAGGCCAGCGCGCTGCCATCGGCGAGTTCGAAGAACACGTGGCAATAGACGCGTTCCTTGCCGAACAATTCGTCCTTCTCGCAATAGGTCGCCATCAGGGGGAAGCCGAGCACGTCTTCGTAGAAGGCGCGGGTCGCCTCCAGATCCTTGGTCACATAGGCGGTGTGGTGCAGGCGGTTGGCCAAAATCTTCGTCATCATGCGGTCTCCCTCAGTCCCTAAACAGTTCAGGCCCAAAACAGTTCAGACGGCCAGCTTGCCCGCGATCTGCGCCACGTGCGCCCCCTGGAAACGCGCGCCGGCCAGCTCGTTTTCGCTGGGCATCCGGCTGCCGTCATTACCCGCCAGCGTCGATGCGCCATAGGGGGTGCCGCCGCTGATCTCGCCCATCTCCGAATTGCCTTCGAAGGTATAGGGCAGACCGACGATCACCATGCCGTGATGCAGCAGCGTGGTGTGGAACGAGGTGATGGTGGTTTCCTGCCCGCCGTGCTGGCTGGCGGTGGACACGAACACGCTCCCCACCTTGCCGACCAGCGCCTTGGTGAACCACAGCCCGCCGGTCTGGTCGAGGAAGTTGCGCATCTGCGCCGCCATGTTCCCGAAGCGAGTGGGGGTGCCGAAAATGATCGCGTCATAATCGGCCAGCTCGTTCGGGTCGGCGATCGCCGCCGCCTGATCAAGCTTGATCCCCGCACCCTTGGCGACGTCTTCGGACACCAACTCGGGAACGCGTTTTACGGTGACCTCGGTGCCGGGGACGCTCGCCGCACCCTCGGCAACGGCGGCGGCCATCGTCTCGATATGGCCATAGCTCGAATAGTAGAGCACCAGCACCTTGGTCATCGTCTTACCCCTTAGAACTTGTAGCCGACTTCGACACCGTACCGCGCCGGACGTGCGCGGAACACAAAGCCGCCGGGCGAAAATTCGGCGTTGTAGGTTTCGTCGAACAGGTTTTGCGCAAAGCCGGTGATCGACACGCCGTTTTCCAGCGTCACGCCTGCGCGCACATCGACCAGATCGACAGGCTGGCGGACGATCGTGTTGAACGGCTCCCACCAGGTTTTGCCGATGCGGCGATAATCGATCCGCAGCAGACCATCGAGGCTATCGCTGATCGCGCCTGCATATTGCGCGCCAAGGTTGAAGGTATAGCGCGAGATTTGCGGCGCTTCGTTACCGATCACGCTCGGGTCGGCGAAGGCCTTGATCTCGCTGTCGGTCACCCCGATCGCGGCGTTGAGATCAAGATCGGGCAGGACTTCGGCGGTCGCTTCCAGTTCGAAGCCGTTGATCCGCGTTTCGGGAATATTGCCGAGGTTCTGGGTGGAAGACTGGGCCAGGAAGACGAAGAAGTAGCTGTTCTCCGACTTGGTGGTGTAGGCCGCGCCCGCCAGACGGACCGGGCCGAGCTGCGCCTTGGCGCCCACTTCGAAGGTATCGGCGGTTTCGGCCTGGAACAGATCACCCACACCGACAATCGCATTGGCCGCGGCCTCCGCGCCGACGCCGGTCTGGTTGAAGCCGCCCGACCGGAAGCCGCGGCTGTAACCGCCATACAGCGTCACATCGGGGCTGGGTTCGTAAGTCAGCGTGATCTTCGGCTGCCAATCGTCGAACACTGCGGTGCGCACTTCGCCGCTTTGCGCCTGCGGCACGCCGGGCACGTTGGGCAGGAACGACTGCGGGGTCAGCGTGGTCTGACGGCGGCGGTCACGGTCATAGCGCAACGACGCATCAACGCGCAGTTCAGGCGAGAATTCGTAGCCTGCATTGGCGAACAGCGCCCATGCGAAGTTTTCCTGACCGTCCGACAGGAAGCTGAACTGCGGGTTCAGCGGGTTGGTGGACGGGCTGCGGAACACCGGGAACACGCCGTTGCCGGTATCGATCATGTTGCCGGTCGAAATGAACCGCGTCGTATCGATCAGGTAGCCGCCAGCCATCCAGTTGAAGGCGCGGCCATCTTCGGGCGAGGCAAGACGCACTTCCTGGCTGAACGCCTTCACGTTCAGATACTGGCTCTGGTTAAGGTCGAAGCCGTTGCCGGGACCGAACAGGAATTCAAACAGATTGAAGAAGAAGCTTTCCGGGATCGGCTTGAAATCGAAGGCGTCGCCGGTCAGCACTTCCTTGACAGTGTCATAGGACGAGATCGAGGTGAGGACGGCGTTATCGCCCTTGTATTCGATCTTCAGCGCGGCGTTATAAATGTCGCGGTCGTTCTGGCCGGGGTTGTTCACCTCCACATCGGCGACCGTGTTCACGTCGCCGACGATGTTGTAATACAGGCCCTGCGTGCGCAGCTGGTTCATCGATCCGCGCAGATCGATGCTCAGCCGGTCGGTGGCGTCGATCAGCAGATTGGCGCGCAAGGAGAAATCCTCGACCGGATCGGCTTCGTCATTCAGGAAGGTGTTTTCGATGAAACCGTCGGTGTCGTACCACGAACCGGCGATGCGGAACTTCACGTTCTCGGCGATCGGCCCGCTGATCCCGCCGCGCAGGAAGTAACCGAAGCCATTGTCCACGCCTGCGGTGATGTTGCCGGAGAATTCGTCGGTCGGCTTTTTGGTCGAAATGATGATCGCGCCGCCGATGGCGTTGCGTCCGTAAAGGCCGCCCTGCGGGCCTTTCAGCACTTCGATCTGGTCGATGTCGAACAGATCCTGATTGAACTGCGCGGCGTTTACCTGCTGCACGCCGTCGACAATCACGGCGACCGAAGGTTCGGAATTGCGGTTCTGGGTGATGCCGCGAATGATGACGAAGGCGTTGCCTGCGTTCTGCGTCTCGACGAGGTTGACGTTGGGCGTGAGCGCGATGAAATCGGCCGGACGCTCGATCCCGGCGTTCTGGATCGCCTGCGAATCAAAAGCGGTGACGGCGGCAGGGGTGTCCTGAAGCGTTTCGGAACGGCGCAGGCCGGTGACAAGGATGCCCGGATCTTCGACCGCTTCAGCCTGCGCTGCGGAATCCTGCGCTGCGAGCGGCGCTGCGGCGAGTGATGCTGCCGCAATGGCCGTGGTGCTTACAGCTGCGCGAGCGGCGCGGCTCATGCCCGAAAACTTCATACGTCTCTCCCCTGTGTGCGCGCATTAACGCGCCGCTCTTGTGGCGACCCCTCCCCCAGCGGCGGATATTAAATTCGCAATGCGAAGTCAACTTCGATATGCGAAAATGCAATTGTGTGGCTGCAAGGCCACTCGGGGCCGATTTCAGGCACAGCGCAGCCAGCGCTTGACCCGCGCCAGACCGGCTCAGGGGTATGTCAGAGGTGGCTTAGGGTGCCGCTACAGCCCCATAATTACGCCTGACCTGATCCGCGGCAGGGCTTTTGCCTGCGCCCGTTCAGTGAACGGCGGGTTTCGGGAATGGCGAAAGCGACTGCTTATGTCTCGAAGTGGGTGGATGGCTGAAGGTCTGCTACGCGATCCTCAGTCAGTATACTCTCGCCAAGCTTTCGACCACTGGGCAGCAATTTACGGGACGAGTTCCGCACTGCGCGACGAGTTCCGCGAGG
>JBEQBX010000084.1:0-12727 GCA_041639595.1 Porphyrobacter sp.
TCCGCAAGCTGCTCGATCGCGGTGAAGCTGGCGACAACGTCGGCGCCCTGATCCGCGGCGTCGCCCGTGAAGAAGTCGAGCGTGGCCAGGTTCTCTGCAAGCCCGGTACGGTCAAGCCGCACACCGAATTCGAAGCCGAAGTCTACGTGCTGTCGAAGGACGAAGGCGGCCGTCACACGCCGTTCTTCGCCAACTACCGCCCGCAGTTCTACTTCCGCACCACCGACGTGACGGGCGAAGTTGTCCTTCCCGAGGGCACCGAAATGGTCATGCCGGGTGACAATGTTTCGATCGGCGTGAAGCTGATCGCACCGATCGCAATGGACGAAGGTCTGCGCTTCGCGATCCGCGAAGGTGGCCGTACCGTTGGTTCGGGCGTTGTTGCTAAGATCACCAAGTAAGGTTCTGCTCCTTCAACGGAGCTGACTGAACGCCAAACAGGCCCGGCCGCTCGCAGGAGCTGCCGGGCCTTTTAGGGTGAAGGCGGGGCGTCTCCGAGGCATTTGCAGGTGGTCATTTCCGCCACGCGCAATTTCCTTTCAGATGGCACTTGCCACACGGGGGCGCTCTCCGTATAGGCGCCCATCCGCAGACGAGATTCGTCCCGTCTGTAACGAGTTTTGAAGAAGGCCGCCCGCTCTCGGGAAACCGGAACAGCAGCGGGGCCGGTCTTTGTTTTTGGGAAATGCCGGGTGACCGGCTGCTCCTTGGCTCTTTCGCATCGGTAGTTGGACATGGAAGCTCAGAATATCCGTATTCGCCTTAAGGCGTTTGATCACCGCGTTCTTGACCAGGCAACTGGTGAGATCGCCGATACGGCGCGCCGCACTGGCGCTCTTATTCGTGGCCCCATTCCGCTGCCTACGCGTATTGAGAAGTTCACTGTGAACCGCGGCCCGCACGTCGACAAGAAGTCGCGCGAGCAGTTTGAGGTTCGCACCTACAAGCGGCTGCTCGATATCGTTCAGCCGAACGCCCAGACTGTCGATGCTTTGATGAAGCTCGATCTGGCTGCCGGCGTGAACGTTGAAATCAAGCTGGCGTAAGCTGGCCGAAATGCCCCCCGCAATTTGCAGGGGGCCTCTATCGTTGGAGCCTTGATCGCTCCGCCTGACGATAGGGTGGATACCGCCGGATGAACTATCCGGGCTGCGTCCCCCGTCTCGCTCCAGCGGCCACTTGGCCAAGCGGAGCACTCAGCCCGGACGGGGCGATGCATGACAATTTGGGCTGAACCGGGACTGCGGGCTTTTGTGCGCAGTCTCACACGCACCTTGCGGATGGTCCGCCGGGTGCCTCTGTTGAGGAGTAACTGACGATGCGCACAGGCGTTATCGCAAAGAAAGTCGGGATGACCCGCCTCTTCCAGGAGGACGGACGGCACGTGCCCGTTACCGTTCTGTCGCTGGAAGATTGTCAGGTGGTTTCGCACCGCACTGGTGATCGTGATGGCTACTTCGCTGTCCAACTCGGCGCGGGCGAAGCCAAGCAAAAGAACGTTGCCAAACCGCAGCGTGAACATTTCGCAAAAGCCGACGTTGGCCTGAAGAAGCGGGTCGCCGAATTCCGTGTTGACGGCGCAGATGCGCTCGTCCCGGTTGGTGCTACAATCAGTGCCGAGCATTTCATTGCCGGCCAGATGGTTGACATCACCGGTCATACGCAGGGCAAGGGCTTTGCTGGCGCCATGAAGCGCTGGGGCTTCGGCGGCATGCGCGCCACCCACGGCGTTTCGATCTCGCACCGTGCCCACGGTTCGACGGGTAACCGTCAGGATCCGGGCCGCGTGTTCAAGGGCAAGAAGATGGCCGGCCATATGGGCGACCGTCAGCGCACCCAGCAGAACCTCGAAATCGTCCGCACCGATGCCGAGCGCGGTCTTCTCTTCGTCAAGGGCTCGGTCCCGGGTGCGAAGAACGGTTGGCTGCTCGTTCGCGACGCGGTGAAGCTGAAGGCCCCTGATGGCCTGCCGTTCCCGGGTGCCGTCCTCGAAAAGAAGGCTCCGCACTCTGCTGACGAGACCCCCTCGGTCATCGAAGCTTCGGCCGACGAAGCCATCGTGACCGAAGTCGTCGAAACCGACGCCCCGGCCACTGAAGAAAACAAGGAAGGCTGAGCCATGAAGATCAAGGTTCAGAACATCGACGGGACTGTGGTCAAGGGCGCCGATATCGAACTGTCAGATGACGTGTTCGGCATCGAGCCGCGCGCCGACATCCTGCACCGGGTCGTGACCTGGCAGCTCGAAAACCGCCGCGGCACGGCCCGCCCGACGCGTGAGCGTTCGGATGTGGCTCGCACCGGCAAGAAGTTCGGCAAGCAGAAGGGCGGCGGTACCGCTCGTCACGGCGACCGTGCAGCTCCGATCTTCATCGGTGGCGGTAAGGCTCATGGTGCGCGCAAGCGTGACTTCGAGCAGTCGCTTAACAAGAAGATCCGCGCGCTCGGCCTGAAGATGGCACTTTCGAGCAAGGCGAAGGGCGGTCTGGTCGTGGTCGACACGCTGGAACTGGCTGAAGCCAAGACCAAGGTCCTGAAGGGCCAGCTCGCCAAGGCCGGTTTCTCGGGCAAGGTGCTGGTGATCGACGGGGAACAGGTCAACGCGGGCTTCAAGAAGGCCGCTGGCAACCTCCCGGGCATCAACGTGCTCCCGGCGATGGGCGCCAATGTCTATGACATCCTCAACCACGACACGCTGGTGCTGACAAAGGCTGCTGTCGAAAAGCTGGAGGCGCGCTTCAATGGCTAAGAAGCAGACTGTCGATGCACGTCACTACGACGTGATCATCGCGCCGCACATCACGGAAAAGTCGACCCTCGCGTCGGAAAACAACGCCGTGGTCTTTAAGGTTGCGAACACCGCAACCAAGCCGCAGATCAAGGAAGCGATCGAGGCGATCTACGACAAGAAGGTCGTCGCCGTGAACACCTTGGTCCAGAAGGGCAAGACCAAGCGCTGGAAGGGTAAGGCCTATCAGCGTTCCGACGTGAAGAAGGCCATTGTCACCCTCGCTGAGGGTGAAATGATCGACATCACCAGCGGTATCTGAGGCCAAGGGACAGGAAACGAACAATGGCACTCAAGAACTATAAGCCGACTAGTCCCGCTCGCCGCGGTTTGATCTTGGTCGACAAGTCTGCCCTCTGGAAGGGCAAGCCGGTCAAGGCGCTAACCGAAGGTAAGCACAAGACCGGTGGCCGTAACAACAAGGGCCATGTCACCTCGCGTGGCATCGCCGGTGGTCACAAGCAGAAGTACCGCTTCATCGACTTCAAGCGTCGCAAGTGGGATATGCCTGCAACCGTCGAGCGATTGGAATACGATCCTAACCGCACGGCCTTCATCGCTCTGGTAAAGTACGAAGACGGTGAACAGACCTATATCATCGCGCCGCAGCGTCTTGCGGTGGGCGACCAGGTTGTCGCCGGCGAGAAGGTCGACACCAAGCCAGGCAACGCGATGCTGCTGGGTCAGATGCCGGTCGGCACGATCTGCCACAACGTCGAGATGAAGCCGGGCAAGGGCGGTCAGATCGCCCGTTCGGCCGGCACCTATGTGCAGGTCGTCGGTCGTGACCGCGCGATGGTCATCGTCCGCCTGAACTCGGGCGAGCAGCGTTACCTGCGTGCCGATTGCATGGGCACGGTGGGCGCGGTCTCGAACCCCGACAACGGCAACCAGAACTTTGCCAAGGCTGGTCGCAAGCGCTGGATGGGCGTCCGCCCGTTGACGCGCGGTGTTGCGAAGAACCCGGTTGACCACCCTCACGGTGGTGGTGAAGGCCGGACCTCTGGCGGTCGCCATCCGGTGACTCCGTGGGGCAAGCCGACCAAGGGTGCTCGTACCCGCCATAACAAGCAGACGGACAAGATGATCATCCGTTCGCGTCACGCGAAGAAGAAGAGGTAAGAGACGATGGCACGTTCCGTCTGGAAAGGTCCGTTTGTCGAGCTGAGCCTTCTGAAGAAGGCTGAAAGCGCGCAGGAAGCGAGCAACACCAAGCCGATCAAGACATGGTCGCGGCGTTCGACGATTCTGCCGCAGTTCGTCGGGCTCACCTTCAATGTCTATAACGGGCATAAATTCATTCCCGTTTCGGTTTCTGAAGAAATGGTTGGCCACAAGCTTGGTGAATTTGCGCCTACGCGCACCTTCCCTGGGCACGCTGCCGACAAGAAGGGCAAGCGCTAATGGGCAAGGCAAAAGCACCCCGCCGCGTGGGCGAAAACGAGGCGCTCGCCGTCGGCACCACCATTCGTGGTTCGGCACAGAAGCTCAACCTCGTGGCTGCTCTGATCCGCGGCAAGAAAGCAGAGGATGCGTTGAATATCCTCGCGTTCTCGAAGCGGGCAATGGCGCGCGATGCGAGCAAGGTTCTCGCATCTGCCATCGCCAATGCTGAAAACAACCACAACCTTGACGTTGATGCGCTGGTCGTGGCGGAAGCCTCGGTGGGTAAGTCGGTGACGATGAAGCGGTTCCACACCCGTGGTCGTGGCAAGTCGACCCGTATCCTCAAGCCGTTCAGCCGGCTGCGGATCGTCGTTCGCGAAGCAGAAGAGGCGTAAGATGGGCCAGAAGAGCAATCCGATCGGTCTGCGCCTGCAGATCAACCGCACTTGGGACAGCCGCTGGTACGCCGAAGGGCGTGATTACGCGCAGCTTCTCAAGGAAGACGTCGCGATCCGCAAGTACATCATGAAGAACCTGCCGCAGGCGGCAGTTTCGAAAGTGGTAATCGAGCGTCCGGCAAAGCTTTGCCGCGTATCGATCTATGCTGCGCGTCCCGGTGTTATCATCGGGAAGAAGGGTGCGGACATCGAGAAGCTGCGTTCGAAGCTGGCGACGATGACGCCCAGCGACGTCAAGCTCAACATCGTTGAAATTCGCAAGCCCGAGATCGATGCCAAGCTCGTTGCGCAGGGCATTGCCGATCAGTTGGTGCGCCGCGTGGCGTTCCGCCGGGCGATGAAGCGTGCAGTGCAGTCGGCCCTCCGTCTGGGTGCCGAAGGCATCAAGATCGTTTGCGGTGGCCGTTTGGGCGGTGCGGAAATCGCCCGCGTTGAATGGTACCGCGAAGGTCGCGTGCCGCTTCACACGTTGCGTGCGAACATCGATTACGCCGATACCGAGGCATTGACTGCCTACGGGATCATCGGGATCAAGGTTTGGATCTTCAAGGGTGAGATCCTCGCTCACGATCCGACCGCGCAGGACCGCCTGATGATGGAAGCCCAGACTTCCGGCGTCCGGCCGGCTCGTTGAGGTAACAGACCATGTTGCAACCGAAAAAGCACAAGTTCCGCAAGCAGTTCAAGGGACGGATCAAGGGCGAAGCCAAGGGTGGAACCACCCTCAACTTTGGTTCTTACGGCCTCAAGGCTCTGGAACCCGAGCGTATCACCGCGCGTCAGATCGAAGCTGCGCGTCGTGCCATCACCCGCCACATCAAGCGTCAGGGTCGTCTCTGGATCCGCGTGTTCCCCGATGTGCCCGTGACCAAGAAGCCGGCCGAAGTTCGTCAGGGTAAGGGCAAGGGTTCTGTTGAATACTGGGCAGCGCGCGTGAAGCCGGGCCGTATCCTGTTCGAACTCGATGGCGTTGCTGGCCCGCTGGCTGCTGAAGCATTCGAGCGTGCAGCAATGAAGCTGCCGATCAAGACCAAGGTTGTCGCCCGTCTCGGTGACACCAGCCACCTGGGAGGCGAATAATGGCCGACTTTGCGGACCTTCGCACCAAGACTGATGACCAACTGACCGCGGAGCTCACTGAGCTCAAGCGCGAGCAGTACAATCTGCGGTTCCAGGCTGCGACCAACCAGCTCGAAGCTCCGTCGCGCATCCGTCAGGTGCGCCGGAACATTGCGCAGATCAAAACGCTTCAAAGCGAGCGCGCGGCGAAAGCCGCCGCTGCCAAGGCGTAAGGAGTAACACTATGCCCAAGCGTATCCTCGTCGGGACTGTGAGCTCCGACAAGACCGACAAGACCGTGACCGTGCTGGTCGAACGCAAGGTGAAGCACCCGCTTTATGGGAAGATCATCCGTCGTTCGAAGAAGTACCACGCTCACGACGAAAACAATGAATTCACCGTGGGTGATGTTGTGCGGATCGAAGAGACCCGCCCGATGTCCAAGACCAAGACCTGGATCGTCAAGGACCGGGTTGTGGCAGGCGGCGTGCAGGCGGTGGAAGCCGACCTCGACGTGGCAGCTGCGGGCAACTGAAACTTAGACGGAACTGTCAGGCCCGGGTCGGATCGGGTGTCCTGGTAAGCCAATGAGAAGGAAGACGGATCAATGATCCAGATGCAATCCAATCTCGACGTCGCGGACAACAGCGGCGCCAAGCGCGTCCAGTGCATCAAGGTGCTGGGCGGGTCGAAGCGTCGTACCGCGGGCGTTGGCGACGTGATCGTCGTCTCCATCAAGGAGGCGCAGCCGCGCGCGAAGGTCAAGAAGGGCGACGTTCACCGCGCCGTCATCGTGCGCACCCGCAAGGACGTGCGCCGTCCGGATGGCACTGTCATCCGCTTTGACAGCAACGCTGCGGTGCTCGTGAACAAGAACGAGGAGCCGATTGGCACCCGTATCTTTGGCCCGGTGGTGCGCGAACTGCGTGGCCGTGGGTTCATGAAGATCATTTCGCTCGCTCCGGAGGTGCTGTGATGGCTGCTGCGAAGATCAAGAAGGGTGACAACGTTGTTGTGCTCTCGGGCAAGGACAAGGGGCGTACCGGTACGGTTGCCCAGGTCATGCCCAAGGATGGCAAGGTTGTTGTCGAAGGCGTGAACATCGCCGCCCGTCACCGTAAGCCCAGCCAGACCAACCCTCAGGGTGGCATCGATCGCTTTGCTGCGCCGATGCACATCTCGAAGGTTGCGCTTGCTGATCCCAAGACCGGCAAGGCCACGCGCGTCCGCTTCGAAGTCAAGGATGGCAAGAAGGTCCGCGTAGCCGTGAAGAGTGGGGAGACCATCAATGGTTGATTACACCGCCCGGATGAAGGCCAAGTACGATGCTGAAATCGTCAAGGCCATGACCGAGAAATTTGGCTACAAGAACCGTCTTGAAGTGCCCAAGATCGAGAAGATCACTCTCAATATGGGTGTTGGCGAGGCGAGCCAAGACAAGAAGAAGGTCCAGACTGCAGCCGAAGAAATGGCGCTGATCGCTGGCCAGAAGCCTGTCATCACCATCGCCAAGAAGTCGATTGCGCAGTTCAAGCTGCGTGAAGGCATGCCGATCGGTTGCAAGGTCACCCTGCGCCGTGAACGCATGTATGAATTCCTCGATCGTTTGGTGACTGTGGCTATGCCGCGCATCCGTGACTTTCGCGGGCTGAACGCCAAGTCGTTCGATGGCCGTGGCAACTATGCCATGGGGCTGAAGGAACAGATTGTGTTCCCTGAAATCAGCTACGACAAGATCGACAAGGTGCGTGGGATGGACATCATCGTTACAACCAGCGCGAACACTGACGAAGAGGCCCGCGAGCTGCTGCGTCTTTTCGGCTTCCCCTTCCAGGGCGATGCCAAGACTGAACAGAAGGAAGCGGCGTGAGCTGCTTCCGCGATACGACACTAGGCAAGAGAGCTTAAGTCCATGGCGAAACTGAGTTCCATAAACAAGAATGAGCGTCGCAAGAAGCTCGTCAAGCAGTACGCTGCGAAGTACGAGAAGCTGAAGGCGATCGCTGCCGATGAATCGCTTGACGAGACCGAGCGTCTCGTTGCGCGCCTCAAGATGGCAGAGCTTCCGCGCAACGCGAACCCGACCCGGGTCCGCAATCGCTGCGCCACCACCGGCCGCCCGCGCGGCTATTACCGCAAGTTCGGCATCAACCGTATCGAACTGCGTCAACTCGGCAACAGCGGGATGATTCCCGGTCTGACCAAGTCGAGCTGGTGAGGACTGAACAATGGCTATGACCGATCCTCTGGGTGACATGCTCACCCGCATCCGCAACGGCCAGCGCGCCAAGAAGGACTCTGTCCTGACCCCGGCGAGCAACCTGCGTGCGAGCGTGCTCGAAGTGCTTCAGCGTGAAGGCTACATCCGTGGCTTCAGCGAAGACAATTCCGGCAAGCACAAGGCGCTGCGGATCGAACTGAAGTATTTCGAAGGGGAGCCTGCGATCAAGCATGTGGCCCGCGTTTCGAAGCCTGGCCGCCGTGTGTACTCGGGTTCCAAGGAATTGCCGACGATCCGCAACGGCCTTGGCATCACCATCGTCTCGACGCCGCGGGGCGTGCTTTCGGATGCCGAAGCGCGGACCCACAACGTCGGTGGCGAAGTGCTGGCGGAGGTGTTCTGATGAGCCGCATCGGTAAAAAGCCGGTGGCGATCCCCGGAGGGGTCACGGCCACCATCGACAACGGCACGCTCAGCGTGAAGGGTCCGAAAGGTACTCTGACGCTCGGCTTGTCGGACCTGATCGATTACAAGGTTGAAGAAGGCGAGATCTCGGTCAAGCCTGCCAATGACACGCGTCAGGCCCGGGCTTTCTGGGGTATGCAGCGTACGCTGGTTTCGAACCTCGTCGAAGGCGTGACGGAGGGCTTCACCAAGGTGCTGGTCATCAAGGGCGTTGGCTACCGTGCCAACGGTCAGGGTCGGACGTTGAAGCTGCAGCTCGGCTACAGTCACGACGTCGACCTGCCGGTGCCTGAAGGCCTTGAGGTCAAAACCCCGGATCAGACCACGATCGAGATTTCCGGCATCGACAAGCAGGCCGTTGGCCAGTTTGCCGCCGAAATCCGCCGCTGGCGTAAGCCCGAACCCTACAAGGGCAAGGGGATTGCGTATCGCGGCGAGTTTATCTTCCGCAAGGAAGGGAAGAAGAGATAAGATGGCAAAGCTTTCCCTTTTCGAACGGCGCCGTCGCCGGGTCCGTACCGCTCTGCGTGCGCGCGCCGGTGGCAAGCCCCGCCTGTCGGTGCACCGCACCGGTCGTCACATCTACGCCCAGATCATCGATGATGCCGCTGGCCGCACTGTTGCTGCTGCATCGACGCTTGGCGCCAAGTCTAGCGGTGCGAATGTCGATGCCGCTGTCGTAGTCGGCAAGGCGATCGCCGAAGCCGCCAAGAAGGCGGGCGTGACTACTGTCGTGTTCGACCGCGGCGGTTTCCTCTTCCATGGCCGCGTCAAGGCGCTGGCCGATGCCGCCCGTGAAGGCGGGCTGGAGTTCTGATCATGGCTGACGAAAACACCATCGAAACCCCCGATGTGGCGGTTGAGGCTGGCGGCGACGCCGGTGAAGCTCAGAATCGTCGTGGCCGTGGGCGCGGCGGAAACCGTGAAGGCGGTGACCGTGGGCGCGGTCGTGGCGGTCGTGATGACCGTCGCGGCGGGAAGCAGGAAGAAGATGACGGCATCATCGAGAAGCTGGTTCACATCAACCGTGTGTCAAAGACGGTAAAGGGCGGTAAGCGCTTCGGCTTTGCTGCGCTGGTAGTGGTCGGTGACGGCCAGGGCCGCGTTGGATTTGGTCATGGCAAGGCTCGCGAAGTGCCGGAAGCGATCACGAAGGCGACGGCAGCCGCCCGCAAGAAGATGATCCGCGTTCCGCTCAAGGAAGGTCGTACCCTTCACCACGACGGCAATGGTCGTTTCGGTGCTGGCAAGGTGACTTTGCGCACCGCGCCTCCGGGGACCGGCATCATTGCCGGCGGTCCGATGCGCGCAGTGTTCGAAAGCCTTGGCGTTGCTGATGTGGTCACCAAGTCGGTCGGCACTTCGAACCCCTACAACATGATCCGCGCTACCTTTGACGCGCTGACCGAGCAGACTTCGCCGAAGTCGGTCGCTCAGCGTCGTGGTAAAAAGGTCGCCGACCTTCTGGGCCGTGGCGGGGCCAACGCAGTCGAGGCGGAAGCCGACGCTGCGGCAATTGTGGAGTAATCCGACATGGCAACCATCAAGATCAAGCAGGTGGGTTCGCCCATCCGTCGTCCCGCCAGCCAGCGCCAGATCCTTATCGGTCTGGGGTTGAACAAGATGCACAAGATCGTGGAGCGTCAGGATACTCCTGAAGTTCGCGGCGCGATTGCCAAGATCCCGCATCTTGTGCAGGTGGTCGATTAATTATTTCAGGAAGGCCCCGCTAGTCGGGGCCTTGCTTTCTCTCAGCGCGACAAAAGCGAAAGCGAGTGCACACTATGAAATTGAATGACATCCGCGACAATGCCGGCGCCCGCAAGGGTCGCATCCGTGTCGGCCGTGGTATCGGCTCGGGCAAGGGCAAGACTTCTGGTCGCGGCCAGAAGGGGCAGAAGGCGCGTTCCGGCGTCGCCATCAAGGGCTTCGAAGGCGGTCAGATGCCGCTTCACATGCGTCTGCCGAAGCGCGGCTTCAACAATCCCTTCGCCAAGGACTATGCCGAAGTGAATGTCGGCATGATCCAGAAGTTCATTGACGCTGGTAAGCTCGATGCCAAGGCCACCATCACTGAGGAAGCTTTGCGTAATGCGGGCTTGGTGCGCGATGGCAAGGACGGCGTTCGACTGCTCGGCAAGGGTGAGATCACCGTCAAGGCGACATTCGCCGTGACCGGTGCCACCAAGGGTGCGATTGCTGCGGTGGAGAAGGTCGGTGGCAGTGTCGAAGTGGCGCCTGCGCCGACCCCTGAGCATGAAAAGAAGCTCGCTCGCCGCGACGCGAACAAGGCTGCGCGCGCAAAGTAATCGACAAAAGGTGTGGCGCGGGGGTTCGACAAGAGCCTCCGCGCTCCCTATTTACGCTCTCGCGCGCATTACCGGCTTTGGTTTTCCAGAGCAGCTTTTGCAGCACAAGCGCGCGATGAATGGTTCGAAGAAGGCCGTTGGTCGGCCAATACCACCGGATCAAGAGCTAGGATCGACACAACGACATGGCATCACGCGCCGATAATATCGCCAGCAACCTCAATTTTGGCAACTTCGCCAAGGCGACCGAGCTTAAGCAGCGTATCTGGTTCACTATCGGGGCACTAATTGTGTTCCGCTTCCTGAGCTTTGTTCCGTTGCCGGGCGTCAACCCGCTTATTTTGAGCGAGCTGTACGATCAGACCCGTGGCGGGATCCTTGACCTTTTCAACGCGTTTTCAGGCGGTAGCTTGGAGCGGATGAGTCTTATTGCACTAGGTGTGATGCCCTACATTACGGCATCCATCGTTGTGCAGATGGCTTCGGCGCTTCATCCTGCGCTGTCGGCGCTCAAAAAAGAAGGGGCAGGCGGCCGCCAGAAGCTCAATCAATACACCCGCTATGGTGCGGTGCTGCTTTGCGCGATCCAGGGCTATTTCCTGGCTGTGGGCCTGGAAACTTTTGCTGCTCAGAACGGCCTGGCTGCGGTTGTTAACCCCGGTTACATGTTCCGCATCGTCGTCGTCATCAACCTTGTCGGCGGTACGATGTTCCTGTTGTGGCTTGGTGAGCAGATCACCAGTCGGGGGATTGGTAATGGGATTTCGCTGATCATCATGGCGGGCATTGTTGCCCAGTTCCCGAGTTTTGCCACAAACCTTTTCGAAGGCGGCCGCACCGGCTCGATCGCCCCGTGGGTGATTATCGCCTTTCTGGTTATGGTGGTTGGCCTGATCCTTCTGATTTCCTTCATGGAGCGTGCACAGCGCCGCCTGACAATCCAGTATCCCAAGCGCGCCACACAGCGTGGGATGATGCAGGCTGAACGCTCGTACCTTCCTCTCAAGATCAACACCGCAGGCGTCATTCCGCCGATTTTCGCCAGTTCGTTGCTGTTGCTGCCGCTGACAATCACTCAGTTTGCCGGAAATTCCGTCGATACCGAAAGCGGCTTCTATTCCGTGCTGCAGGCGCTGAACCAATATCTTGCCCACGGGCAGCCGCTGTACATGACGCTCTATGCGGTCGGAATCATCTTCTTCTGCTTCTTCTACACCGCGGTGGTGTTCAATCCGGAAGAGACGGCAGACAACCTCAAGAAGAATGGCGGCTCAATTCCCGGTATCAGGCCAGGCAAGCGGACGTCGGATTATCTGGAGTATGTCCTGACCCGGATCACAGTGGTTGGTGCGGTCTATCTGACAGTGGTTTGCGTGCTGCCGGAATACATGATCGCGCAGACCGGCATTCCGCTCTTTCTTGGCGGAACCTCGCTGTTGATCGTGGTAAACGTGACGGTTGACACCATCAGTCAGATCCAGTCGCATTTGCTGGCCTTGCAATATGGCGAGCTGATCAAAAAGGCGAAGCTGAAGGGCCGGATGCGCTGATATTCGACATTAGTCGGCTTGACGCGCGGCCCTGCTTGGCCGAACCCATTAGTCTGAAAACAAGCGCCGGACTTAGATCTGCGGCGGTATCGGGGGACGGTTCGTGAACATCATTCTTCTTGGCCCTCCCGGAGCCGGCAAGGGTACCCAGAGCGCGGGTCTGGTCGACCGCCACGGCATGCGTCAGCTTTCCACCGGCGATATGCTCCGCGCGGCTGTGAAGGCTGGGACGCCCGTCGGTCTGCGTGCAAAAGAAGTTATGGAGCGCGGTGAACTGGTTTCGGACGCGATCGTTTCCGATCTCATCGATGCTGAACTGGCTGCGATGGCGCCTGGGGTTGGAGCGATCTTCGATGGCTATCCTCGCACCGCGGCTCAGGCGGATGCCCTCGATGCAATTCTGGCCAAGAATGGCCGCGTGCTCGACCATGTGATCGAACTGGAAGTCAACGAGGATGCGCTGGTGGAGCGGATCACCGGACGGTTCTCCT
>JBEQBX010000085.1:0-12633 GCA_041639595.1 Porphyrobacter sp.
TCGGTGGAGGCTTTGTAGGTCACGTCGCAGCGTGCATGCGAAGCTGCCCCCGCATTTACGCCAAAGCTGGAATATCAAGCCACTCTGCGCTGGTTGTCCTGTTCCCCGATGACTTGATCGATCCGTCGTTGATCCCACCGCGAGAGAAGACACCCTGAGAGGACATCACGAGTGCCGTCCCTGACCGGCAAACCTTGGTCGAGAGCTACCAGTTTATCCCGGCTGGCGAATGTCCGCTATCCCGTTTCCACAGGTGCCAAGCCGGCTTTCCAGTTAGTCCGGCGACCCGGTCCTTGAAGGCGTAGCTTACCCCGTTCCACGGATGACGGGTTTTTGCGTAGCCAGTCCTTCCCGCATGCGACGGCAAAAGCAGATTTGTCTCAAGGGCTCCTCGCCGGAACGAGGAGCCGACGACTTCAAATTTCAGTGTTTTCGGCAAGGGCGAGCGCGTCTTCCACGTCGATCCCGAGATAACGCACCGTATTCTCGATCTTGCTATGACCGAGAAGAATTTGGACAGCACGTAGGTTGCCGGTTGCCCGGTAAATGATTGATGCTTTCGTGCGGCGAAGCGAATGGGTTCCATAATCGCTTCGCATCAAGCCGACGCCAGTCACCCATTCGTCGACAAGCCGGGCATACTGGCGAGTGCTGAGATGGCCATTGCGGTCCACCCGACTTGGGAAAACATAATCGTCCACCGTGCCACCCCTGCGTTGAAGCCAAGCCAAGAGGCTGGTCCGAGCGTCGGGTAGCAGTTCGAACTGAACAGGCCGACCTGTTTTCTGCTGCATGACGATTGCACGCGTCCGTATCTGCCCGCCGTTGACAAGGTCGCCGATCCTCATTTGCACCAGGTCACAACCCCGAAGCTTACTGTCGATCGCCAGATCGAAAAGCGCCCGATCGCGCAGGCGGCGGCGCTGGTTAAGGTAGAAACGAATTTCCTATGGTCACATTGACCATCTGCAGAACGCTCTCCGATAGGAATGCGCAGGGGTGGCTTTGCAGCTCATGTCGACCAGATGTCGTCGTTGAAGTTGGCAGAGATGAACGTCAGGTCTAGCCGGAAGCGGTCAAGTGTTTGTGTGATGCGGGGCAGCAGTGAGGGCTGCCACCCCGCTGCCACCCCTCAGGCTGGCTGGTACTCGGCGGCTTTCTCCTTGCGCACGGTGCGGCTGTTACGACCGTCGATGCCGACCGGCACTTCACCGGCGATGGTCGCGCGGCGCAGTGTGCGGCGTTGCAGGCCAAAGTCGGCGATGGCGCGGTGCTGGGTCGACTGGTTGTCCCAGAAGGCCACGTCGCCCGGGTGCCAGCGCCAGCGCACGACGTTTTCGGGCCGCGTGATGTGATCCTGCAGGATCTGGAACAGGCGCTGCGAATCCGCCTGGTTCAGCCCGACGAACTGCTTGACGAAGTGTCCCAGCAGCAGGCTGCGCTGGCCCGAAACAGGATGGACGCGAACCACCGGGTGCTCGGTTTCATAGACGGTCGAGGCAAAGACCTTGCGGTTGAAAGCCGAGCGGGCAGCTTCGGCCTCGTCATTCTTTGGTGCATTCGAGAGCACCGCCGCATAGTCGTAGAGGTTGGTGTGGACGGCCCACAGGTTGTTCACCAGTTGGCGCAGCGTTTCCGGCAGGCTTTCATAGGCCGTCTCGCCATTGGCCCAGACAGTATCGCCGCCCGCTTCAGGGATGGTTATCGCGCGCAGGATCGAGCCCTTGGGATAGGCATCGACGAAGGTCACGTCGGTGTGCCAGCTTGAGGCGGCATAGCCTTCCTTGCTGTCAAGCTCGAGCAGATAGCGCGAACCTTCAGCGACGGGCACGGTCGGGTGCGCAACCGGATCGCCGAACAGCGAGGCGAAGCCTTCGTGACGTGCGTCGTCGAGTTCCTTCTGGCCCCGGAAGAACACGACCTTGTGACGCACGACAGCATCCTTGATCGCCTGCACGGTCGAGACATCAAGATCGCCCGAGAGCGTCACGCCCCGGATCTCGGCTCCGATCGTGCCAGTGATGGGGACGATCTCGAGCGGGGAGCAAGGATCCTTGGCGTTGGCATAAGTGGTGATGGCATTCATTTAGGCAACTCCTGCGTGAGGTTGGGCTTGGGGGTGTTATTCGGCCGGTTGGAGCGCGGGGTCGGCTGCGGTATCCAGACGGTGGCGAATGGCGTTGTGCTGTTCGGCATCGAGCGCGAAGCCCGAGATGACGGCAGCGGAAACGGCGTGGGCGAGCGCGGGGCCGATCGAGAAGACCAGCAGCAATCCATTCAGCGCTTGTGGGGTGTTGGTGGCGACCTTCGGGTCAAACCCGAACCAGGCAATCAGCGGCAGGGCGATCCCGGCAGCAAGCGCTCCGCCGATCTTGTCGGCCAAGGCAAACACCGAGTAGTAGAGTCCTGCGCGCTCTTCACCGGTTTCGGCCCGCTGCTTGTCGGCTACGTCGGCAACCATCGAGCGCAGCATGATGTTGCCCGATCCCTGCGTCAGTCCCTGGGCAAAGGCGAGCGCGAGGACCAGCCAGAACCGGTCAGACGTGGTCAGCACCAGGGCCAGATTGATCATCGCCTGCAGCACCTCGGCGAGGATGGCGGCCCTGCGCTTGCCCAAGGCTACACCGATGCGTTGCCAGATCGGCGCGGCGAGCATCCCGAAGGCGTATTGGAACAGAAACAGCCCTGCACCCCATTCGGGCCTGCCAAGATAGAACGTTACGTAAAACAGCAGCAGCGTGGTGCGGATGCCTTGGCCGGCGCGCACGGCGGCGTCCGAAGCGAGTACGCGCAGCAGCAGCGGGTTGCCGAAGACTGCGCGCGCTGCTGCAAGTGGTGACAGCGGCACTGCCAAAGCAGGCGGTGCGCTGTCATCGCGATTGGACAGCGTCAGCCACAGCGCGGGGATCGCCGCAGCCAGCACGAGCGAGCCGAACAGCGTCAGTTGCAACTGACCGTCACCGGGGCGCAGATGCTGCGCCAGTGCGGCCAACGCCAGCGCGCCTACCAGCGCAATCGACTGCCACAGCGTGAAGTTCGATGCCGCGCGGGTCCGGTCGTTGTAGCCCGTGGCAATCTCCCCGCTCCACGCCAGCAGCGGCGTCGAGAGAAACGCAAGGCCGATGTAGTACGCGGCCAGGGCAGCAACCAACCAACCGAGACCGAGATTGGCTGGCGGAAAGAACAGCATCGCGCTGCCGACGACGAACAACGATCCCCCGCCCGCTACCCATGGTCGCCGCCTGCCGAAGCGGCTCTGCGTGCGGTCGCTCAGCGCGCCAACCACGGGGTCGAGCGCGCAGTTGAGAAGTTGGCCGGCGAGGTAAAGCGTCCCGACAAGCGTCAGCGGCACGCCGTAGTCACGCGCGAGGATGGCCGGCAGCCAAGCTGCAACTGGCTGGGCAGCTGCGGTGACCGGCACGTAGATCGCAGCAAGGCGGTGGTAACTGCCTGAAGGCGAACCGGCGGGGGATCGTGTTGTCATGCGGCCTGCCTCACAGTCGCGTCCGCAGCGTCACACCGTAAGTGCGCGGCTCGCCCACCTGGGCGGTGACCACACCGGTGTTGGCGGCGGAGAGGTTGAGGAAATAGTCTTCATTCAGCAGGTTGCGTGCCCAGACCGACAGGTCCCACAACCCATCGTCGGTCTTCAGCCCGATGCGCGCATTGGCGATGCCGAAGCCCGGAACCTGCGCCCAGACAGAGTTGGTGGCGGAGGTGTTGAAGCTCGATCTGTGGGCGTAGTCGGCATGAGCGTAGAGGCTGAGCTCACGCCCGCCGAGCTGACCCAGCGGCGTGTTGCCATCTGCGCCGATTGACCATGCGAACCTGGGCACGCCGGACAGTGGCTTGCCGGAGAGGTCCTGAATGCCGCCGAGGTCGAGGTTCTCCACCGCCTGCGGCGCATTGGCATATTCAACGTATTTGGCGTCGGTGTAGCTGGCCGATGCCGTGAACGAGATATTGTCGTTCGCCTGCAATGCCAGATCGCCTTCCACCCCCCGCGAGCGGACCTTGGGGATGTTGGCGATATATTGCCGCACGTTGACGGTATTGGGCACCTGCTCGGTGATCGCGGTTTGGTAGTCGCGGATCTCTGTCCAGAAGGCGGCGGCGTTGAACGTGGCATGACGGTTCAGGAACTGCGACTTGAAGCCCAGCTCGAAGGCATCGACCTTCTCGGGCGCCACTTCAGGCTCAATGCCTGCAGGCAAGGCGGTAAGGTTAAGGCCACCCGACTTGTTCCCCCGCGAATAGCTGCCGTAGATGCTGGCGTCTGGCGCAACCTTCCAGTTGAGCGTGACCAGCCCCGACAGACTGTTGTCGCTGAACTTCGTGGCGAAGCTCGTCACCGGATTGAACTGCGCGCGGATCGCATTGATCGCCGTAACTTGTGCGGGGGTGAAGCCCGAAAGGTCAGCTCCATCGACCCAGAACTGGCTGAACGCACCTTCCTTCTTCTCGTGCGTCCAGCGCAGGCCCGTGGTCAGCGTCAGCGCATCGGAAAGGTGCCAGTCGGTCTGGCCGAACAGCGCGAACGTGCGGGTCTCGGGCGTCGAGGTTGAGTTGGCCTCGAAGCCATTGAGCGCGGCATTGGCAATGGTCTGGTTGGCCGTCGGCAGGTTCCATAGCGCCGCTGCCGATCCATAGCGGGTCGCACCATAGCCCTTGACCGTTTGCCAGAAGTAGTAGGCACCGATCACGTAATCGATGGTGCGATTGCCCTTCGAAGCAAGGCGCAGCTCCTGGCTGAACTGGCGCTGGCGGTTAGCCTGCTGGGCCTTGGTCGTGATGGGCAAAGAGGTGCTGTCGCCATCGTTGGCCGGATTCCAGTCCCACCAGCGATAGGCGGTGATCGCAGTCAGGGCCGCGCTGCCGAAGTCCCAGTTGACCTCGCCCGAAACGCCATAGCCTTCCATGTTCGATTGGTAGTGGCTGTCGGCCTCGCCGATGCGGTCGAAGGGCCTGAAGGCTGGCAGCGTGTAGCCGGGGAAGCGCGCCGCGCGCTGGGCGAAGTTGTTCGGGATCGTCGCGCCATTGGCATACGTCGTGTGCAGGTCGGCGAAGACCGAGAGGACGTGGTCCTGCTCCTGCTTGGCGTAATCACCGATGATCCGCACTTCGAAGTCCGGGGCGGGCGTGAACAGCAGCTGGCCGCGAATGCTTTCGTTGCGGTAGTTCTGGGCGCGGGTGTTCGTGGTCTTGTTGAACAGGAAGCCATCGTTGCCGCTGATCGCGCCAGAGACGCGCACCGCCAGCAGATCTGGCGCGATGCCGGCCGAAGCCGAGGCGCGGATCTGGCGGAAGCCATAGTTGCCGATGCTCGCCTCGCCCGAGAACTCTGGCTCGAAACTCGGCTTGCGCGAGGTGATGTTGATAACGCCCGAGGTGGTGTTCTTGCCGAACAGCGTGCCCTGTGGCCCGCGCAGAACCTCGATGCTCTGCAGGTCCACCAGGTCGAACTGCGACAGGCCAACGCGGCCGTAGTAAACGTTGTCGATGTAGAAACCGACGCCGTTCTCCAACCCGTCATTGGTCAGCGCGACGTTCGAGCCGAGCCCACGAATGTTGATGTTGGTGTTGCGCGGATTGAAGCTGAACACCTGCAGGCTTGGCACCTGCTGCTGGATCTGGCCAAGCGTGAAGTCGCCTCGCTTTTCCAGCGCATCGCTGGTGATGACGCTGATCGCGACGGGCACGTCCTGGACATCCTCGTCGCGACGGCGTGATGCGGTGACAACGATGGCTTCACCGGCTTCTTCGGCCGCCGCTGCTGGCGCCTCGAGATCGACGGGCTGCTCGGCGGCGAAAGCCGGGGCCGTGCCGATAAGGGAACCAAGCGCCACGCCAGCGAGGATCAACTGGCGCTGCTTGAAACGAAAAACCCTGTTCATTCTGTTACTTCCCTGAACCCATAGGTGCCGCTGATTCCGAGCGGCGATTGAAGGTGGCGGGAACGGGCACGGCTTCGCGTGCGGTGTCGCCAGGGGCGACGCCGCAAAGGGCAACGATCGACTGTTGCAATGACGCGGGATACCGGGCCAGTTCCGCAAGGTCGGAGCTGGTTAGCGGTCGCATGACGCATTCCTCCGGGCGGCGGCCTAAGCAGGCTGCGCCGAACTGGCGTTATGTTGGAAGGCCGGACGAAAGCGCACCGCGCCCGGTCAGGGCGGCAGGTCCGTCAATCGTGTCCGGTGGTTTGCGCGCCCTAGGCGCGCATCATAAGCTTGTGCATCGTATCACCTCTTCGTTGGAGGGGAACACGATGCCTGGCGCTGTCGCCCCAGCATCGCGCGCTTTAGCGGTTGTTTACGCGGAGCAAGCTGCTTCCCATCAAATGCCGCGGATCAGGACCCCTGTAGTGCAGGCCGACCTGATCGTCGGGAGCCCTGCGGGTTAATCTCTACCTATACAGTTGAGTCTTTCCGGTCAACCCGAGCGCTGCCATTTCGCCGCAAAAGGAAAACTTCCCGACCGACAAGATCAATTGTCTATTGATCTGATAGACATTGAAGCTGCCAGCGATAGGCTCATGCTGCCTTACGCGACCACGCGCGGGTCCACTGCCATCAGCGACCACGGACCGCACCATGACTCTGACCTTCAATTTCACCCGCCGCGCCACCCTTGGCGGAGCCGCAGCGACCGCAGCTCTTGCGGCCACGCCGGCGATTGCCCGCAAGCGCGCAAGGCAGCCTAACATCCTCTACATCATGGCCGACGACCTCGGTTATGCCGATCTGTCCTGCTACGGCCGCCGCGATTTCGAGACCCCGGTGCTTGACAAGCTGGCGGCGCAGGGTCTGCGCTTCACCGACGCCTATGCCAACAGCGCGGTCTGCACCGCCACGCGCGTTGGGCTCATCACCGGCCGCTATCAGTATCGCCTGCCCGTGGGTCTGGAGGAGCCACTCGCCAACCGCGCCAGCATCGGCCTGCCGCCGACGCATCCGACACTGCCGTCGCTACTCGCCAAGGCGGGCTATCGCACCTCGCTGATCGCCAAGTGGCACCTCGGCAGCCTGCCTTACTTCGACCCGCTCAAGAGTGGCTACCACAAGTTCTGGGGCATCCGCAGCGGCGGGGTTGACTACTACACCCACGCCACCAGCAACGGTCAGCTCGACCTGTGGGACGGACCAACGCCTGTCGAAAAGGCCGGTTACCTGACCGATCTGCTGGCCGATCGTGCCATAGCGGAAATCCACGAAGCCTCGGCGGCATCGTCCCCTTGGTTCATGTCGCTCCACTTCACCGCACCGCACTGGCCATGGGAAGGCCCGGACGATGCCAGTGAATCCGCGCGCATCGCCAAGCTCAAGGACCCAAAGGCGCTGTTCCACTTCGACGGCGGCAGCGCCGCGATATATGCCGCCATGGTACGACGTCTCGATTATCAGATCGGCCGGGTGCTTGAGGCCCTCAAGGCCAGCGGGGCCGATCAGGACACCATCGTCGTCTTTACCAGCGACAACGGCGGCGAACGCTTTTCAGACACTTGGCCCTTTACAGGGCGCAAGACCGAACTCCTCGAAGGCGGCCTAAGAATACCAGCCATTGTGCGCTGGCCGGGCGTCACCAGACCCGGGGCAACCAGCGATGCGCAGATCATATCGATGGATTGGTTGCCTACGTTTCTGGCCGCAGCGGGCACGGCCCCGGATCAGGCATTCCCAAGCGATGGGAACGACATTGCATCGGCCATTGCAGGGCGCAAACTGCCGCTACGCACATTGTTCTGGCGCTACAAGAAACACAACCAACGCGCTGCGCGAAACGGCAATCTCAAGTACCTTAAGATCGGCGAGAACGAGTTCCTTTTCGATGTGCACGCCGATCCGCTGGAGCGCGCCAATCTGAAAAACCTTCGTGCGTCAGAATTCAACGAACTGAGGGCGGCTTGGGAAGCATGGAACGCCACCATGCTTCCACTCGATCCACAATCCTACACCCACGGCTTTGGCGCAGACGAACTGGCGGATTACTTCAACCCGGACGGTTGAACCGCCAACCTGCTGATCCAAGCCGCAGGCTCTCGTCAGGCGGCAAGCCCCAGAATAAGCCCGCCCACTGCGGCTGCTGCCAGCACGCGTATTATGTTCCTTTTGAGCTTGAATAACAGCACAGCGGCCATCGCGGCCAGCACGGCAGCGCGCCAATCGAAGCTGGACCAGACGGGGATCCTGAAGTGGAGTGGTCCAATCTGCGCATTGGCCACCGCTGCAAACAGCACGTGGATAAAGAACCACGCGGTCAGGTTTGCGATCACGCCCACGACGGCGGCGGTCAGGGCCGCCAGCCCGCCCTTCAGGCGCGGCGAATTCTCCATGCGTTCGATCCACGGCGCAAAGGTGAAAATCCACAGGAAGCAAGGTGCGAATGTGACCCACAAGGTCAGCAAAGCACCCAGCAGCCCGGCCACCAGCGGTGAAAACGGTTCAGGCGCGCGGAATGCGGCAAGGTAGCCCACAAACTGCGTGACCATAATAAGCGGGCCGGGCGTCGTTTCGGCAAGGCCAAGGCCATCGGCCATTTCGCCCGCGCTCAACCAGCTATAATGCTGCACCGATTCCTGCGCCATGTAGGCCAGCACGGCGTAGGCCCCGCCGAATGTGACCACAGCCAGTTGCGAGAAGAAGCTGCCGATATCCCACAATACATGTTCGCGGCCCAGCGTGGCCAGCACCAGCAGCATGGGAGCCGCCCAGATCGCGCCCCAGACCAGCGCCGTGCGTATCGAGTGCTCCCAGGGGCGCGGCGTTGCCACCGGAATGCCGCTACCAGGCTTCAGCGACAGCCAGTGCGGACGCACTGCCGCAACGACCATACCGATCGCACCTGCCCCCAGCACGACCAGCGGGAACGGCGCATTGAACGCAAACAGTGCCAAGAAAGCCACCGCCGAAAGTCCGCGCTTGAACGCGGTGTTGAGCGCGCGCCCGGCGATGCGCAACAAGGCCTGCACGACGATGGCCAGCACCGCAGCCTTGATCCCCAGAAACAGCGCGGCAAACCAGTCAAGGTCCGCGGCGACCGCGTAGAGGGCGGTAAGCGCAAGGATCACTAGCGCGCCGGGCAACACGAACAGCAACCCGGCAGCCAGACCGCCGCGCACTCCATGAAGTTTCCAGCCAATCCATGTGGCCAGTTGCTGCGCTTCAGGTCCGGGCAGAAGGTGACAGAAGTTGAGCGCGTGGAGGTACTGCTCCTCGTCCACCCATTGCCGCTCGTCCACCAGTTCGCGGTGCATTAAGGCAATCTGGCCAGCCGGGCCGCCAAAACTGAGAAAACCGATCCGCGCAAACACGCGGACCATCTCGCGGAAATCAGGAGATGTGCTGGAAATCGCCATTCGCCCCATGCCTTACCATCCGCTGGAAAGCGGACCAACAAGGCAACACTTGGGCGGCAAGGCCTAACCGGGAGGTTGCTTTTGCCCCGGCTCGTATTGGCTACCCATTTGCAGTGGTAAGATGCAAGTGCTGAAAGCGCCAAACGACAGGCCACCTGCATCTTTTCGGACTACTGCTTGTCATCTGGGTCACCGTGATCGGCAAGGGCGGCCTGCATCAGCCGGCGATGCCACAGTTGTCGCGCAACCACTGCTACAAGTTCGATCAGAGCCTCAAGCGAGGCTTTTTTTCGCATGTGGCTGTGCGCGTTCCAAAGCGGTATTTCTCTCAGTGCCTGGTCGTCGCAACTCGGCCCCGGTTACCTTGCGGCTAGTTTTGGCGACACCGGCCGTTCGATTGGACGCCAGGGAAAGGCAGGTTTGTCAAAGACCAAGTCCTGCACCCTTGCCCTAAGTGTGATGAACCAACATAGCGGCGAGTGCCATTAATCGGCATCACCAGCGAGCGCAGCGCAGCGCTCGCCCGTAAGAGCCAACACCTGGTCTTGAATGGTGGTGGCGACCTCGGCATTCATCGCGAAAGCCGGTATCCGGACGGTTCTGACAGCTTGCGCTAGGCTGTCTGTCAAGCTTGCGATGGCATTTTCTGCATCTCCCTGCGGTATGCCGATCGTCTGTGCCAGCGTCATGAAATCCCGACGCGTCAGCCGATCATCCTTTCCCCCCAGCTTGAGGGCCATGCGGTCGCCACCAAGACCCGGGAATACGCGCGTTGTGACCGCATCATATAGCGGAGCGAAGCGAACCGAAGTGAAGGCCTTGGCATCCGCTTCGGCGATTTTGAGCAGCGCGAGATTCTTGAGGTGCATATCACCATCAGCAATCAGCCAGGCGAAAACCGCACGACGGAACAAGATATCGAGATCCGCCGCAGGTGCCGTCGATAGAGGCCGCAGTCCGCGTGCCATTCGCTCTATCGTTCCGTCATATTTGGCCGAGGCATGAAGGTCGAGGATCGAGCAGAAATCCTCAAGCGCGATCCGCCTTCGATCATCTGGCTCCAGGCGGATATCGAACCGCTCCACAATGAGCGCGGGAGCCATGCCATCAGGCATCACTGTCAGTGCAATATCAGGCGTTGCAAAGCCTGCAGCGCGACCAAGTTCAAGGCAGAGCCATTCCACGATCGGCAGCGTCTCGAAGCCAGCGGTGCCCGCCGGCTTGAGGATATGAGTGAACGGCAAATCGATGGCCGGAAGGAGTGTGCCATCGGGTGCTAGATGCATGGGCCCCTTGATCTGAACGCCCGACAGGCGCGGGGTTTCTGCGCGAGCGAATATGCGCGCGAGGTTCTGCTCGAAACTCTCCTCGATGGCGCTCCGCGCCGGGCCATCGTAGCGGCCGGTGAAACGGCCTGCCTCGACAAAGCCGTTCAGCTTCGTCGTTAAAATATCAGCCGGTACAGCCGTCAGCTCGTCGCGAGTCTCGACCACGGTAATGTTCGACATATAACGCCGTCCACGCTTCAACGATTCGCGCTCGTCGCGCTCATGAAGCACCTTTGCGAGCCAGCCTTCGGGCAGGAGGGATTCGATAAAGGCTGGGAGTTTGCCGGGCGTTGTCTCCCTGATGAGCGTTGGCCCTGAGCGCCGGGCTGGCTTCCAGCGCCACTCAAAGCCGTCGTGGGTCAGGCGCCCAAGCGGCTCACCATGCCAGGCGATCAGCAGATCCAGCGCCGCCTTGTTGATGGGCGCTTTGGCTGTGCCCGGCTGCGCCATCAGAAAGCGTTCAGCCCCTTCACCTTCACGATACCAACCATTTTCGCGGGCCAGTGCCCAAACCGCATCCGCGGCTTCCTTGGGCGTGCCATACTCCTCGACGAGACGCTCGGCCATGTGGGCGCGCATCTCTGCGGTAATGGCGCTGGCATGCTCGCTTCGCAGCCGAAATGCCTCCAGAAAGCGTTGCCGCGGGGAGGATGTGTGGATGCGCAGCTCTCCCAGATCATCACCGACCACCGCTGACGCAGTCGAAGGGTGCTTCGGCGCTTCGTTCTGAACGATCTCGAGGTTGCGCAGCCTCGTGCGTTGGTTACGCTTTCCACTGATAAACAGCCTGCCATCGGATGTCGGAGCAAGCAGGGCCGCGCTTGCCGACGACAAATAGGCATTGGGATAGAGATAATGGGCGATGCGGATTGCATGGTCCATAATGGCGGCGTCTGCATCGACATCGCGAGCGACATATACGCCTCGCACAAGCTGGACGAGCTCACCTGCTTGCGCGCGCTGGTGCGCCTGCTTGGCATTGATCGTTTCGCCGACCAGATGGACTGTCATAGGATTATCTCGCACTTCAGATGCACGTAAATCCCACGGGCGGATACAATTTGCAAGAATTATCTCGCATCTCACATGCGCGAAAATTCCTAATCTGGTATGCGGATTGCCGAGAATCGCCGAGCATCGGTAAACTACCCGAGCATGCATGGCTCATGATAAACAAGCCAATTGCCAGAAAGGCTTGATGTGTGATCAGGCTTACAAATCTAAAACGCTTTTCCCTAGGGAGAATGCCATGAAAGCGCCGATTGTAGCGCGACAAACTGGATGAGGATTCGTAAATTTGGCTGACGCGGGTGGGCTGCTTTCACCAATTACCGCGCATTGAAGGCGGGCCAATCTCGTGTCCTATCTCGCCGTAGAGCAGATTGCTGTCCGATAGCCGCGACGAAACGACAACTCTATTGATACATGGCCAAAGCCTGAGCATTGATAGCGCTACCAAAAAAGACTGTGGAGGAGAGTGCCATGGCTGTGCGACTTACCATGCTCGTCATGGCGGCTACGCTCAGCACCAACACTGCGAAGGCGGCTGAGCCAACTACCCAAGAAGACGCTGCGCCGGCAACTACCAAGCATCGGCTAATCGTTCTCACCGACGTGGGGGCCGATCCGGACGACACGCAAAGCCTGGTCCGTCTTATGCTCTATCCCAACGAGATAGACATAGAGGGCCTCGTAGCGACAACTTCGGTTTGGCGGCAGAAGCGTGTGTCGCCGGAGTTGATCCGCAGAGTGGTGCAAGAGTATGGCAAAGTTCAGCCTAACCTGCTGAAGCATGATGGCCGTTATCCCTCAGCTTCAGCCATTGCAGGTGGATTCTATTTTGAAGTGCGAAATTCGAGGATTTCTGAGGCCTCAGCCCCACTCGGAGGAACGCATATGGGAGCCCAATATCGCCAGCTTGGACAGGATGATCGCGAGACGATTTCGCGGCTG
>JBEQBX010000086.1:0-12442 GCA_041639595.1 Porphyrobacter sp.
CTGACGGACGCCGAAATGCCGCCCAAAGCCCCGCGCGGTGCCCCGCTGGGCAAGGAAGGCGCACTGGTCGCCGACCTGCTCAAACTGCTGCTGAAAATCCGTAGCCGCGAGATCGACATCGCCGCCCGCCTGCTCGCCCGCACCGATGATCTGGAACTGCTTGCAGCAGGCCAGCGCAAGAACCTCTCGATCCTCGAAGGCTGGCGCTATGAACAGTTCGGCCGCGATGCGCTCGATCTGGTCGAGGGCAAGCTGGCCTTTGCGGTGGTGAACGGCAAGCTGAAGATGACGCATATCGATGATGTGGTCGCGAAGGTTGAAGTAGCCGAACCCGAGGTTGCGGTGGAGGAATGATCCTTCGACAAGCTCAGGATGAGCGGGCTTCGACAAGCTCGGCCTGATGCTTCGACAAGCTCAGCATGAGCGGATGTTGGGATGACCGGCTCCGCATGTGCAGATGTTGTGATTTGCTGCGTAGGCACTAGGTCTACTCCCCAACCCCGCTCGTCCTGAGCCTGTCGAAGGACGCTGGCACCACGCCCGGACCGGAAATGCGATGAGCACCTACCTGCCCACTCTCAAGCAGCTACAATACCTCGTCGCGCTGCACGAACACGGGCATTTCGGCCGCGCTGCCGATGCCAGTTTCGTCTCGCAGTCCACGCTTTCAGCGGGCCTGCGCGAACTCGAATCGCTATTGGGCGTGGTGCTGGTCGAACGCACTCGCCGCGTCGTGCGCTTCACTCCGCTCGGCAATCAGGTAGTGGCCAAGGCGCACCGCCTGCTGCGCGAGGCGGAGGAACTCTCCGAACTGGTGCAAAGCCACGGCGCACCGCTGGCCGGCGAACTCAGGATGAGCGTGATCCCCACCATCGCGCCGTTCCTGCTGCCGCGCATGTTGCCCCGGCTGCGCAAGGAACGTCCGCAACTGAAGCTGTTTCTGCGCGAAGAGCCGAGCGCCGCCGCCATCGAATCGCTGCACCATGGCCGCGCCGATTGCGTGCTGCTGGCGCTGCCCTTTGCTACGGGAGAGGTCGAGGCCGAGATCCTGTTCAAGGACGAACTCTTTGTCGCCTTCCCCAAGGACGACCCGCGCGATCCGCCCGCCACGATCACACCCAACCTGATCGACGAGACGCGGCTGCTGCTGCTCGAAGACGGACACTGCCTGAAAGAACACGCGCTGGCCGCCTGCAATCGCCCCGAAATGCGGGCCAGCGCGACGATGATCGGCACTTCGCTCCACACACTGGTGCAGATGGTCGACAATGGCCTTGGCCTGACAATGCTCCCGCAGATGGCTATCGAGGCGGGCATTCTCCACGATACGGATATCGTGGTCCGCCCGCTGACATCCGACCACGCCTGGCGCGACATCGCGCTGGTCTGGCGCAAGAACAGCCCGCGTGCCGAAGAATTCCGAATGCTGGCAGGCGAATTGCGGGCGGGTTAGCCAGTCACACCCACGCGAGGCCCAGCCCTGCTAGCGCGCAAACTCCAAGTGTGGTGATGATACCAAACCGGAGGCGGAAGATCATCGCTGCGCTCCCCAGCGCAATCACCAGCACCCGCCAGTCGAGCGAGGCAAGGACCGGTATATCCAGCGTCACCGGTCCGAATCCGGCCTGCTCTACCTGGAAGAACAGCACGTGCAGCGCAAACCACAGCGTGAGATTGGCGATCACGCCCACTACCGCCGCCGTGATGGCCGCCAGTCCACCCTTGAGCCGCGGTGCGTTCTCCAGCCGGTCAAGCCACGGTGCCAGCGCGAATATCCACATGAAGCAGGGCACGAACGTTACCCACGTCGTCAGTGCCGCGCCCAGCAAGCCCGCTACCAGCGGCCCGAAGGGCTCCGGTGCGCGGAACGCGGCAAGATAGCCGACAAACTGAGTCACCATGATCAGTGGCCCCGGCGTCGATTCGGCCAGGCCCAGGCCATCAGCCATTTCGCCTGCATTCAGCCAGCCGAACCCGTCCACCGCCTGCTGCGCCATATAGGCCAGCACCGCATAGGCACCGCCAAAAGTCACCACCGCCAACTTGGAAAAGAACACACCGATCTTCCACAGCACGTGGTCCGGGCCAAGCAATGCAAGCACAGCGGCAAGCGGCAGCGCCCACAGCAGGCAACCGGCAACGATGGCCCGCAGGGTAACGCCCCAGGGGCGAACCTCGCTTACGGCAACAGGCGCAGATGGCTTGATTCCCAGCAACGCAGGCTGGCGCGCTGCTATCACCACGCCGATGATCCCGGCACCGAGCACAACCAGCGGAAACGGCACGGCAAACACCGCCAGGGCCAGAAATGCAGCCGCTGCGATCGCCTTTTTCACCGGCGTGCCCAGCGCGCGCCCGGCAATGCGCAGCAACGCCTGCACCACGATGGCCAGCACAGCCGCCTTGATTCCCAAGAACAGCGCAGCAAACCAGCCAAGCCCTGCCGCCGCTGCATAAAGCATCGACAGCGCAAGGATCACCAGCGCACCGGGAGCCACGAACAGCAAGCCCATAACCAGCCCGCCGCGATTGCCGTGCAGCTTCCAGCCGATCCACGTGGCCAGTTGCTGCGCCTCTGGCCCCGGCAGCAGATGGCAGAAGTTCAGTGCATGAAGAAACTGGTCTTCGCTAACCCAACGGCGTTCATCCACCAGTTCGCGGTGCATCAGCGCAATCTGCCCCGCTGGCCCGCCAAAACTCAGACAGCCGATCCTCGCGCCCGTGCGCACGAGTTCGCCAAAGGTGGGAAGGGTAAGTCCGTCGGTATTGCCAGTCATCAGTTGCCCATCAACCTGTGGCCTGCACAGCAGGCTTTACAGGCAACGCTTGGGCTTCCGCTGGTGCGGCAGGCCTGATCGGGAGGTTGCTTTATCCCGGGCGAGTTCAAACTACAAAGCCGGGCGTTGGTCCGCAAGCCCTCTCAATCCATGGGCTTCAATCCATGTGCTTCAGGCCCACCCGCAGGTAATCCCAGCCGGTTATAACCGTCAGCACAGCAGCGGCCCACAGCGTGGTAAGGCCCACGGTGTGCGGCACGTTCACTTCGATCCCGCCAATCGGCATCAGCCAGCCCGGCAACGCCTGCCCCAGAATCAGCGCGCCAAGGCAGACCATCTGGAACGTCGTCTTCCACTTTGCCAGACGGCTGACGGGCACCGAAACCTGAATACCGCCCAAAAACTCCCGCAGCCCCGAAACGGCGATTTCGCGCAGCAGGATGATCAGACCCGCAATCACGTGCATATCGCCAACGTAAGGTCCACGCAGAATGCCTTGCGCGGTAAGCACGAGAATCACCGCAGCCACCATGATCTTGTCGGCGATGGGATCAAGGAAGATGCCCAGCTTGCTGACCGCGCCTTGCGCTCGTGCCAGATAGCCATCGAAATAATCGGTAATGCCCATCAGGCAGTAAACGGCAAAGGCAAGACCATAGCCGAGCCGCCATTCAGGCCACCACAGCAACGCCGCAAGGACAGGAACAGTCACAATCCGCGACAGCGTGAGCAGGTTAGGAAGAGTCAGCATCTGTGAAGCGGCATAGCGCGCAATTCCAGCAAACGGAATCGCAACATTCGCAGCCTACCGCATCCACACCGAAAACTGCTTGCCCATCGCCTGCTCGCGGCTAAGGGTGCGCTCAAGGAAAAGATGTCGGCAAAGGGTTCATGACAACATCGACGCATCTGGTGCGCACGCGCCGTTTCCTGCCCTTGTTCGTCACCCAGTTGCTGGGGGCCTTCAACGACAATCTCTATAAAAACGCGATGGTCCTGTACGTCGTGTACAACGTCTACAGCTCCGAAGCCGAAGAAGCGCGCTTTTCGGCTATTGCCTCAGGGCTTTTCATCCTGCCGTTTTTCCTGCTTTCGGCGCTGGCGGGCCAGTTGGCCGATATGCGCGACAAGGCCAAGATCATCCGAATCGTAAAGGCCTGCGAAATCGCCATCATGCTGGTAGGCGGTGCTGGCCTTGTGATGGCTTGGCTGGGGATGGAAGTGCAGTCTATCGCCATCCCGCTGATGTTGGCCGCACTGCTGGCCATGGGTGTGCATTCCACGTTCTTCGGCCCGATCAAATATGCGATCCTGCCCCAGCACTTGCATGAAGGCGAAGTGCTGGCAGGCACCGGTCTGGTCGAGGCGGGCACCTATATCGCGATTCTTGCAGGCACGATTTTGGCGGGCTGGATTCCGGTCGAGGTTGCCGCCGGTGGCGTCGTACTGACAGCGCTGGTCGGCTATATCTCCGGGCGGCAAGTGCCCCCTGCTCCGCCACTGCAAGAAGCGCAAAAGATCGATTTCAACGCCTTCACCGCATCCTGGCGGCTGATCCGAAACACCACACGCCACCGGCAGGTGTTCATGGCGATTGTCGCGATCAGCTTTTTCTGGACGGTCGGCACAGTCCTGTTCATCCAGTTTCCGCCACTGGCCAAGAACGTGCTTTATGCCAGTAAGGAAGTGGCCAGCCTGTTCCTCGTGATGTTCTCGGTCGGCATTGCCATCGGATCGATGTCGATCAACGCCCTGCTCAAAGGCACGGTTTCGGCGCGCTATTCCCCGGCATCAGTGATCATGATGGGGCTGTTCGTGATTGCCTTTTATGCGGTTTGTCGCATGTGGCCTGATATGCCGGGGCTATCGCTGATGGATGTCTCCACCTTCATTGTTCAGCCGCTGGCCATTCCGCTGCTGCTCAGCCTGCTGGGCATCGCCGTGGCAGGCGGGATGTTTGTCGTGCCGCTCTATGCTTTCCTCACCACTGTGGTCGACAAATCGGAAACCGCGCGGACGATTGCCGCAAACAACATCGTCAATTCCGGCGCGATGGTGGCAGGTGCGCTGATTGCCGGGGCCCTGAGCGGCGCGGGCGTGGCGCTGGTCGATCAGTTGCTGCTGGGTGCGGCGATGTGCGTCGTGTCGGCGTGGCTGGGCTGGCTGCTCTACAAGGCCGAAAAACTGGCGCAGACCGCCTGAAGCATCAGGCGATGAAGGCCATCACCGCCATAAAGCAGGCGCAATAAGCGATCAGGAAATCGCGCAGATCCTGCATGGTAATGCGCTTCAGATTGACCGGTTGGGATCGCACTTCCATGTCCCGCAAGCGATCTTCGGCCTTGCGCATCGCCGCGATCACTTCCGGCTCCAGCCGCGGCAACTCACGCAATGCATGCCGCGGCAATGAAGCGCGGAACGGATGGCGGGTGGTGCCATATGCAGCACTGGCGGCATTTGCGAATGACCTGTTCATTCCCCCTGCTTAACGGTTTCTTCACCATTAGAAATGGCAGATTTCTCCGGTTTCGGGATCGTTCCAACGCGGGACAGAAGTTGCAATCGGCACAAGCAAACAGGCCGTTCCTTGCGGAACGGCCTGTCTTGAAACCAGCGGGGGAAGATTGCGCCAGTCTTTCGTTCAATTTCAATCGGTCAGATGAAGTCAGACCTTGTCGCCCAGCGCGCCCTTGACCTTGCCAGCCACCTGCTGGGCTTCGCCCTTGCGCTCCTGTGCCACACCTTTGGCGTGCAGATTGGCGTTGTCGGTCGCCTTGCCCACGGCCTGCTTGATGTTGCCAGCAGCTTCGTTGGCAAGGCCCTTGGTCTTGTCGGTCATTTCACCCATCGTGCATCTCCTTGATTTATATGGCAGAAGAAGTCCGCCCTGTCGGAGATACTACGCGCGACGGGGCGCTTGGGTTCCCGTCAGATCACATCAGCCATTTTCAGGATCAGCGCCCATTCCTCCGGCCGCACAGCGCCCACTGACAAACGTGACAAGCGGATCAGGTCCATGGCCTGCAATTCGGGCGTTGCCTTAACCTGCTTGAGCGTGACCGTTTTTGGCAGCTTGGTCACCGGCTTCACTTTCACCGCGGCCCATTTGCCCTCAGGATCGGTGGGGTCGGTCAGCCCGGCCTTGCTGATCACGATTACCCCTACAATTTCGATGCCAATGTTGGAGTGGTAGAAGAACGCAAGGTCCCCTTCCTGCATCGTGCGCAGATTGCGCGCGGCAAGGTGATTGCGCACCCCGTCCCACGTCCCTTCGCCCTCGGCCACCAGATCGTCCCAGCCATAGACGTCGGGTTCGGACTTCATCAGCCACAGATTGCGGCCAGTCGTTTCGGTGATGTTGATTTTGGTCATGAAAGCCTGCGCGATTCCCGTTACAGGCAGGTCCATAGCGACAATTGTGCGAACTGGAACACCATGCCCCTTGATACATTGCCGGTAATTTCGCTGAACAGCGAACCGCAAGCTCTTTCGCGCGAAGTGGGCGAGAGTTTTGAGACGTTCGGGTTCGCGATGGTAAAAGATCACGGCATCAATCCCGATCTGATCGCCCGCGCTTGGGACCTGACCGCGCAATTCTTCGCCCTGCCGGAAGCGGAAAAGCGCAGCTACTATATCGATGGCCTAGGCGGCGCGCGGGGCTACACGCCATTCGGCACCGAAATTGCCAAGGGCGCAAAAGTCAGCGATCTCAAAGAGTTCTGGCACGTTGGCCGCGATCTTCCGGCAGATCACCCGCTGGCGGCGATGTCGATGTTCCCCAATGTCTGGCCCACCCGTCCCGAAGGTTTCCGTGAGACGTTCGAGGAACTCTACGTCCAGTTTGACCGCGTCGGCGCGCGGATCCTGTCGCGCATTGCGGTGTGGCTGGGGCTGGACGAGCATTGGTTCGATCCCGCCATCGAAGACGGCAACTCGGTGATGCGCCTACTCCATTACCCACCCCTGCCCGCCGACGCACAACCCGGCGCGATACGCGCTGGCGCGCATGAGGATATCAACCTCATCACTCTGCTGTTGGGCGCAGAGGAAGCGGGCTTGGAATTGCTCACAAAATCAGGCGAATGGATCAGCGTCTCGCCCCCCCAAGGCGCGCTGGCGGTCAACATCGGCGACATGCTGCAGCGGCTGACAAACCACGTCCTGCCATCCACCACCCACCGCGTGCGAAACCCGGAGGGGGAGCGAGCGAAGCACAGCCGCTATTCGATGCCGTTCTTCCTACACCTGCGCAGCGATTTCCGGTTCGAGACACTGCCGCAGTGCATCACCGACCAAAATCCGGACCGTTATCCAGTATCGATCACGGCCGACGATTACCTGCAGGAACGCCTGCGCGAGATTGGCCTCAAGAAGTAGCATTCAGCGCTGCACTCACGGCGCGTAGCGGTGCCTTGAGTGCGCGTAGGTGCAATTAGGTGCATCTAGGTGCACTTCAGAAACACCACGCAAACACTTGGCCAAAAACACAAAAAGCCGCCCAGAGGCGGCTTGTGTTGGAGAAATGGTGGAGCCTAGCGGGATCGAACCGCTGACCTCCTGCATGCCATGCAGGCGCTCTCCCAGCTGAGCTAAGGCCCCATAATTCCAACAGCCTGCCGTGGGAAGCAGCCTGTTCCGGCGGGTCTATCCTGCCGGGAGCCGCGCCTCTAAGGGAGAGTGCCCGGACTGGCAAGATGAAAAAATCGCCTGTGGAAATTTTTCGGAGCCGACCGGAACGACCGGCCCCGAAAAGACATCAGACTTCGTCGTCGTCACCGCTTTGGCCGGGCACGCCAAGATCATCGTCGCCGCCAAGATCGACGTCGTTGTCAGGCGAATCGCCATCTTCATCGATATCCAGATCTTCATCGGCCAGATCGACGTCGGGGACGGCGTCAACCTTCTCCTTCTGTATCTCCTCATAGGGGATCGGCTGCTTCGACTTCAGCACCGGCTCGGCGGTCCAGGTGTACTTGCATTCGACGCAGGTGATCGGGTCCGTGTTGCCCAGATCATAGAAGCGGGTGCCACACTTCGGACAACCGTGCTTGGCGCCCCATTCCGGCTTGACCATGAAACTTCCTCAAGACTGGCCCGGCACGACAGGATTTCGCGCGGGCGGAGAAACTGCACGCTTGATGGGTCCGCAGCTTCGCGGAATCAAGAGAGGGCGCGCCTTGCCATAGCGGCGCGCTGCTGTCAAAAGCCGCGCGCTTTATTGGCCCTTACCCGTTCGGAAAGTCCCACCGTGTCCTCACACGATCCCGCACAAATGCGCCCCCGCCGCTTCACTGCCACTGGCCCGCTGAAAGGCCGCATCCGCGTTCCCGGCGACAAGTCGATCAGCCACCGCTCGATCATGCTGGGCGCGCTGGCGGTGGGTGAAACGCGGGTGACAGGGCTGCTGGAGGGCGAAGACGTGCTTTCCACCGCCGCCGCCATGCGCGCGATGGGCGCGACCATTGAGCGCGATGCGGACGGCATGTGGCATGTGCACGGCGTGGGTGTGGGCGGCCTGCTGCAACCGCAAGCCGCGCTCGACATGGGCAATTCGGGCACGTCGACCCGCCTGCTGATGGGGCTGGTCGCCACACATCCGATTACAGCGACTTTTGTGGGCGATGGCTCGCTGTCCAAGCGGCCGATGGGGCGGGTGATCGATCCGCTGTCCACAATGGGCGCAGAATTCACCGCCAGCCCCGGCGGGCGGCTCCCCCTCACCTTGCGCGGGATTTCTCCTGCGGTGCCCATCGAATACCGGCTGCCGGTGGCTTCGGCGCAAGTGAAGAGCGCGATTCTGCTGGCGGGGCTGAACACGCCAGGGATCACCACGGTGATCGAACCGATCCCCACGCGTGACCATTCGGAACGGATGCTGCGCGGGTTCGGGGCAGAGCTGACAGTGGATATTGCCGATGACGGCGCGCGGGTGATCCGCGTGCGCGGCGAGGCAGAATTGCAGCCGCAGGATATTGTTGTGCCGGGCGATCCATCGTCTGCCGCGTTCTTTGTGGTGGCGGCGCTGCTGGTCGAAGGCTCTGACCTTGTGGTGGAAAACGTTGGGCTCAACCCCACGCGCGCCGCGCTGTTCGATGTGCTGCGGCTGATGGGCGGGAGCATTGAGGAACTGGACCGGCGTGATGTGGGCGGTGAGCCGGTGGCAGACCTGCGCGTGCGCCATTCGCTGCTGACCGGCATCGCCGTGGACCCCGCCGTGGTGCCAAGCATGGTGGACGAATTCCCGGTGCTGTTCGTGGCCGCCGCGCTGGCCAAGGGCCGCACGGTGACCACCGGCCTTGAAGAACTGCGCGTGAAGGAATCTGACCGGATCAGCGCGATGCGCGCGGCGCTGGAACTGGCAGGCGCAACCGTGACCGAGACCGAGGACGGGCTGATCATCGATGGCACCGGCGGCGTACCGTTGCCCGGCACGGCAGAGGGGCTGAGCGTCGTGACGCACCTCGACCATCGCATTGCCATGAGCATGGCGATTGCCGGGATTGCCAGCAAGCGCGGCGTGGAAGTGGACGACACGCGGCCCATCGCCACCAGCTTTCCGGTGTTCGAAAGCCTGCTTGAAAGTGCGGCAGCGGCGTGATCGACGGAACCCTTGCCAATGTCATCGGGTTTATCGGTACGGCGTGCATCGTGCTCGCCTATGGCTATGCGACCAAGGTGGAGCGGCCCAATCCGTTTGTGCAGCATGGGGTGAACCTGCTGGGCGCGGTGCTGCTGACGGTATCGCTGCTTGTCCACATGAACCCGGCCTCGTTCGTGCTGGAATTCTTCTGGGGCGCGATTGCGATCTGGGGGCTGGTAAAGGCGCTGCGGGCGCGGAGAGACAAGCAATGATCATCGCCGTGGATGGCCCGACCGCTTCGGGCAAAGGCACCATCGCCAAGGCCCTCGCCGCGCATTTCGGCCTGCCGCATCTCGATACCGGGCTGCTCTATCGCGCAGTGGGGCGGCAGGTTTTCCTGAGCGGCGGCAATCCCGATGATGCGCAGGCAGCGCTGGCGGCCTGCGACTTTCCCGAAAGCCTGCTGGACGATCCCGAACTGCGCAGCGAGGAAAGCGGCGGCTATGCCAGCCGCGTTTCGGTGCATCCGGCGGTGCGCTCGGCGCTGCTGGCGCGGCAGCAGGCCTTTGCGAACCAGCCCGGCGGAGCCGTACTGGACGGCCGCGACATCGCCACGGTGATCGCCCCGCATGCAGACGCCAAACTCTTCGTCACCGCCAGCGTCAGCGCACGCGCGATGCGGCGCTGGGTGGAAATGCGCGGGCTGGGCAAGGACGTGGCGCGCGAGGCGATCGAGGCGGATCTGGCGGAGCGCGATGAGCGCGACCGGAACCGGGCGGAGGCTCCGCTGCGGCAGGCGGAAGGCGCGGCGTTGCTGGATACGTCGAATTTGACGCGGGAGATGGCGGTGGCGACGGCGATTGCGCTGGTGGAGAAGCAGGTGGCGCGGGGGTGAGTGGTTCGGCGGCTGAAAGGCTGCAACCACCCTTTACCCTCAAAACAACCCGTCACTCCACAAACCCAACCGTCACCCTGAACTTGTTTCAGGGTCCATCCCTCCCCGCAACCGGCAGCCTGATCGGCACAATGGATCCTGAAACAAGTTCAGGATGACGAAGGAGGTAGGAAGGCTAGGCGCACCACGATGCCCGGCCACCGTCGCCAACAAAACGCCCCTCGCCCGCAAACCATCCTTCCCCCCCAAACCCAACCGTCACCCTGAACTTGTTTCAGGGTCCATCCCTCCCCACAACCGGCAGTCTGATCGGCACAATGGATCCTGAAACAAGTTCAGGATGACGAAGTCGGGAGGAAGGGAAGTGAGTGGGAAGCGCAAATCAACTCCCACCAAAACGGCGTCACCCTGAGCTTGTCTCAGGGTCCATCCCTCGGCACGCAGTGGTCATGCAGGTCGAAAAACAACCCTGCGTCTATATTCTCGCAAGCGGGCATTACGGCACCCTCTACATCGGCGTGACGTCAGACCTGATGAAGCGCGTGTGGCAACACCGCGAAGGCGCACTGCCCGGATTCACTGCAGATCACGGCGTAAAACGCCTCGTCCACTTCGAACTGTTCGGAGACATGGAATGGGCGATCAGCCGTGAAAAGCAGCTCAAGAACTGGCGGCGACAGTGGAAAATCAATCTGATCAACGAGGTAAATCCCGAATGGCGGGATTTGGCAGTGGGGTTGGGGTTTGAACCGCTGGCGTAGTGTTTAAGGATGGCCTCTGAACCGCAGGCCAGCACAACCCTACAAGCTGGCGCAAAACCCGTTCGGCAAACCACTCCCAAAAACCCCGTCATGCTGAACTTGTTTCAGCATCCATCCTTCCCCGACCACTGTCCGCGCGAGCGGAGAAATGGACCCTGAAACAAGTTCAGGGTGACGTATCTGTATCGGAAAATGGCGGACCCGCTTTTAAAGGGATGCGCCGAGAGACATGCGCATTTCGTAATGACATGGCAACTTTGGATCAGGGTTGGCAAATTTCCAAGCGCTTGCCACTTAGCAGCCGCCGCCTTAACGTCGAGGTTGTGTAGAAGGTATAGCATTTTGAAAGCTCGATAAATGGCCTTTAACTGGACATGTCCTCATTGTGGCACTCCTCAAGCTGTTGCAGGCGAAAAGCACGATGTTAACATGCGCTCAATCGGACTAAAAGGACAGTCTGAAGGCAACCTAGTTGTGCAAGACCATTCAATAGGCTGCGTTAATCAAAGATGCAAAAAAACTACGATTCACATAAAAATCGCCGAGGGTCGTTATCTTTCAAGTACATATAGGTTTGACAGCGGCGGGACAGTGGTTTTCGATCAATGTGTTTACCCCCAAGGCTTAAGTAAGCCGCAGCCAGATTATATCCCAAAGCAAATTCGAGAAGATTACTACGAATCTTGCCTAATTCGGGAACTGAGCCCAAAAGCGGCAGCAACACTCACACGGCGTTGCTTGCAAGGGATGATCCGCGATTTTACTGGCATTTCTAAATCTCGACTTATCGATGAAATCAAAGCACTCCGCAGCGCCATTGATGATGGGACTGCTGATCGTGCAATTTCAGTCGAGTCCGTAGACGCGATTGACCGGGTACGCAGTATTGGCAACATCGGTGCGCACATGGAGAAGGATATCGATCTCATCGTGCCAGTCGAACCAGGCGAAGCCCAAGCCCTCATTGAATTGGTCGAGATGTTGTTCGATGAATGGTATGGCGCTCGCGAGAAGCGGAAGGCCCGCTTTGCACGGATCGATGATATTGCAGGCGATAAGCAAAGACTTATATCAGAACATCGCAAAAACAAACTAGCGCAAGCCGAACGACAGACTGAAGATCAAAGGGAAATTGAAGCTACTCCATTAAACGCGCTGCTTTCGCTTGCTCCCAAATCTGAAGCAGGCGACAAATAGTAACCTAGCGCTTCGGACCCCCATTTTCCTTGCCTTTCCCACCCTTTGCGCCTAAGCGCCGCCCATCTGTGCAGGCTCACGCTCGCACAGGTGCCTCCGCCAGCGTTCGGCTTCGGGGGCGGTTCGGCCCTTTTTGGCCTGCGGTTCGCATGGGGCGGATCGTGGAGGAAAGACCGGCGGAAACAACCGCCTGGCCGGGATACTTGTTACAGGAAGCTTTGATTATGGCTAC
>JBEQBX010000087.1:0-12205 GCA_041639595.1 Porphyrobacter sp.
CCGGTTCCCACGCGGTAGCGCGGATAGTGGCTCATCCATGCAGCCGATGCCATCGTTCCGAGGAACGCAGCATAGCCTGCCACCAACGCCTGCCCGCTTAGCAGAAAGCTCACCACCGGCGTGCCGATCAGTAACGCTGCGCCGATGACTTTCTGGGTCGGAGACGGGCGCTGGTGACGGTTCCTCAGGTAAAGAACCACGGCAACGACATGGGCAGCCGCAAATAGCGCTGCGCCGACCCCAAGATCCAGTTCGATCCCGACATCCCCCGCCGCTGCAATCGCCAAGGCACCGGCCAGCAGAAATCCGTCGGTGCGGTGCTTGCCCTGCGGGACGCGCAGCCAGACATAGGCCACCAGAAGACCCACCGAAGCCCCCTTGGCGAGCAGGCCCCAAGTGCCCTCCCCCAGCGGGTTATCGCGCAAGAAATAATAGGCCACGGCCGCCGTAATGCTCGCCAGCAGCCACGGTCGTTGATCGATCAAAGCCTGCTTTGCCATTTCGCCCTTCTCTTGCCCCGCGCTCCTCGGGGCTTGCGGCGGAGCTAACACGCAATTACCTGCCCTGTCATGACCGCAAACGCGACAATGCACGATGTGCACATCATTGGCGGCGGCCTCGCCGGGAGCGAGGCTGCATGGCAGCTGGCCCAGCGAGGCGCGCTAGTGCACCTGTCGGAGATGCGCGGTTGCGGGGAAATGACCGCGGCGCACCAGACAGACGGGTTGGCCGAACTGGTCTGCTCGAATTCCTTTCGTTCGGATGACGATACCAAGAACGCGGTCGGGCTGCTGCATCATGAAATGCGCGAGCTAGATAGCCTGGTGATGCGCGCCGGGCATGCCGCGCGTGTGCCCGCGGGCAGCGCCATGGCGGTTGACCGGGATGTGTTCTCTGCCGAAGTTGAAAAGGCGCTATCGCAGCACCCTAATGTCACCATCGTACGCGAGCGGGTGGACGCCCTGCCCGAAGCCGGTCTCACCATCGTCGCAACCGGCCCGCTGACCGCCGAGGCGCTCGCGGGCAGCATCGTGCGCGCCACAGGCAGCGAGCGGCTTGCCTTCTTTGATGCCATCGCGCCAATCATTCACCGCGATTCCATCGATATGAGCAAATGCTGGATCCAGTCCCGCTGGAACAAGCGCACCGATGCCTCGAACGAGGGCGGTGATTACATCAATTGCCCGATGAACCAGGATCAATACCTCGCCTTCCACCGCGGGCTGATGGAAGGCGAAAAAACCGAATTCAAGCAGTGGGAAAAGGACACGCCCTATTTCGACGGCTGCATGCCGATCGAGGTAATGGCCGAACGCGGGGTGGAAACGCTGCGCTATGGTCCGATGAAGGGCGTTGGGTTGGACAATCCCTTCGATGCCACGCCGGAATTTCCTCAGGGGCGTTGGCCCTATGCCGTTGTCCAACTGCGGCAGGACAACAAGCTTGGCACGCTGTGGAACATGGTCGGCTTCCAGACCAAGCTGAAATATGCCGCGCAGATCGATTTGTTCCGCACCATCCCGGGGCTGGAGAATGCCGAATTTGCGCGGCTGGGCGGGCTGCACCGCAACACCTTCCTCAATTCGCCTGAAGTGCTTGACCGCCAGCTACGCCTGAAGGCTGCGCCGCATATCCGCTTTGCCGGGCAGGTAACCGGCTGCGAAGGCTATGTCGAAAGCGCATCGATCGGGCTTGTCGCCGGGATGATGGCGGCAGCTGAACTGGCCGGTCGCCCGTGGCAGCCGCTGCCCGCCACAACATCGTTGGGCGCGCTGCTGTCGCACATAACGGGCGATGCCGTGGCCGAAACCTTCCAGCCAATGAACGTCAATTTCGGCCTTTTCCCGCCGCTCCACGACGTTGGCAAGAAGGTCCGGAAGGAAGCTTACACCTCGCGCGCCAAGGCCGATCTGGCACACTGGATTGCGGCCACCCGCGAGACCGTGCCCGCCTGACGTATCAGCATTTGCAAGCCGGCTTTCTCGCCGCCGGCTTCGGCGCGGTCGCAGCGAATTCGCGTGGGGTGAGCCGGTCGTCCCGGTCAACATCGGCGCTTTCGAAGCGGTCGACAGTGGCCACGGCCCATTCTTCAAAGGTGAGCAGGTTGTTGCCGTCCTTGTCGAGCTTGCGATAGGCCTCAGTCCGGCTCGAAAGCATTTCGTTGCGGGTGATCAGCCGGTCGCGGTTGCGATCATAACGGAAGAAGCGCTGCTCCTCACGCCCCAGCTCGCTGACTTCCGGCGGCGCCGGGCCTTGCAGGCTGCCGGGGTCGGCAGTTGGCAAGGCATCAGGATCAGGTGACGGCGCCAGCGTGGGCGGCGGGGGTGCGCCTTCTTCGATCGCGGCGCGGCCCTGCCACCAGAACGCTCCCACCCCGGCAAGGACAAGCCCGCCCAACACACCCATCACTGCCTGTCGCAAAGATTTGCACCTATTTCGCTGCCCTGCTTACGCAAATATACGTAATCACTAGCGAAAGATAGCGGCTCTCATCGCGGTGAACGGCGCCAAGCGCCCTTCCATAAGCGCCAGGCCGCCGCGCCGCAGCCCCCGCAAAGCCAGCGCCTCCAGCACTGCGAGACCGCGCAAACCCGGAGGAATCCGCCCTGCGTCATTCCCGCGTGAAAGACCGGCATTGATCACCGCAGCGCGTTCACCTGCGTCCGAAATCGATGATGCCGCATCGCCCAGTGCCCAGCGGAATCCCGCTGCAGCCAGTCGCTGCACCGCAGCCGCATCACCCGGCACCGCCATTGCCGCAAAAAATGCGCCGCGCCCGGCGCCGAAAGACGCTGCCTCATCCGGGCCAAGGGTCTGCGTGGTGACGAAAAGTTCCCAGGCGTCCACCATATTCACCAGCGCGGCCTCCCTGCCGCACCAGTGCACGCCGATTGCATCGAGCACTGCATCACCACGCGGCCGCTCGGCAACCGGCTTGCCCAGCGCCTCGCGCCACCATGCAAGCCGCATTTGGCCAAGCATCGGCTCACGCGTCCGGGCCACGATTCGCCCCAGCCTGCGGTCAAGCTGAAGCGCGGTCATCAAGGCTCCGCGAACCTCTGGCTTGCTCCAGGCCAGCGCCAGTTCGGCTTCTGGCGGGAGCATATCGGATGGCTCGGCGGTCACCATTGCGCGCCTATCCGACCGCCCGCCCAATTGGCAAGCGAACTGTCCCCGTGCGGGACATTGCCAAGCGGTTGAGAGGCGTATCTGGCAGTTAGGGTTCTGTTAACCATGAACTTTCGCAATCCGCTTACCAGAAGCGCTTATGGGCAGACGATGCATCTGGAATGTCTGCGTGAGTTTGTAGGCAGGCAACCGAAGAAGGGCACCGACTGATGGGGCAAAAAGAACCGGCTGATAAGTCGTTCATGCAGAACCTGCTGCATGACAAGACCGCCAACACGCTCGCGCTTGCCGCCGCAGCAATGGTTCCGCTTATGGCGATGGTCGGCGGGGGCATTGATGCAAGCCGCTATTACATGGCCTCGGCACGGATGCAGGCCGCCTGCGATGCGGGCGCTCTTGCTGCGCGCAAGGCGATGACAGGCGCCAGTTTGACCGCAGCCAACAAGCAGGTCGGTTTGAACTTCTTCGATCAGAACTTCCACGACGGAATTTTCGGCGTGACGGGGCGCACCCGCAATTATTCCGCGAACAATGATGGGGTGGTGACAGGCACGGCCAGCGGCGTGCTGCCATCGACCATCATGGCTGCTTTTGGCTTCAACCAGTTCAGTCTCAGCGCAACCTGCAGCGCAGACCTCAACATTTCGAACACCGATATCACCTTCGTTCTCGACGTGACCGGTTCGATGAACTGTCCGGACAACAACATTGCCGGCTGCACAAACGGCAATAACAATGAAGTCGAAGTTTCGAATTCGCTGATTGTCGGCCTGCGCGCCGCCGTGATGAGTTTCTACGATTCAATCGCGCTGACAGCTTCTCCGACCGCGCGCGTTCGTTACGGGGTCGTGCCCTACGCCAACAGCGTCAATGTCGGCTTCGATATCCCAGTGCAGTTCATGGCCACCAGCCACACTTACCAGTCGCGCGTGGCGAGGTTCTCATCGACATCATCTCCGACGTTTGTCGATTACAGATATTGCCGCGTCACCACCGGTGTCGCCACCAATTGCGGTTACACGCCGCCTGCGGGCGTTCCGAACTGGGGTTCGGTCGACCTCTCCACGCTTTATGATGATAACCAGATCCAGATGCCGACCGGCACCGGCGGTGCCATGCAGACCATCACCTGGGCTGGCTGCATCGAAGAAGCAGCGACAGTCCAGACCGGCACGCTCAATCCGGTTCCGGCCAATGCCTTTGACCTCAACATCAATCTTGTCCCGGCAACCGAGGCGCAAAGGTGGAAACCGCAACTAAACCGCGCCGTGTGGCAGCGAAACAACAATGGTTCACCCACCACCGCGAACGTTACAACAACAACTGATGCCACCAACTGGCGGATGGACCGGGCCGGCCTGAACCTTTGTGTTCCGCGTGCCCGCAGACTGCAGGTAACGACAAGACCGCAACTTCAGACATATGTAAACGGGCTCATCGCACGCGGTGCAACCTATCACGATATCGGCATGATCTGGGGTGGGCGTTATACTTCGCCGCGTGGGATCTTTGCCAGTGATAACACCACGGCACCGAATGGTCAGGCGATTGCCCGGCACATCGTGTTCATGACCGACGGCCGTCTTGCCCCGAACCGGCAGGTCTATTCAACGTATGGGATCGAGCCATGGGATCGGCGCGTGACATCCGATGGATCTCAAGAGCAGATGGATGCCCGGCACGAATTGCGCTTCCAGGCGGCTTGCCAAGCGGCCAAGGATGAAAACATCACGGTTTGGGTGGTTGCCTTCGGCACGGATTTGACCACCAGCCTTACCAATTGCGCATCGCCTGGCCGCGCGTTCGAGGCTTCGAACAACGCGGCGCTAAACCAGGCTTTCCAGCGGATCGCCGGTCAGATCGCTGCACTGAGGCTTACGTCATGATTGCACGCATCGCATCGCGCGTGACATTGCTGCGGCGTCTGTTTGATGATCGTAGCGGTGTCACCCTCGTCGAGTTCGCCTTCGTCGGGCCGGTCCTGATTCTGATGATCATGGGCCTGTTCGATATATCCCATTCGCAATACACCAGTTCGGTACTGCAGGGTTCGCTTCAGAAGGCAGGGCGCGATCTCACCCTTCAGAACGGTGCCACCAACCAGACCACAATCGACAATTTCATGATCGGCCAAGTCAGGGCGGTGATGCCGAACAACGCGCAGATCACGGTTCAAAAGGAATCATTCTTCGATTTCTCGGATGTTGGTCGTGCCGAACAAATCGTCAACGATACGAATAACAACGGGGCCTGTGACACAGGCGAGACCTATGTCGATGCGAACAACAGCGGCAACTGGAATGCGAGCCGCGGTAAAGGCGGCCTCGGCGGCGCACGCGACGTTGTTCTTTACACCGCAACTGTAACCTATCCGCGGCTGTTTCCGATGGCCGGATTGGCTGGCCTGCCCAGTAACGTGACTCTCAAGGCCTCCACGGTGCTGCGCAATCAGCCCTTCGACGCACAGGGCGGGCGCAACACAACGGTAAGGGATTGCTAATGAAGCCTTTTATCGGACATCCGCTGTTAGCCCGGCATCGCAAATTGGCGCGGCGCCTCGCCGCAAACCGTTCAGGTCTGGCAATGGTTGAATTTGCCTTTGCTGCGCCGTTGGTGCTTGGCATGGGCATGCTCGGGACCGACACCGCATCTCTGGTCATTACGCATATGCTGGTCAGCCAGATTGCAACGCAAACGGCGGACAACGTTTCGCGTGTCGGAACAGCCAACCAGGCGTCAGTGTATCAGGTGACTGAAGCAGACCTTAACGAAACCTTTGTCGGCGCCGAGAAGATGGGCCAAAACATTGGCATTTTCTCGGGAGGCCGCATGATCATCTCGAGCCTGCAGCGTAACGCGGATGGCGGTCAGTGGATCGCCTGGCAGCGGTGTCGCGGTGCCAAGGTCCACCAGTCGAGTTTCGGCAACCAAGGAGCCGGCGCAACTGGCACCGGGTTTGCCGGGATGGGTGTTACGGGCCGGCTCATCACCGCTTCGCCGCAGACGGCGGTCATGTTTGTGGAGGTGGCATACGACTTCAAGTCGATCACGCCGATGAACATCTTCAACAATCAGCAGATCGTCTACACCGCCGCATTCAACGTCCGCGACAACCGCGATCTGGCTGGCGGACCGAACGCGAACGGGCTGTTCCCTGGCAACCCGGTAGCGCCGGTGGCGCGCTGCAATACCTTTTCGGCGGCCCGCCCGAGCTGATCGGGCGAGCCTCCGTTGCTTGCCTATTTGTAGCACACCTTGCGCGCTGCTTCGGCAATCCGCGCGACATCGATAAGCGCCAGCTTTTCAAGGTTGGCGGCATAGGGCAGCGGCACGTCTTCGTTGCACACCCGCAGCACCGGCGCATCGAGGTGGTCGAAACCTTCCTCCATGCAGATGGTCACGATTTCGGATGCGATCGAGCAGGTTGGCCAGCCTTCTTCGGCCACGATCAGCCGGTTGGTCTTGGCAAGGCTGGTCAACACGGTCTGTTTATCCAGCGGGCGCAAAGTGCGAAGATCGATAACTTCGGCATCGATCCCCTCGTCCGCCAGCTTTGCCGCCGCTTCCAGCGCCATGCCGACGCCGATCGAATAGCTGACGATGGTCACGTCCTTGCCCTCGCGCACGATCCGCGCCTTGCCGATGGGCAACACGTAATCGTCGACATCCGGCACATCGAAGCTGCGGCCATAGACCAGTTCGTTTTCGAGGAACACGACCGGATCCTCCGACCGGATCGCGGCCTTCATCAGCCCCTTGGCATCGGCAGCATCATAGGGTGCGATGACGATCAGACCGGGGACGCTGGCGTACCACGGGCCGAAGTTCTGGCTGTGCTGCGCGCCGACGCGTGACGCCGCGCCGTTGGGGCCTCGGAACACGATCGGACAGCGCATCTGCCCGCCCGACATATAGTTCGTCTTGGCAGCCGAGTTGATGATGTGGTCGATTGCCTGCATCGCGAAGTTGAAGGTCATGAATTCGACAATCGGGCGCAGGCCCCCCATCGCCGCGCCCGCGCCGATCCCGGCAAAGCCGTATTCGGTGATCGGGGTATCGATGACGCGTTTCGGACCGAATTCGGCGAGCAGGCCTTGTGTGACCTTGTAGGCGCCCTGATACTCGGCGACTTCCTCGCCCATCACGAAGACGCGGCCATCTGCGCGCATTTCTTCGGCCATGGCATCGCGCAAGGCTTCGCGCACGGTGGTGCTGACGAGCTTCGTGCCCGCCGGAATGGCAGGGTCGGCAGCAGGAGCCGCAGGTGCAGGCCTATCGGCTTTAGGCGCGGGCGCTGCAACAGGAGCAGGTTCGGGTGCGGCAGCCGGAGCTGGTGCGGGCGCAGCGTCCTCCCCGTCCCCGGTGATCAGCGCGATCACCGCACCCACCGCCACATCTTCCGTTCCGGCAGGCACAAGGATCTTCTCCAGCACGCCTTCATCGATGGCTTCGAATTCCATCGTCGCCTTGTCGGTTTCGATTTCGGCGATGATATCGCCCGGTTCGATCCGGTCGCCTTCCTGCTTGAGCCACTTGGCCAGCGTGCCCTGCTCCATCGTTGGCGACAGCGCCGGCATTTTCAGTTCAATACCCATGGCTCAATACTCCTCCACCAGAACATCGGTGTAGAGTTCGCCCACGCCCGGTTCGGGAGAGGTTTCGGCGAAATCAGCGGCATTCGCCACTTCGGCGCGGATGGCCTTGTCGATGGCTTTCAAATCGTCCTCGGTCTTGCCTGCTTCGATCAGAGTCTTCTTAAGCCCTTCGATCGGATCATGATGGTCGCGCTGTTCCTGCACTTCTTCGCGGGTGCGGTACTTGGCCGGATCAGACATGGAATGCCCGCGATAGCGATAGGTGTTGCACTCCATCAGCACCGGGCCATGCCCGGCGCGCACGTGGGCAAAAGCGACTTCGGCCGCGGCGCGCACTTCGAGCACGTCCATGCCGTTCACTTCCATCCCGGGAATGCGGAACGCGGTGCCGCGGCGATAGAAGGCGGTTTCGGCAGAAGACCGCTTGGTCGCGGTGCCCATCGCATATTGGTTGTCTTCCACCACAAACACAATCGGCAGCTTCCACAGCGCGGCCATGTTGAAGGTTTCGTATACCTGCCCCTGGTTGGCCGCGCCGTCACCGAAATAGGCAAGGCAGATGCCGCCGTCATTTTTGTACTGGTGCGCAAGCGCGAGGCCCCCGCCCAGCGCGACCTGCGCGCCGACGATGCCGTGACCGCCGTAAAACTTATGTTCGGTGCTGAACATGTGCATCGAACCGCCCTTGCCGCGCGAAATGCCGGATTCGCGTCCTGTCAGTTCGGCCATGATGACTTTGGGATCGATCCCGTAGGCAAGCATGTGCCCGTGATCGCGGTAGCCGGTGATGACGCTGTCACGATCATTGTCGAGCGCCGATTGCAGCCCGATCGCGACTGCTTCCTGCCCAATGTAAAGGTGGCAGAATCCGCCGATCAGGCCAAGGCCGTAAAGCTGGCCCGCTTTTTCCTCGAACCGCCGGATCAGCAGCATCTGGCGGTAGAATTCGAGCATTTCCGCTTCCGAAGCGGCATAACGCTTCTTCGCTTCGAACGCATCTTGCAGCGAATGGAGCATGAAGTCGTTGTCGTCCGCCATTTTTGCGGACGGTTTTGCAGGCTGTTTGGCCAAGACAAGTATCCCTCTCTCTGGCGCGCTCATGGGGAGGAGAAGCGCATGATTGCTCTATTGGCAGGGAGACGGCAGGCGCGCAACGCCAAGCCGTAAGGGAATGCGCACGAGAATACGAAATCAGACCAACAGGAAAGATCGGCGCCTATTCGTCGTCGAGCGTGATCACAACCTCGTCTTCGCGCATCACGCCAAGCTGATCTCGCACCAGCTCGCTTGCAAGATCGGGGTCGGCGGCTTCGGGATTCAGCAAGGTCACGCGATTACGCAACGCATCACGCTTGGCAGTGAGCATGGCGATCTCGGCTTCGCGATCTTTCAGCGCGTCGGCATTTTCGCTCCAGGCGAGCAGGCCGGTCGGCCCGCCCACGGCAAAGCCAGCCAGCAGCAGCAGCGCGACGAGCGCGCCCATCCGCCTTAGCCTGCTATCCGATCCTGATTTGCGCATGTCGCGAAGTGTCCCCTTGCCGCTTTATCTACAGAATCACACTTGGCCCGCCGCTGCAAGCGCAATGCGCCGCAAAACCCATTTTCGAGGGCGAATTAAGTAGGAACGCGGCGTTTCAATAGGATCGCGGAAGGCCCAGCACGTGTTCCGCAAGGTAAGACAGGATCAGGTTGGTCGAAATCGGCGCAACAGTATAAAGCCGAGCTTCGCGGAATTTGCGTTCGACGTCATATTCCTCGGCAAAGCCGAAGCCGCCGAAGGTCTGCACGCACATATCCGCCGCCGCCCAGCTTGCTTCAGAAGCGAGGAGCTTGGCCATGTTGGCCTCCTCACCCGGGTTGCCACCTTCATCATAAACCCGCGCCGCGTGATGCACCATCAATTCAGCCGCGCACATCTGGGCATAGCTGCGCGCGATCGGGAACTGCACGCCCTGATTCTGGCCGATCGGCCGCGCGAAGACGCTACGATCTTTGGCATAGCTGGTGGCTTTCTTGATGAACCATTTGGCATCGCCAATGCACTCGGCTGCGATCAGAATGCGTTCTGCGTTCATGCCGGACAGGATGTAGCGGAAGCCCTTCCCCTCCTCGCCCACCAGCGCCGATGCCGGGATGCGCAGGTCATCGAAGAACACTTCGCACGACGAATGGTTCATCATCGTGCGGATCGGCTTGACCGTCATGCCATTTGACAGCGCCGACTGCATATCGACGAGGAAGATCGACAGCCCTTCTGTCTTGCTCGCCGCTTCTTCGCGCGGGGTGGTGCGGGCGAGCAGCAGCATCAGATCGGAATGTTCGGCGCGGCTTGTCCAGATCTTCTGGCCGGTGATGATGTATTCGTCCCCATCCCTCACCGCGCGGGTCTTCAGGCTGAGGGTGTCTGTCCCGCTGGTGGGTTCGGATACGCCGAATGCCTGCAAGCGCAATTCGCCGCTGGCAATGCGCGGGAGATACGCGGCCTTCTGTTCCTCAGAACCATACCGCAGCAGCGTATTCATGATGTACATTTGCGCATGGGCGGATGATCCGTTGCAGCCGCTCGCCTGGATTTCCTCCATGATCACGCAGGCCGCCTCAAGGCTCAATCCGCTGCCGCCATGTTCTGCCGGGATCAATGCGGCGAGGAACCCTGCCTTGGTCAGCGCATCCACGAACTCCCCCGGATATTCGCGCGCTGCATCCTTGGAACGCCAGTATTCGCCCGGAAAATTCGCGCACAGGCTGGCGACCGCACTACGGATTGCGGCCATTTCCTCGGGCTCGTGAATGGGCATCGGCGGCACTCTCTCCTGTCGCAATGGGGGCTTGCCCGCTCACTGCGCCCAAGTCCACCTCATCAATTTGGGTGCTTTCGAACAAGTGGCTGGCGGTGGCAATCCCGTTTCGATCTGCTACTCACCATCAGGATGCACCAGTCCGCCGACCATGCCCCGCCCTCGCCCGGCACCCTCACCCGTACACAGGAACGGGCGCTTGCGCTGACCATCGCGGTGGTGACCGCCAATGCCTATTACATCCACCCGATCATCGGCGAAGTAGCGCGTGGTTTCGGCATCGGCGAGGCTGAAATCGGCCTTGTCCCGGCCCTCAACCAGTTGGCGCTGGCAATTGGCATCTTGTTGCTCCTGCCGCTTGGCGATTTCTATTCGAACCGGCGGCTATGCCTGATTTTCGTTGCCGGGCAGACATTGTGTCTCGGCGGAATGGTTCTGGCACCCGATTTCGCAAGTTTCACCGCCGCCTCAACCCTGCTCGGCTTTGTCACCATTGCGCCTTATCTGATTCCCGCCTTCGCTTCGAAACGCGTTGCGCCCGAACGTCTGGGACAGGTGACAGCACAGCTCACGGCAGCGGTGATATTCGGCATTCTGGTCGCGCGCGTCGGGGCCGGGATCATCGCCGAACGCACCGATTGGCATAGCGTCTATGTCGGCGCGTTCGCGCTGATGGTGGCGGTCACCGCCTTCCTGCCGTTTGCCATGCGGAGCGAAACCGCGGCCCCGAAGCAGCCGCAGGCGAGCTATGGCGCAGTGATCCAGTCGGTCTTCGTCCTCGCTGCACGGAACCCTGATATGCGGCTATCGGCAGCAATCCAGGGGCTGAACTTCGCGATCTTTACCGCGAGCTGGCTGGCATTGGCGCTGCACCTCACCAGTGCAGAGATGGGCTACGGCACCGATGATGTCGGCTATTTGGCAGGCATCGCCGCGGTCAGCGTATTCACCACCCCGCGCCTTGGCCGCTGGGCCGACCGGGTCGGCCCCCGCCGCGCACGAGTGACGGCGGCGGTGGTGCAGTTGAGCGGGATTGCGCTTTTCTATCCGCTTGGCTTCAGCATCTGGGGGCTGTTGGTGCCGCTGTTCCTTGTCAATCTTGTCGGCCCCACCATCGACGTAACCGGCCGCATGACGCTGTTCACCCTGGCCCCCGAAATTCGCACCCGGCTGACCACCAGCTATATTGTTGCGATGTTTATCGGCGGCGCAATCGGCAGCGCGATCGGCACGGCCGTTTACGATGTCGGAGGATGGGCTGGAACCTGCGCGCTGTTGCTGGTCATGTCCGGAGGCGTGCTGACACTTGCCCTGTTTGCCGAGCATCGCTGGCGACGGATCCAGGGATGATGGTGACCCCGGCGCGATTCGAACGCGCGGCCCTCAGATTAGGAATCTGATGCTCTATCCTGCTGAGCTACGGGGTCCCGCCGCGTGTCTTAGCAGCCCCGGCTTACCGATCAATTGAGTTTGTCAGGCGGCGCAACAGGGAACGGCAACGCAGCGACCGGCACGCCTTCCTCGATCAGCGCCTTGGCTTCGGCAAGACTGGCCTGTCCGTGGATCGGCGCTTCGTCTCGCTCGCCGTAATGCATCTTGCGGGTTTCATCGGCAAACTTGTCACCCACCCATGTGCTGTTTTTAAGCGCATTGGCCTGCGCCTTGGCGAGCGCGGCGAGAGCT
>JBEQBX010000088.1:0-12195 GCA_041639595.1 Porphyrobacter sp.
CAGCCGCCATCGCCGTCGCACAGGCTGCCTCCACAGCGGTGCACCGACAATCGGAGGAACCCCATGCCGCGTGCCATCACTGCCCCTGTCCAAAGCCGCCACAGCTTCGCGATCAAAGCCGCCGCTGCCGCCGTGCTCCTCGTCCTGGGAGATGTGCTGTTCTATGGGTTTCAGGGCGGGTCGGTGCTGGGCCTGTTCGCGTTGGCGTGGGTGATGGTGGCCGCAATCGCGCGCCCGGCGATGCGGCGCAGCCCCGCAGGATTGGCGGCCCTGGCCTGCGCGGCGGGTTACGCGCTGGTGCTGATCCTTGAACCCGGCCCGCTGGCAGCGCTGCTGTTCCTGATCGCCATCGGCAGCGCGGCGTTATTGGTGCGCCACGTGTTCGACCATGCAGAGCTGTGGGCGATACGGCTTGCCTTCCTCGGCATCCGCGCGCCGTTCGGCGTGCTGGCCGACCTGTGGCACGCAGGCACCCTGCCGGGCCGCAGCGGTGCATCGGCGGCCAGCGCGATGCTGCTCAACATCATCCTGCCGCTGGCGGGCGGGGCATTCTTCCTCGGCCTGTTTGCCAGCGCCAACCCGGTGCTGGGCAATGCACTGGGCGCGGTCAGCCTGCCGGACCTCACCACCCTGTTCGAACATTTGCTGCTGATCACGTTGCTCACCGGGTTCATCTGGCCGACCCTGCGTCCGCGTGCGGTGCGCATCAAGCAGGGCGTGCGCGCTTTTGCCCCGCGCCTGCCGGATGCACCGGTGACCATGACGCTCGTCATGCTGGGCGTGTTCAACGCCGTGTTCGCTCTGCAAAACGGGCTGGACATCGCTTTCCTGTGGAGCGGTGCGCCGCTGCCCGAAGGCGTGACGCTGGCCGAATATGCGCACAGGGGCGCCTATACCCTGATCGCCACGGCGCTGCTGGCGGGGTTGTTCGTGCTGCTGGTGCTGCGACCCGGCGCACCGATGTCGCAGCATCCGCTGGTGCGGCGGATGGTGCTGGTGTGGGTGGCGCAGAACATCCTGCTGGTCGCGTCGAGCATGCTGCGCCTTGCCGATTACATTGCCGCCTATTCACTGACCGAGCTGCGGATCGCGGCGCTCGTCTGGATGGTGCTTGTTGCTTGCGGTCTGGTGCTGATTTGCTGGCGTTTCATGACGGGCAAAAGCGCAGCGTGGCTGATCAATGCCAATGCCATCGCGGCGGGGATTGCCCTGACGGGGGTGAGCATCGCCGATTTCGGCGCCGTGGCCGCGCGGTGGAATGTCGATCACCAGCGCAGTTCCACGGTGCCGCTGGATATGTGCTACCTTGACCAGCTGGACAGCGCCGCGTTGATCCCGCTGATCGATTTGCGGGATGCACCCGTCGGCGCGCAGCTTCAGGAACAGGCGCTGTTCCTCAGCGATCAGGCCTACCGCGAACTGGCCTTGCGCCAAGGGGACTGGCAAGCGTGGACCTTGCGCGGCGCGCTGCGGCTGGCCAAGGCCGATGCGATGCTGGCAGGCGACACGCGTGTCGCTGCTCCCGCACGCCGGGAGCGCAATTGCGGCGGGAGCATTCCCGCGCCGCCTTCGCCGCTGCCGCCTATGAGTAATGCAACATTGACGCAAAGCCAAAAGCCGTGATCTTGCTGCCCATGCCGCGCACTATCCTTGTCGTCGATGATGATCCGCACATCCGCCAATTGCTCGTCTTCGCACTGGGCAAGGCGGGGCTGGCCGCGATCGAGGCCGAGGATGGCGAGGAAGCCGTGGCCCGCATCGCCGCCGACGCGCCCGATCTTGTGATCCTCGATATCAACATGCCGCGCATGGACGGGCTGGAGGTGTGCCGCCGCGTGCGCGCCACCAGCGCCGTGCCGATCCTGTTCCTGTCATCGCGCGATGACGAGATCGACCGGGTGCTGGGGATCGAGCTGGGGGCGGATGATTACGTCGTAAAGCCCTTTTCCCCGCGCGAGGTGGTGGCCCGCACGCAGGCAATCCTGCGCCGGGCGGCAGCCGCCGGGGTCGCGCCTGTCCCCGCCAAGGATGCGGACATCTTGGTGATCCGACATGGCTGCCTGATGCTCGACAGCGAAGGCTGGCGGGCCAGCTGGGACGGGCGCGAGGTGGCACTGACCGTGACCGAATTTTCGATGCTGCGGGCGCTTGCCGCGCGGCCCGGCAAGGTCTTCACCCGCGATGAAATCATCGACCGGCTGCACGGCCCGGGTTTTGCCGTGACCGACCGCACGATTGACAGCCACATCCGCAACCTGCGCGCCAAATTTGCGGCAGTCGGGGGAGAGAGCCTGATCGAGACCCGCGCCGGAATAGGCTATGCTCTGGGAGCTTGCACGGTTTCGGGTACGGCATGATCCGCGCGGCGAAGGCATGGTTGAAGGCCCGCTGGCCGCGCCTGCCGCTGCGCACGATCCTGTTTGCCACCCTGTTCACTGTCGCCGCCCTGCCGGGGATCGCGGCGATGTTCCTGCGCGTTTACGAAAACACGCTGGTGCGCCAGACCGAGGCTGAACTGGTCGCGCAAGGCGCGGCGCTGGCGGCGGCAGCGGCGGCGGGCTGGCCGGGGGCGGGGGAGCAGACGGCGCCCGATCCCGGTGATTTCCGGCCCGAAGTGCCCGCCATCGATCTCAGCACCACGCCGATACTGAACGAACGCCCCGCCGCACAGCCGGTCAGCGCCGCGCCAGATCCTGACGCTGTCGCCGCTGCGCGCGCACTTGCGCCGGTGGCGGCGCGCACCCGGCAAGTGACCTTGTCATCGATCCTCCTTCTCGACGCGCGCGGGTTGATTGCGCAGGGCGGAACCGGCCGCAGCCTTGCCGCCCTGCCGGAAGTGCGCACCGCGCTGTCGGGCCTGGTGGCAACGCGTTTGCGCCGCAATGGCGATGCGCAGGGCGAATATGCGGGGAGCCAGAACCTCGAATGGCTGAGCCGCGCCGCCGCCCTGCGCGTCCATCACGCGCGCCCGGTTGTGGTGGAAGGCCGCGTGGTCGGCGTGCTGCTGCTGTCCCGATCCGCCCGGTCGCTGTTCAAGGGTCTATATGCCGATCGCGGCAAGATCGCCTTCGGCGTGGTGGCGATCTTCGGGATGCTCGTGGTGCTGAGCGGGGTTTTGTCGCGCGGGATCGTGCGGCCGGTCGAGGCGCTGGCGCGGGCCAGCCGCTCGCTGGCGTCAGGGCGGCAGGACGCCTTCCCCGATCCCCCGCGCACCGCCGCTGCCGAAATTCAGGATCTTTATGCCGATTTTGCCCGCATGGCCGAAGCAATCGAGCGGCGGTCGCGTTACCTGCGCGATTTCGCCCATGCGGTGAGCCATGAATTCAAGACGCCGCTTTCGGGCATTCGCGGCACGCTCGAAATCCTCGGCGACCACGGCGAGACGATGGCGCCCGAAGAACGCCGCCGCTTCATCGCCAATGCCGATGCCGATGCGGCGCGGCTGACGATGCTGACGGCGCGCCTGCTGGAACTGGCGCGGGCCGATCTGGCAGGCAGTGATCCGGACGGGCGCGCCGATCTGGCCGATGTGCTGCGGCGGCGCGCGGATGCCTGCGGGGCGGGGTTCGTGGTGGAGGCCGATCTGCCCGCCACCCTGCCCGCGCTGGCCCTGCCCGAAGCCAGCCTTGATGCGATTATCGGCGCGTTGATCGACAATGCCCGTCAGGCGGGCGCAGGGCGGATCGCGTTTAAGGCGAAGGCCGGTGCGGGGATAATGCGTTTCACCGCGGCGGATGATGGCCCCGGCATTGCGGCAGCTGACCGGACGCGGATCTTCGAACCCTTCTTCACCACCCGCCGGGCGAGCGGGGGGAGCGGGCTGGGGCTGCCGATCGTGCTGTCACTGGTCAGTGCGGCAGGCGGTGATCTCAGGCTGGAGGATAGCGCACAAGGCGCGCGCTTTGCGCTGGAGCTGCCGCTGGCGGGCAGGGCAGGGCCAGACGCGGTCTAGACCCCGGTTAGCCCCTGCCTAGGGCGATGTTTCGCGTGAAACATTCTGCACATGGACCATGTAATCGACAATCTGGCCCGCCGCCGCATCATCGACCGGCGCCTTGTAGAGTTTGCGCATCTTGCCGACGATCGATTCCCACTTTTCGCGGCTGACCTTGGGCTGTTGCAGCATGGTCGAAGGCGAATGGCAGGCGGTGCAATTCTCCATCACCACATCGCGCGCCGGGCCTTCGGGCAGGTCTATCGGATCGTCCGGCAGAGTGATGCTGGCATCGGCAAAGGCGACCTTGGGCGCGCTGTCACAGGCGGTGAGCATCAGGGCGAGCGGGAGGGCGAAGAGGGCTCTCATTGCGCCACCAGTGTGATGCGCTCGATCACGTTGCGGGCATAGCCCGACGGGTTCCAGGCGAGCGTTTCGGGTTGCACCAACCCGTTGATATTGGCCGCGCGCACGCCGATTTGTTCAAGATTGCCCGTGACTTGCGGGATCGTCACGCTCCACCGGCGGAAGGCAAAGGGGCCTTCGTCCGGGCCGAGGGTGCAGGGCAGTTCGAAGCCCGTTCCGACCAGATCGACGCGCGCCAGCGCCGCATCCCCGCCCATCGCGATACCTTCCAGCGTCAGCGGCTTGCCCCTGGCGATCGCCGCGCCATCGGCATGGCTGGTGATGAAAGCGCGCGGCGGCATGGCGGTGACGGGGACGGTCGCGAAATCCTTGTCCTCGGGCGTAATGGGCTTGGCCGGAAGGCGATAGGAATCAGCGACATAGTAGCCATCATCCTCGCCCGTCAGCACTTCGATAGTGGCGAGCATCTTGACCCAATAGGTCGAAAACCACCCCGGCACCACGATCCGCAAGGGGAAGCCGTGGAGCAGCGACAGCGGCGCGTCATTCATGCTCCACGCCACCAGCACATCATCGCGCATCGCGATATTCATCGGAACGGATTTGATGAATTGCGGCGCGCCATCGGTCATCGGCACGTCGAGCCCGGCAAAGCGCACCCGCTTTGCCCCGTCGGCCACGCTCGCCTTGGCGAGCACATCCTTCAGCCGCACGCCGGTCCACTTGGCGCAGGACATGGCGCCATTGCCCCACTGCGTGCCGGTGACGCGCGGTTCCGAAAGCCCCCGCCCATTGCCCGCGCACTGGTTGATGGCAACAACCTCCACCACCTCGCCCGCAGCTGCGATATCGTCCAGCGTCAGCGACACCGCCTTGGTCACTGCGCCGCCCACCGCCACACGGTGATCGGCGGCCTTGACGGACGTGGGCAAGTCCCAGTTCCAGCGCACGAAATGGCGGTCATTGGGGGTGATCACGCCTTCGCGGAACGCCTCCATCGGGGTTTCCAGCAGGGGCGGGCGGATGCGCTGGACGATCATTTCGCCCTTGCCGGGAAAGGCGGGTTCCAGGTCACGCAGGCTCGGCCCGCCGGGCAGGCCCAGATCGACCATCTTCTGCGCCAGAACCGGCGCAGCCAGCGCCGCAGTTCCTGCCCCTGCGATCAGCGCGCGCCGGGTGAACCTGTTATCCGTCATGCATCCGCCCCCTCAAGCCGCGCGATCAACGCGCCAATCTCGGCAATGGCCAAGCCGTGCGCTTCGATCAGATCGCCAATATCCTCCAGCCGCGCCATTTCGCCATCGTCGCGCATGATCGAACAGATCACCGCTGCATCGCCTGCTCCCGCCAGCCGCGCCAGATCGATCGAGGCTTCGCAGGCCGCAGGCCGTTCCAGCACGCCGCGTTCCTGCGCGATCAGCGGGAAGACGTGGCCGGGGGAATGAATGTCGGCATTGCTCGCACCATCGGCCATCGCCACCTGCACGGTATGCGCGCGGTCGGCGGCGGAAATGCCGGTGGATACGCCATGCGCCGCCTCGATCGAGCGGGCAAAAGGCCGCCCGGTCTGGCGTGCGGTGCCGGGGTTGATGAGGGTGAGGCCTAGCTGGTCTGCGCGCTGCGGCGTGACCGACAGGCAGATCAGCCCGCGTCCGTGGGTAGCCATGAAGTTGATCGCGTCAGGCGTGACATGCTTCGCCGCGATCATCAGATCGATATCGCCGCCGCGCAGGGCATCGCCCGCGATCACCACGATCCGCCCATCGGCAATCGCTGCCAGCGCCGCATCCAAAGCGGCGCTCATCAGGCCAGATCCCGTCCGGCTGCGAAGCTTTTCGCGCCCAGCACCACCTGTTTGCCGACCAGTTCCAACTGGCCGCGCGCGCGTTCATCCAGGCATTCGCCATCGGGCGAAAACAGCCCGCGATAGGTGCGGATCGTTGCGCCCATCGGGGTCGGCCAGCCGCGCAGGGCATGGGTGATCGCGCGCATGGTGAGCAATGTGCTCATCGACGCCTGATCGCCGAATGCGGTGGCGATCAGGCCAACCGCGCGCCCATCCAGATAGGGCCGTTCATCGCGCGACAGATCCTCAAGGTAATCGAGCGCGTTCTTCACCACACCCGATATGGTGCCGTGATAGCCGGGGGCGGCAACCAGCAAGCCATCCGCCGCGCGCACCGCCGCGACCATTTCCGCGCCCTGCGACGGATCGTGAAGCGGGCCGAGGTAATGCGGCAGTGCGGTGAGGTATTCTCCGCCAAACACCGTGACCTGCGCCCCGCTGTCCGCCGCCACGCTGGCGGCAAGGCGCAGCGCCTGCTCGGTCGAGGAGCCGGGATTGACCGTGCCCCCAAGGGCTACGATGCGGGTCATGAAGTGGTTGTCCTTTCGGTAAGGTAGGCAGCAAGGCGAGCGGTCTGTGCAGGCGTGAAGTGCAGGCCCAGCTTGGTCCGGCGCCACAGGATATCGTCAGCGGTAGCGGCCCATTCCTGCGTGATCAGGTATTCGACTTCGGCAACGGTCAGCCCGTGGCCGAAGTGTTCGCCAAGGTCGGCAGCGCTGGCCGCGCTGCCGAGAAATGTCACCGCGCGGGTGCCGTACAGGCGGATCAGGCGCTGGGCTTCGCGTACGGAAAGGAAGGGGTAGCGCGCGGCCAGATCGCGCATTTCCACCGGCGCTTCGTCACGGCCGAAATCGCCGCCCGGCAGCGGTGCGCCGCCGGTCCAGTCGCTGGCCCGCAGCATGGGCAGGAACGGTGCGAGCTCCGCCAGCGCCTCTGCCGACAGGCGGCGATAGGTCGTGATCTTGCCGCCGAATACGGACAGCAGCGGCGCGGTTCCATCGCTGCCGCCGTCGATCTCGAACCGGTAACCGCGGGTCGCGGCCTCGGGCTTGCCCGATCCGTCATCGATCAGCGGGCGAACCCCGGAATAGGTCCAGACAACATCGGCGGGGGTCACCGGCGTCCGGAAATACTCCGATGCACCTTCGCACAGATAGGCGATTTCTTCTGGCGAAGCCTTCACCTCGTCCAGCCCTGCCTTGTGGTCGACATCGGTGGTGCCGATCAGGGTGAAGTCGCTTTCATAGGGAATGGCGAAGAAGATCCGCCCGTCGGGCAGCTGGAAGAAATAGGCAAAATCGTGATCGAACAGCTTGCGGACAACGATGTGCGAGCCGCGCACCAGCCGCATTTTCTGTGTGGTCGGCTCGCCCGCGCGGCCCAACAGGTCGAGCACGCGTGGCCCCGCGGCGTTGACCACGGCGCGGGCATGGAAAGTTTCGCCGCCTGCTGTGATCCGCCAGTGATCGCCCTCGCGGGTCAGCGCCGTCACCTCGCAGCGGGTGTGCACCTCGGCCCCGCGGTCGGCGGCGTCGCGGGCGTTCAGCACCACCAGCCGTGCATCATCCACCCAGCCATCGGAATAGGCGAAGGCGCGCGTGTATTCGGGCTTAAGCGGCGCGCCGGCCGGGTGGCTCGTCAGATCGACGCTTTCGGCAGGTGGCAGGCGCTTGCGGCCGCCAAGGTGGTCGTAAAGGAACAGCCCCAGCCGCACCAGCCAGCGCGGGCGCAGGCCGGGGCGGTGCGGCAGGATGAAACGCAGGGGCCAGATGATGTGAGGTGCAATGCCCCACAGCACTTCGCGTTCAGAGAGCGCCTCACGCACCAGCGCGAATTCGTAATGTTCCAGATAGCGCAATCCGCCGTGGATCAGCTTGGTGGAGTTGGAGGAGGTGCCGGTCGCCAGATCACCGCGTTCCAGCAGCAGCACCCTGGCCCCGCGTCCGGCGGCATCACGGGCAATCCCGGCGCCGTTCACGCCGCCGCCGATCACCGCAAGGTCGAACATTGCTCCACCCGGTTCAGGCATCAGATCACCCAATGCGCAAAGGCCAGCGCCGTCACCAGCGAAGCAATGGTCGCCGCGAGCACCGGCATCACCGCCCGCCAGCCCAGACCAAGCAGCAGATCGGTGCGCGTGCGCATCGCGGTCGCCGTCACCGCGAGCAGCAGCAGGGTCTTGGACAGGGTCAGCGCCGATGCGGCGACAACCTGCGGGAAGGTGACGAGCGAGTTCAGGGCCACCAGCGCAAGGAAGGCAAGGATGAAGCCCGGCAGCATCGGCACCCGGGCCCGGCCCACGCCTTGGGGCAGGGGCTGAACGCGCGCAATCCACACCGCCGCCAGCGTCACCAGCGGGGCGAGCAGCGCGACGCGGGTCAGTTTCACGACAGTCGCCTGCGCGCCCGCCGGGTCGGATACGGCAAAGCCTGCGCCGATCGCTTGGGCCACATCATGAATGGATGCACCAACCAGGAACCCCGCCTGTGCATCGGTAAAGCCGAGCATCTGGGTGAGCGGCGGATAGGTGACAAGCGCAATGGCCGATGCCGCGGCCAGAATGACCAGTGTCAGGGTAAACAGCGCCTGATCCACTCGCTCCCGCCCGATCACTCCGTACAGCGCCAGCGCAGCCGATGCGCCGCAGATCGCGGTTGCCCCTCCGCCCAGCAGGCCGATGGCAGGGCTTTGCCCGGTGGCGCGCGCCGCGGCGAGCGCGGCCAGCATCGCCGCCGCCATCACCAGCGCGAGGCCCGCGAAAGGCACGATCCCCATTGCTGCGACCTGCATGATGGTAACCTGAAAACCCAACAGCACGATCCCCGCCCGCAGCCCATGGCGCGATATGGCATCAAGGCCGTCATGCGTGCGCGGGTCGGTCGCCGCGAAATTGACGGCGAGGCCGATCAGCAGGCCTGCAAGGATTACCGGCACGCCGTAATTCTGCGCCATCCACGCGGCGGCAGCACCGGCTATGGCGCAGATCGCCAGCCCTGGGATAAAGCGCGACAGCGGCTTCTTGTCCGCCTTGGCAGCGGCGGCCGCCGCGCTGTCGGCGAGCATGATCTCGCCGAACAGGTCGCCGGCAAAAGCCTCGTAATCGGGGCGCGCTTCGCGCTTCATGCCGGTTCAGCCCTGCCTTGCTGTCTGATCATGTGTCTCACGGTGTCATATGCCTACTGCGCGCACCTTGCGATTGCAACCGTGCCGCACCCCTATGCCGACGCAGCCTGCACTTCGTCCTCGGGACGGCGGATCACCGGCAGCAGCCACTGGAACCACGCCAAGGCCACAAGATAGGACGATGATGCGAAGATGAACAGCGGCACAAAACCCAGCCCGGCATCCAGCACGCGGCCCGCGACGAGCGAGATCGCCACCCCGCCCATATTGCCCATGAACGCGCCGAACGCCGTCACGCGCCCCACCTTGGCTTCGGGCACGACGTCGGTGATGGTCGAGAACAGCGACAGCGAGAAGCCCTGATGCCCCGCCATGACCAGCCCGATCATCACCGCGACCGGCCAGAAGGAATTGAGCTCCAGCACCAGCGGCAGCGGCGCGACGATCAGTGCCGATGCCAGCATCACGGTTTTGCGGACGCGATTGGGGCTCCACCCGCTTTCCAGCAGCCGCGTTGACGCCCACCCCGCCAGCAACGCGCCAAGGCCGGATCCCGCATAGGCAATCGCCAGCGGCACCGCCAATTCCAGCGTCGAAAGGCCGAATTCCTTGCGGTAGTAATCCGCCAGCCAGAAATTGATGAACCACCAGGTCATGTCGGACAATGCCTTGGCGACGACAATCGCCCAGGTTTGGCGGTTCATCAGGATCGGGCCGTAGCTGTCGGCCCCGGCTGCGTGTTCATGCCCCAGCACCGATGGCTGAAACGCGGTATTGCGCAATTGCGCCACCCCGCGCGCCAACCACAGCCACGCCAGCAGCGAGATAAACCCGCCGATCCCGCCCGCCACCAACGCCCCGCGCCACCCCACCGCCAGCGCGAGCGCAGGGATCACGAACGGCATCGCAATCGTTCCTGCGCCTGCCAGCATCGTCGCGAACCCGAAGGCGAAGCTGCGCTTGTCAGGCGGGAACAGGCTGGCGACGGTTTTTATGGTGAGCGGCGTCTGCACCGCCTCGGTCACGCCAAGGCCCACGCGCGCCGCGACCACCTGCGCAGTGCTGATCGCCCAGCCATGGGCCATCGCGGCCAGGCTCCACGCGGTTGCGCCAACCTGCATCGAACGGTTCACCCCCAGCCGGTCCACCAGCCAGCCGGTGAACAGGAACGCGAAGGCGGCGGAAAACTGCGTGACTGCGGCCAGATCGCCGAAGTCGCTATCGGTCCAGCCGAAATCCGCCATCATGTCAGGCTTCAGGATGGCGATGATCGGGCGGTCCATCGCATTGAACACGCCCGCGATGCACAGCACTGTGAACAGCGACCAGCGCAGGCGCGGAGCAATAGACGAAGTTGGTTCGGCTGCGGCCATCACGGGTTCCTATGGGGCACAGGCAACAAAGGGCAAGCGGGCAAAGAGCAAGCGGGCAAAGGCAGGTGCGCTCAAACAAGAAGGGCCGCCGGATCGCTCCGACGGCCCTGCGTTGATGACGACCTCAGGCCCTCATCACATCCGTGCGCGCAAGGACACGCCGAAGTAACGATCCGCATCGCGCGGGATCTGCAGGCGGCGTCCGTTTTCGACGTTGAGCAGCACATAGCCGACATCGGCGATGTTGCGGGCGTGGAAGGTCACGCGGTACTTGTCCTCGGGGTCCGAGAAGCCGACCGATGCGTTCAGCATCCCGTAGGGATCGATCCGCCCGGCCTCACCCAGATCCGAAAATTGCGTGCTGGTGTGGCGGAAATCGGTGTTGAGATACATCACCGCCGCATCGCCCAGATCGGTCGTGTAATCGGCGCCGAGGGTATAGACGAACTTGGGCGCCAATGGCAGCTGCGTGCCGTTGATCGCGCTGGGTGCGTTGGTCAGCGGGTTGGCGTTGAACTCCTTCACGCGGGCATCGGCATAGGCGCCGCTGGCCCGCAGGTTCAGGCCGTCAATCGGATTGACGATCAGATCGGCTTCGAAGCCTTCGGACTTCACCGTCCCGGCGTTGGTCAGGTTCGATACCGTCGCGCCGTTGATCAGGATGAAGTTGTTGGCCTGGAACCCGTCATATTCGACGCTGAAGGCGGCAACGTTCAACTGCACACGGTCATCGAGGAACTGCGACTTCACGCCGATTTCGAAGCTGTCGGACAGCTCTTCGTCAATCGGGCGCGCGTTGTTCGGCGCAGTGTGGTTGAAGAACACGTTGAACGCCGGACCCTTGTACCCGCGGGTGTACGAACCGTAGAGCATGATGTCGTCGGTCGGCTGGTACTGCAGCACGGCACGGCCCGAAAGGTTGCCGTTGGTGGTCGATCCGGCCGAGGTGTTGGTGCCGTTGCCGCCATTGGCGATCAGGCCGCCAGCCGGGTTGCCGTTGGTGCCGGGGCCGGTTGCGGGCAGGCCGGTGGTGCGGTTCACCGCCGGCGCGCGGGTGTGGGTGAAGGACAGATCATCCCAGGTGTAACGCAGGCCACCGGTCAGCGAGAGCTGTTCGGTGAAGCGATAGGTCGCCTGCGTGAACACCGCAAAGTTCTGCGACCGCACTTCGCTGCGCGATGTGGCGAAGGGGAACAGCGTGTTCACCGTGTCCGTCAGGTTGCACGGACGCGCGCCGGTGCGCGGATCGACCGGCAGGGTCGATGTGGCGCAGGTCACGTTGTTGCGCGTGAAATCCTGCGTGTTGTCCGATTGCCAGGCGAAAACGCCCGCCTGATAGAAGAACGGCTTGGTCTGGTCCGATGCGATGCGGATTTCGGCCGAAAGCTGTTCCGTCCGGACGACGCCGTTATCGTGCAATTCGCCCGCATGAGGTATGTAACATCGCAAGTGTCCTCATTTCGAGGACAGTCGATGGCCTTTGCGCGCTGCTGTTTCCCAACCATCGTACGGCCTGCTGTGCGATTTCAGGACGGGAGTCCTGATCATGCGCA
>JBEQBX010000089.1:0-12187 GCA_041639595.1 Porphyrobacter sp.
GCACCTATATCAAGATCCCCAAGCGCCCGATCCATCCCAAGCCGTGGCAGGACCCGCACCCGCCGATGTACATGGCCTGCACCCGCGAAAACACGCTGATCGCGGCGGGCAGCCGGGGCATCGGCGCGCTGGTGCTGGGCTTTTCCGGGCCGGACGAGATTGCCAAGAAGAACGCGATTTATCGCGAGGCTTTCCGTAACCGCAAGGCCGAAGACCAGGTGGGTTTCCGCCCGACCGAGCATCTGGCCGCGCTCTGTGCCGCAACCGTGCTGGAAGACCGCGACGAAGCGCGCCGCATCGGCCTGCGCGGCCAGCGCTTCTTTGCCGAAAGCATCGCCTATTGGTATCAGGGCGGGCCGAAGCCGACGGTGGACGACAATCTGACCGCCGAGGATCACGCCATGGTGCTGGAAAAGGGCAAGGAGGCGACCATCGCCTACCTTTCCGAAGAGGCGATCCCGGTGGGGGATGAGCATCTTTCGAACTATACCGTGGCACAGGATGCCTATGGCACGCCCGACGATTGCATCCGCTATGTCCAGCGGCTGAAGGATGCGGGCGCGGACGAGATTCTGTTCATCTTCCAGATGGGCGGTATTCCGCACGATGTGATCATGGAAACCATCCGCAACATCGGCGAGAAGGTTATCCCGCATTTCCGCGCGCTTGAGGCGCAGGAAGCCGCCGAAGGGGCGCTGGAGGCAGCGGAATAGCGCTTGGTCAATTCTATTGCGCCCGCCTATGTTGCGCACATGGGCGGCGCGATTGATCCTGCTTTTTCAGACCTGCTCGCCCGGCTTTACGCCGGTGTGGGCGAAGATCAGCCGTGGCGGCGCTTTCTGGAAGCGCTGGCGCAGTGGATGGAATCCAGCTTCGCCACGCTGATCATCACCGCGCCAGGAAAGCGCCAGCCCGCCACGTTTCTGACGCCCGGCAGCAGCCCCGAATTCGATGCGGCTTATACCGAAACGCTGTTTGCCGCAGACCCGTTTCAGGGCCTGCCCGATGGCGCGGTGACATCCTATGCCGAGTTCATGGCCGAGCTGCCCGCCAGCGCCTTTGCCGAATATCGGCAGGCAATGGCGCAGAGCGGGTTCGATCAGGTGCTCGGCGTGGACTTGCATTTCGGCGGCGATTTGCGTGCAGTAGAAGGCCGCTGGGAAGCACGCTTCCGCGTGAGCCGCCATAACTCGCTGCCGGATTTCACGCGCGAGGAACGCACTCGGCTGCAAGTGCTGGCGCCGCATTTGCGTATCGCGGTGGCCTTGTTCGAAAAGCTGCAGTTTGCAGGCGCGGAACACGGCATGTTCCATGCAACAGCGCAGGGACTGGGCCTCGCGCTGGTGGTGCTGGACCGTAATCGCCGGATCGTGAGCAGCAACGCGCTGGCTGAAAGCCTGCTGGGTGAGGCCGAAGGTCTGCGGCGGCGCGGCGATGAACTGGCGTTCAGCGATGCCGCGCATCAGAAGCTGCTGGGTGAATTGCTGGCCAAGGACCTCACCCAAGGCGCGGGCCTGACGCGCTTCCGCGTGGAGCGCCCCTCGCAGGGCGATGTGGTGGTCACCGCCCGCCCGCTGGAACTGAGCGCCATCCACGCCGGCGCCGGAGCGCTCGCCTTGTTCCTCGCCCGCCCCGGCCCGGAGGCGCACACCGACCCGCAACTGCTGCGCGACCTGTTGGGCTTGACGATGGCCGAAGCGCGACTGGCTGCGGTGCTGGGCGAGGGTCTGTCGCTGGTGGAAGCCGCGCGGCGGCTGGGGATCGCGCACAATACGGCCAAAGTGCAGCTGCGCGCGGTGTTCGCCAAGACCGGGGTTCGGCGGCAGGCGCAGCTTGTGGCGCTGATGGGGTCGCTGGGGTTGGGGTTTGCTGGGTGTTCGTAACAATTCTGCCTTGCAGGTTACGGCCCCACAGAAAACACTTTATTCTCAAATCGCAAGGTCTTGGATCGAGACAAGAATTGTATTTTTCCTTCGTAGCCTTGGAGAAGGTGTAACTGAAGGCTTTGTTGACGATGATACAATTACGTAGGCTGTTGGGCGCGATTCTTTAGTTAATCATTGGCAATACGTACGAAAGTGCAGAAGAAGATCGTCGTCGCTTCAGAGTTGGGATAGTGCAAATGATGTTCACCTTTCGAACCCCAACCCGGTCGAAGTTTGACGATGCGCTGTTGCAACTCGTCAAGAACACTCAGGCAATCATTCAGTTTTCACCGGATGGAACAGTTTTGGAAGCCAACGAGGCATTTTGTGCCGCGGTTGGATACCGTTTTGATGAGATTGAAGGTCGGCACCACAGTATCTTCTGTCCGCCTCAAATCGCTTCTAGCCCCGAGTATACCCAGTTCTGGAATGATCTAAGGGCCGGCAAGAGCTTTACCGCGCGTTATCCCCGTATCACCAAATCTGGTCAGGAAATCTGGATTCAGGCAACCTACGGTCCGGTCACGGATTCCCGGGGCAAGGTCGAGCGGGTCGTTAAAATCGCGACTGATGTAACCCACATCCGCAACGCGAGGAACATTGTGCTGGCTGCCATGCAGGCACTTGAGGGTGGCCAGCTTGACTTCGAGGTTGCAAGCACCGGAGTCGAAGAATTTGATGCGATCGGTGATGCCTTGAACGGGGCGGTCGCCAAACTTGAGGTTATGATCGCTGCCGTGCGCGCGACCGCGATGGATGTCGAGACCGGTTCCGGTGAGATCCGCGCTGCATCCGAAGACCTCGCCCTGCGCAACGAACAACAAGCCGCGAGCGTGGAAGAGACTGCTGCCTCCGTTGTTCAGACCGTTGGCCTCACGCGCCAAACCGCCGAAAGCGCAAAAGTTGCCCAATCGGCTATAGTTGAGACCCATACACGCGCGACAGAAGGCGGTAACGTGGTTGGCAAGGCAGTGTCAGCGATGGGGGCAATCGAAAGGTCGGCCAAAGAGATTGCCCAGATAACAGACGTGATCGATGGGATCGCCTTCCAGACGAATCTGCTGGCCCTAAATGCTGGTGTCGAAGCGGCACGCGCGGGTGAATCGGGCAAGGGCTTTGCGGTGGTCGCCACCGAAGTTCGCGCCCTCGCACAGCGCTCCGCCGATGCGGCGCGGGACATAAAGGCGCTTATCGGCAAGTCGACTGGACAGGTAGTGGACGGGGTGAACCTCGTCGGTGAAACAGGCGTACTGCTGGCTGAAATCGTTGCGCAGGTTGGGGCAGTTACCAAACAGGTCAACGAAATCGCTGATACCACTGCCGAGCAGACCATCAATCTCGAACAGGTCAACAGCGCAGTATGCGCAATCGACCTGATGACTCAGCAAAACGCCGCGATGGTTGAACAAAGTACCGCCGCCACTCGCAGCCTGTCCTCCGAGGCGCAGCGCCTCAGCCAACTGGTTGCGCAGTTCCGCATAAGCAGTAAAGCTCGATCGGCATCCTGCGCCGCGCTCGGGGCCGCGCCACTCCAAGCAGCGCCGTTCAAACCCCGAACACCCGCAACCGCCTTGCGTAAGGATGGTATCGCACAATCTCATCGAACCGTCGTCAAGCGCGGAGCCGCCTCGGCTTTGTCACTCAGGGCAGACGAATGGAGCGAGTTCTAGGCGACCAATCTTTTGTACCGAAGGTATTGGGAGAGGACTTTCAGAGGCCGCTAAACCTTCGCCCGCCGTCCGATCCACGGCGCGGCGCGTTCGATCTGCCCGGCAAGGCGGAACAGCAGGCTTTCCTCGCCGTAGCGCCCGGTGGCCATCACGCCGATGGGCAGGCCGTCTTTGGACATGGCCAAGGGCAGCGACATGCTGGGTTGTCCGGTGCCGTTGTAGATGCCGCAGAAGGCGGTGAAGGTGCCGACTTCGCGGCCCCAGTCCATCATGGTGCGGCCTGTGTCCAATCCGATGCGGCCCAAGGGCAGGGGTGGGGCCGACAGGGTGGGGGAGAGGATCACGTCGTAGTGAGCCATGAACTGTGCGATGGTGATCGCGGCGGTCTGGTAGGCGTTGTTGCCGCGCGCGTAGTCCATCGCGCTGTAGCTTTTGCCCATGGCGATGAAATCGAGCGTCGTGCGCTCCACCACGTCGGGGCCGAGTTCCACGCCCAGCGCCTTGGCGCGGTCGATGCAGTCGGCGGCGACCGAGGAGGCCATCAGGGCGAAGCTGCTGGCGCCGATGGCGGCCATGTCGATCCTGGGCGCGGCTTCTTCCACGTGGTGGCCGAGGCTTTCGAGCAGCTTGGCCGCAGCGCGGGTGGCTTCGATGACTTCTGCGTCAACCGGAGCGCCGGAGAAAGGGCTGAGCATCAGGGCGACGCGCAGCTTGCCGGGATCGCGGCCGACTTCTTGCAGATAGGGACGTTCGGGCGTGGGTGCGCCGTAGCGGGAGCCGGGTTCGGTGCCGTGAGTGGCATCGAGGATCGCGGCGGAATCGCGCACGGTGCGGCTGACGGCGTGGTGGACCGACATGCCGCCCCAGCCTTCGGTGCGGAGCGGCCCCATCGGCACGCGCCCGCGTGAGGGTTTGAGGCCGAACAGCCCGCAGGCGGAGGCCGGGATGCGGATCGAGCCGCCGCCGTCAGTGGCGTGGGCCGCCGGGATGACGCCTGCGGCGACGGCTGCGGCAGCTCCGCCCGACGAGCCGCCTGCAATGCGATCGGGGTTCCACGGGTTGCGCGTCGGCCCGTTGGCCACGCTTTCGGTCGTGCCCGTCAGGCCGAATTCGGGAGTGGTGGTCTTGCCGAATACGACGAAGCCTGCTGCCTCGATCCTGCGGACGAGTTCGGAAGTGACGGTGGCGCGGTTGCCTTTATACAGGCGGCTGCCGTTTTCGGTGACTTCACCCGCGATATAGGTGTTGAGGTCTTTCAGCAGCCACGGCACGCCGCTGAAGGGGCCTTTGGGCAGGCCGCCTGCGATGGCCTTGCGCGCATAGTCATAGTGCTTTTGCGCCATGAAATTGAACCGGGGGTTCAGTGCCTCAGTGCGCGCGATGGCGGCTTCGAGCAGTTCGCCGGGGGAGACCTTGCGCTTGCGCACCAGATCGGCAAGGCCGAGGCTGTCGTGGGTATCGAGCACTTCGTCCATGGCGTTTGCGCTTCCCGGTAGGCCGGCGGTGGCGACAAGCGCTATACCGCCGGCTAGGGCTTCTCTTCTGGTCGTTTTCATCACGCGACGTAATAACGCGCGTAGTACTTGCGGAACTGCGCGATGGGGCCATCGCCTTCGCAGATCAGGGCGTTGGGTTCGAATTTCTGGCGGTCCCAGATCACCTTGTCCTGATCGAACTGCTTGCAGATATCGCGGATGATGGCGCGGGCAAGGCCTGCGCGTTCGCCTTCGGCCTGCGCGCGGGGCTGGGTGAAGCAGAAGCGGACCTGCACATGATCCAACTCCACCGGGATGATGCAGGCGACCAGCAGCGTTTCGCATATGCCGGTAAAGCGCGTCCAGCTTTGGCCAGGGCCCATCGTGTCATAGCTGATCTGGCCATCGACCTCACCCCACGGCGTGCCCATCTTGGCCTTTACATCCGCGCCGCGGCCCCATTCACCCCAGCGCAGATCGCCCAGCGGCACGTTGGCGGTGCCGTGGATATATTTGAAATGCGCCACGTCCACGCCGTTTTCGGCCATGTTCTGGATCGAGCCGTAGACGTTCCATTCGTAGACGTCGTAATCGGTCCATTCGGGATCGGTGGCTTCGGGCAGGTGGACTACGTCGAACAGCGGGGCGGCGTCCTGCGGGTGATACCAGATCCAGATGAAGCGGTTGGCTTCGGTCACATGCCAAGTCCGCGTGCACTTGCGCTTGACCTGCGGGGGGATTGATTTGGAGTAGGGGATCTCTTTGACGATCCCTTCCTCGCCATCATAGCGCCAAGCGTGGAACGGGCATTCGAGCAGGTTGCCGTGGACCTTGCCGCCGTGGCCCATGTGCGCGCCAAGATGCTTGCAATAGGCATCGATGATGCGCACCTGCCCGTCTTCACCGCGCCACATGGCGAGGTCTTGGGAGAAATAGCGCAAGGGGCGCACTTCGCCCACGGCCAGCTTGGCCGACAGGTCTACCGGATACCAGCCGAAGGGGAAGCCGATGTCGAGATTGCGCTCGGCGATCGAGGCGCGGCCTTCGACCGGGGCGGTGCGCCAGTGGGCAAGGTCTGCGCCTTTCAGCTTTTCGAGGATCTGCCAGACCGCGACGGGGGCGGTGCGGGCGTCGGTGGTCGCAGGGGCTTTTGGATCTGCTTCAGCCATGATCGTACTCCTGAATTGCCGGGGCGGGGGTTGTCTCCGCCCACTGGCTGTCCTTGCAGGGGGAGCAGACTTCCCGGCTCCCTTGGGATGGTATTTGGACCGCTGAGGTCGCTTCAAATTCAACGTCACCCTGAACTTGTTTCAGGGTCCATTTCTCAACACCAGCCGCAGTTTGATTGGCACGATGGATCCTGAAACGAGTTCAGGATGACGGTGTGTATTGGGCTAGGGGTGGGGCGCTGCATCATGACAGGCCGAACACCTTCATTGCGTTTTCGCGCAGGAATTTGGGCCATACTTCGTCCTTGAAGGGGACGTTCTGCATGTCGGCCATGATCCGATCGAGGCTGAGGCCCATCGGAAAGTAGCCGGCGTAGATCACCTTATCGGCCCCGCGTGTGTTGGCATAATCGATGATCGCCTTGGGGTAGTGCTTGGGCGCAAAGGCGCTGGTTGAATAATAGAGGTTTGGCCATTTGAGCATGAGCTTAACCGCCAGAGCCTCCCACGGTTCGGCTCCGTGGCGCATGACGACCTTGAGTTCCGGGAAGAACCAGCACACTTCGTCGAGATGTTCGACCTTCTGCGTTTCCATCGGAATGCGCGGGCCGGGGATGCCGACGTTGAGCAGGATCGGCAGGCCCATTTCCTCGCACGCGGCGTAGAGCGGGAACATGTATTTGTGGTTGATCGCGACCTGCGGCAGCGTGCCCGAGGGGAAGACGCTGACCGCCGACAAGCCCACTTCGGCGTGGATGCGCTTGATCCGGCGGATGCCTTCGACGCCCATGTTGGGGTCGGTAGGCAGGTCGAAGAAGAAGCGGTCGCCGTACAACTCCTTGGCGCGGCGCGAGGTGTCGTTGTCATTCCATCCGACGAGCGCGCGCTGGACGTTGTGCTTGTCCATCTGCGCGATGGTCCAGGCGAGGTAATCGTCCTGTTCGCCCGATGCCGGAATGTCCTTGAACATGTATTGCGCGGGCATGGCGAACTGGCTGAGCGTTTGCTTGTCCTTGATCAGCGGGCGGAACGAGGCGTACCAGTCGCCCCGGTCCTCCGCCTCGGGTATGCCCAGCATGCAATCAATGATGCCGATATCGGTGGGCATGGGCATGGGGTTATTCTCCTGAAAGGGTGGGCCACAACTTGCGCAAGGCGATCTTGTCGACCTTGCCCAGCGCGTTCCGCGGCAGAGTGGTGGGGGCAAAGACGACGCGGGTGGGCGCCTTGTAGCGGGCGAGGCGGGTGGCGACCCATTCGATCACGCCAGCCTCATCGATGTTCGGTGCGATGACAACCGCGACGAGGCGTTCGCCCAGCCGTTCATCGGGCAGGCCGAAGGCGGCGCATTCGGTGAGGCCGGGGATCTGACCCAACACGCGCTCCACCTCGGCGCAATAGATGTTCTCACCGCCGGAAATCACCATGTCCTTCTTGCGGTCGATGATGAAGATGTAGCCATCGTCATCGACCATGCCGACATCGCCGGTGCGCAGCCAGCCATCGGGGGTAAGGACGGCGGCGGTTTCCTCAGGCCGGTTCCAGTAGCCCGACATGACTTGTGCGCCGCGCACCACGATCTCGCCGGTTTCACCCGGTGGCAGGATCGTGCCGTCAGTGCCTTCGATGCGCACTTCCACCATTGGCAGCACGCGTCCGGCAGCGGCAGGACGCGCCATAAAATCAGGGCCGACGGCCTGCGCGATGGCGCCTGCGCATTCGGTCATGCCATAGCCGGTGCCGATCTGCGCATGAGGGCACAACGCGTGAACTTCCTCGACCAGATTGACCGGCAGCGCCTGACCACCGCTGCCGATATTGCGCAGACTGGCGAGGCTTGCGCCCTCCACGCGGGCGCGGTGGAGGATGTCCCACAGCATGGTGGGGACGGCGCTGAACATGCTGATCTGCTCGACGGAAATCAGGCGGGCGGCCTCTTCGGCATCCCAGCGGCGCATGATCACCACCTTGCCGCCACCCAGGAAGGGCGAGAGGAACCCTGCCCCAAGCCCCGAGACGTGAAATAGCGGATAGACCAGCAGCGAGGCCTGCTGCGGCAATTGCGCAATCAGCGCTTCGGGCGTGATGCCCATCTGCGCGGCCATATTGCCCAGCACGACCATGCCCGACATCTGCGTGGTCATCAGCCCGGTGATGACATTGCGGTGCGAAAGGACGGCGCCCTTGACCCGGCCGGTGGTGCCCGAAGTGAACAGGATGGCGCAAGGATCTGTGGCTTGCGCGGTGCCGGAAGCGGCAGGCGCATTGGCAGTGCGGCGCGCGATCTCCTCGGGGTCAAACGGCTTGGTCAGATCGAGCACGCGGCCGGTATAACCTGCATCGCGGATAGCCGCTGCCCGTTCGCCATCTGCCAGCACGACAGCTGGATCGACATCTTCGAGCATGGCGAGGAGTTCGGCCCCGGAACCACGGCTGTTGACTAGCACGGCAACGCCGCCAGCCTTCATCACCGCAAGGAAGCCGACCAGCCATTCGGCGCGGTTGCGCATGGCAATAGCCACGCGATCGCCGCGCGCGATGTGGAGAATTGGCACCAGCTGATCGCGCCAGGCGAAAAGCTGATCATAGTTCAGGCGGCGCTCCACCCCGGCGTTATCGAAATCGACCACGCAAGTGCGGTCACCAAAGCGGCGGGCAGACTCAACAAGCAGGTTCAGGTCTGGCGGTGCGGCGACGAACTGGCGCAAGCCATCGACAACCCCGATTTCAAACGGAGAGCCGGGGCCGGTGACGCGGGCCAGAACCGGATCAGGCGCGCTGCTCATGTTGAGCTCCGTTCGCAGCCGATGGGGTGCGACCTGACCATGCGATAATTCCCTCTCACCGAATCGATGTACAGCACCATTTCAAACAGAGATAATCGATAATATGCGAATTACAAGAGCATAAAAAATGCGCAAAACTGCAATTTCGGGCCTTGCTTGCGCTTGTCCGCACATTGGCCGTGACATCGACCGGCGCTACGCGGCGGCGCACAGGCGGGCCAAACAGGCCTTTCGCGCGGTTTAAGCCATAGCAAGGTTGCAGGGGAGGGCATTGGCGAAGGTTCCCACGAAAATGTGGGTGAACTAGTTAGTTAACATCTTGCGCCGACGGCGATCTTGCCCGATGCTCACTCCACAAAGGCCGGATTGAATCAGAACGGCACGAATTTGGGAGAGATGGTGATGACGCGCGCGATGCCTTTCTGGTTGGCCACGGTTTCCCTCAGCACGGCCACCCTTGCCGCTCCGGGTGACGAAGGCCCCGCAATGCCTACGGTTCAGGCCACGGTGCAAACAACAGCAGGGATGGTGGCTGGCAAGGCCTTGCCTTCAGGCGTGCAGGCCTGGCTGGGCGTTCCTTTTGCCAAGTCGCCAACGGGTGATCTTCGCTGGGCGGCACCGCAACCCGCAAAATGGGATGGCGTATTTCATGCAGACCGCAAGGGTCCGGCCTGCATTCAAGTGCTGCGCCCGCATGACATCAACCACTACTTCGGCGAAGAGGCGACCGGGGAAGACTGCCTGACCATGAACATCTGGGCGCCGCCGGGCGTGGCGGCGGGTGCCCAGCGTCCGGTCGTGGTCTTCATTTATGGCGGCGGCTTTACCATCGGATCATCGGGCATGGCCAATTACGATGGCGAAGCGATGGCGCAGGTCGGGGCGGTGTTCGTGAACTTCAACTATCGCGTGGGGGCCATGGGCTTTCTGGCGCATCCAGAGCTGACCACAGAGCAGGGCGGCGCTTCGGGCAATTATGGGTTGATGGATCAAACCTTGGCATTGAAGTGGGTGCGCGAGAACATCGCGGCTTTTGGTGGTGATCCCGACAAGGTGCTGATCATGGGCCAGTCTGCCGGGGCAGGGTCTGTGGCGGCACAGGTGCAGTCCCCCGCCGCGCGCGGGCTTTTCCGCGCTGCTGTCATGTCTAGCGGATGCAACTTGCGAGGCGTGAAGGCCACGCTGGCCGAGGCAGAGAAAGTGGGCCTTGCGCTGCAGGAGCGTCTGGGTGCGAAAGATCTGGCGGCCATGCGCAACATCCCGGCTGACCGCATCCTTGGTGTGCAATCCGAAAGCCAGCTTGGCCTGTCAGTGGCGGGCGTGCGCGTTTCCGGACCGATCGTCGATGGGCGGGTTCTGCCACAGCAGGCCGCAGAGGCAGTGGCATCAGGCAATGTTGCCAAGGTGCCGGTCATGGCCGGTTTCAACGAGGACGATCTGGCGTTCGGCTACGGAACGCTGACAGGGGCAAAGACCAAGGCGGAATACGAAGCGGCGGCGCAGCAGTTGTTTGGCGCAGATGCGCCCGCGTTCCTGAAGCTTTATCCGGTCAAATCCGATGCCGAGGTGCGCTCGGTGGCACGGCGGGCGGCACAGGATTCGGGCTTTGCGGCCAATGCGCGGGCCTGCGCCAGTGATCTTGCCGCGCAGGGCGTGCCGGTGTGGATCAACGAATATGCGCGCAAGCACCCCTATGTGCCGGGGGTGAAGCTGGCCGATCAGGATACGGCCACAGTGGGGGCCTATCACACTGCCGACATTCCCTATTGGTTCGGCACTCAGGACAAATACAACTGGCAACGCCCCACCCGGAACTGGACAGAGTGGGACCGCACGCTTTCGGCCCGGATGATGACGGCGCTGATCGCTATGGCCGAAACGGGCAGTCCTGATACGCCCGCGATGCCTTGGAAGGCGTGGTCGCCCAAAAACGATACGCTGTTGTGGCTGGGTGATACGGTGGAAGTGAAGAAGCTGAACGTCACCGGTCAGGCGTGGCTGGCCGCGCACAAGCCGGCGGCGGTCAATGCGCCACGCCCGAACACGCCGCGCGATTGAACGCCATGAAGAACGCCATCGCCTCGGTATCCCTCAGCGGAACGCTGGAAGAGAAAATCCGCGCGGCAGCAGCAGCCGGGTTTGACGAGATCGAGATCTTCGATGTCGATTTCGTCGCCTCGCCGCTTTCTGCGCGCGAAGTGCGATCCTTGATCGCCGATCTTGGGCTGACCTGTTCGCTCTATCAGCCGTTCCGCGATCTGGAAGGGATGCCCGAACCGCAGCGCACCCGTGCATTCGACCGGTTGAAGCAGAAGTTCGACGTGATGGCAGAACTGGGTTGCGACCGGATTTTGCTGTGCACCAACTGTTCGCCGCTTTCGTCGCCCGATCGCGCGCGGATCATTGCGGACCTGCGCGATGCGGGCGAGTTGGCGCAAAGCCGGGGGATGCTGATCGGCTATGAGGCGCTGGCGTGGGCGGCGCATATCAAGGATCACCGCGTGGCTTGGGATATTGTGCTGCAGGTTGATCATCCGGCCGTCGGTATCCTGCTCGACAGCTTTCATTCGCTGTCACGGGCCATTCCAGTGGAATCGATCCGCGCCATAGATCCTGCCAAGATCGTTTACGTGCAGCTGGCCGATGCGCCGGTACTCGATATGAACCGGCTGTACTGGAGCCGCCATTTTCGCAACCTGCCGGGGCAGGGCGGGTTCGATGTGGAAGGTTATGTCACCGAGTTGATGCGCATCGGGTATGACGGGCCGCTGAGTCTGGAGATATTCAACGACCGTTTCCGTTCCACCTCGGCGGCGCTGGTCGCGCGTGATGGCGTGCGTTCGCTTGATGCCTTGCGCGATGGAGCTGCGCGTCGTTTGGGACGCGAAACGGCGATGCCGGCCAAGGCTCAGATTACCGGGCTGGAATTCGTGGAGTTTGCCGTCGCCCCGGATGATCGGGAGGCGATGGAAGCACTGGTGAGCAACGCAGGCTTTGTCCGCATCGGGCGACACCGGTCAAAGCAGGTGGACCTGTGGCGCAGCGGTGCGGCCAGTCTGGTGCTGAACTACGAGGATACGGGTTTTGCCCGGTCTTACCGGCTGACGCATGGCAGCGCATTGTGTGCCATCGGGCTTTCGGTGAAAGACAGCATGGCCGCCA
>JBEQBX010000090.1:0-12036 GCA_041639595.1 Porphyrobacter sp.
CAGCAGCGTGGCGTAATGCCCGCTCATCGGGGCGGCGATCAGCAGGCGGGGGCGGTCTGCGGGGGTGCCATCGACGGTGAAGTGCAGCAGATCGCCGAACGGGCGCTTCAGCGCCACGGTTTCTGTCACCGCATGCCGCTTTCCGCCGATTTCCACTTCGGTAATGCCGAAATCAGGCTTGCCGTAATGCGCGGTGGCATGGGCGAACACGTCCAGCGCATTGGCGACCATCGGCCCCATGCCCATATATCCGAACGGATTGGCCGGATTGGACAGCATCCCCGAGCTGATGGAAGCGAGCGCGCTGGCGCTGTTCATCCAGCTGCGCTGGAGTTCATAGGCATGATAAAGCATCGGTTTACCTCGGGCGACGAACGGTCTGGCGCCTTATCCCCTCGGCGCCTTGTGCGCACAGATGCGCCTTTGCAGTTCATTGTGCAATGCACAATTGCATAGGTGGCAAACCCGCCCCGGCTGCATGACGCTGTTTTTTGCACGTGAAATTCGCCGCGTCTGCGGCTAGAGCGCAGCGAACATGCATGGCGAACCCCTCACACGCGACCCTAACGAAGCCACGGACGAAACGCCGGGGGTGGCCGAAGCCATCGCCGCGGCGCTGCCCGAAATGGACGAGCCTGCGCCAAAATCACGCAGCCTTGCGCCCTTGCGGATGGTGTTCGGCACGGCCCGTCAGTACCCGCGCGAGATCACCTTTGCGCTGATCGCGCTGTTCATCACTTCGGCCGCGACGCTGGCGATACCATGGCGTTTCAAAGTGATCGTCGATGAAGCTTTCGGCGGCGCGGCCACGACCGACGATATTGCCCACGCCTTCCAATACCTGCTGATGATCGTCCTGATCCTTGGCATCGGCACGGCGCTGCGGTTCTATTTCGTCAGCTGGCTTGGGGAACGGGTGGTCGCCGATATCCGGTTGAAAGTGCAAACCAATCTTCTGCGCCTGTCGCCGGGTTTCTATGAGGTCAACAGCCCCAAGGAAATCTCCAGCCGCATGACCAGCGATACCGCGATCATCGAAAACGTGGTCGGAACGACCGTGTCGGTGGCGCTCCGCAATTCGCTGACCGCAATCGGCGGGATCGGCATGCTGCTGTATCTTGCCCCATCGCTGACGCTGGGCCTGCTGATCGGCATTCCGCTGGTAATTGCGCCGATTGTCTATTTCGGGCGGAAGATCCGCGCCGTTTCGCGCACCAGTCAGGACCGGATCGCCGATGTCGGCGCCTATGTCACCGAAGTGCTTTCGGCGATGAAGATCGTCCAGAGCTTCGGTCAGGAACGGCGCGAGGGTGAACGGTTTGCCGGCGTGGTCGAAGAAACCTTCGCGACCGCCCGGCGGCGCATCATGCTGCGCGCGGCGATGACGTCAGTGGTCATCCTGCTGGTATTCGGCGGCGTGGTGCTGGTGATGTGGCGCGGCGCGATTGCTGTGGCAGAAGGCACGATCAGCGGCGGCACGATCACCGCTTTCGTGCTGGTGGGCGGCCTTGTCGCTGGCGCGCTGGGGTCACTGACCGAGGTTTACGGCGATCTGCTGCGCGGTGCAGGCGCGGCCAGCCGGCTGGCCGAACTGCTCGAAACGCGGCCCGAAATCGCCGCCCCGGCGCGGCCTGAACGCCTGCCAGAACCGGCGCGCGGCAGCCTGTCTTTCCGCAATGTCACCTTCCGCTATCCGGCGCGGCCCGAAACGGCGGCGCTGAATGATTTCACGCTTGAGATCGAGCCGGGTGAAACCATCGCCATCGTCGGCCCGTCGGGCGCGGGGAAATCGACGATCTTCCAGCTTGTCGAACGCTTCTACGATCCGCAGGTCGGCACCATCCGCATCGACGGCGTGCCGCTGACCAGCGCCGATCCGGGCGAGGTGCGTTCACGCATCGCACTCGTGCCGCAGGACGGGGTGCTGTTCAGCGCCAATGCCCGCGACAACCTGCGTTATGGCAAGTGGGACGCCAGCGACGACCAGATCTGGGACGCCGCCCGCGCCGCCAATGCCGAAACCTTCCTGCGCGCCCTGCCGCAGGGGCTCGACACATATCTTGGCGAAGGCGGGACGCAGCTTTCCGGCGGCCAGCAACAACGCGTCGCGATTGCCCGCGCGCTGCTGCGCAACGCGCCGATCCTGCTGCTGGACGAAGCAACCAGCGCGCTGGATGCCGAAAGCGAACAACTGGTCCAACAGGCGTTGGAAGGGCTGATGCAGCACCGCACCACGCTGGTGATTGCGCACCGGCTTGCCACGGTACGCGCGGCCGACCGGATCGTCGTGCTGGATCAGGGCCGGATCGTCGAACAGGGCACGCATGACGCGTTGAGCAAGGCAGGCGGGCTGTATGCGCGTCTCGCCCGGCTGCAATTCGCCGCCGACGCGGCGTAGCTCACCTTTGGCGATGCAGACCTCCCGCCCCGCCTCCCCACCCGGCCACCAATAGTACCACTATGCTGTGGTGGCCGGGTGGGGAGGCGGGGCGGGGGGTCTGCATCGCGCGCCAGCGCGATCGCAAAACAAGCAAACCTATTCGACGAAGCGCCGGTCGCACCTGACGAAGCGCAACCCTTGTCCCGCGGGCGCGTTAGTGTGGTGGTTCGCAGACCTATGCCACAAATTCTCAGGGACGAGACGCACATGATCCACAAGACCGCTGCCCTTCTGGGGGCAAGCCTGCTCGCACTGGCGACCCCGGCGCTGGCTGATGACAATGCCCACGCGCATGACGACGGCACCGAGACGCTGCTGCAAGGCACCGACGCTGCCGCCCCGGCTCTGCCGACCATGAGCTTTGGCAAGTGGGGTTTCGATCCCGCGCTGATCGCTTCTGACGTGAAGCCGGGCGATGACTTCAATGCCTATGCCAACCAGAAGTGGATCGACGCCAACCCCCTGCCCGCCGAATTCAGCCGGATCGGCGCCTTCACGCTGCTCGGCGAAAAAAGCACCGCCGACGTCAAGGCACTGATGGACGAACTGGCCGCGAAGGATCCCGCCAGCCTGTCGGGCGATGAACGCCGCATTCTGGATGCCTATCGCAGCTACCTGGATACAGCCGCAATCGAAGCGGCAGGCCTTGCGCCGGCCAAGCCCTATCTCGACCGGATTGCCGGGGCCAAGACCGTCGGCGACCTCGTCATGCTCGGCGCAGAGCCGGGCTATGCGGGCCTGATTGGCGGCGCTGTGTCGATCGATTCCAAGCAGCCTGACCGGCACATCGCCGCAATCGGGTTCGGCGGGCTGGGCCTGCCCGACCGCGATTACTACCTCGACACGACCGAGAAAGGTCAGGGCATCCAGGCCAAGTACAAGGCCTATGTGGCCTTCCTGCTTGGCGAAGCCGGTTACACCGACGCCGCGGCTATGGCCGAGAAGGTCTATGCCTTCGAAGACGCCAATGCGCGCACCGTCCAGTGGGACCGCGCGGTGCGCCGCAACCGTGACCTGACCTACAATCTGCTGACCGCCGACGAACTGTCCGCCATCGGCGGCGCCTTGCCGGTCACCGCCATGCTGGAGAAGATCGGGATTGCCAGCAGCCCCGGCTTCGTCGTGTCGCTGATGCCGCCGAGCGACGAGGAAGCCGCCGCGCTCAAACTGGACGAAGCGACCCGCGCCAAGATCGGCACGGGCCTGCCGGGCATGGTTGCGCTGATCAGCGAAACACCGGTCGATGTGCTGAAGGCGTGGATGGTCAAGGAGATGCTGTCGGGCAACGCCGCTGTGCTGCCCGCGCGCTTCGACGCCGCCAATTTCGAATTCTACGGCAAGACCCTGCGCGGCACCCCCGAACAGCGGCCCCGCTGGAAGCGCGCCATCGGCGAGACCGAGGGCCTGATCGGCGAGCTGGTCGGCAAGGAATATGTCGCCCGCTACTTCCCGGCGGAAAACAAGGTGGCGATGGATGAACTGGTCGCCAACCTGCGCCTCGCACTGGCCGAATCCCTCACCGACATCCGCTGGATGGGCGAGCAAACCAAGACGCAGGCCCGCGCCAAGCTGGCGAGCTTCGATCCCAAGATCGGCTATCGCCCCAACCTCGAAACCTATGAAGGCCTCACCATCACGCCCGGCGATGCCATCGCCAACCGCATGGCGGCGGCGCGCTGGAACCGGGCGGACAACATCGCCAAGCTGGGCGCGCCCATCGACCGCACCGAATGGGGGATGCTGCCGCAGACGGTGAATGCCTATTACAACTCGGTCAAGAACGAGATCGTCTTCCCCGCCGGCATCCTGCAACAGCCGTTCTTCGCGCTCAGCAATGATATCGCGGTGAATTACGGCGCGATCGGCGGAGTGATCGGGCACGAAATCGGCCATGGCTTCGACGATCAGGGTTCCAAGTCCGACGCCAGCGGCGCGCTGCGCAACTGGTGGACTGATGCCGACCGCGCGGCTTTCGATACGCTCGGCAACCGGCTGGTGGCGCAGTACAATGCCTACTGCCCGCTGGACGAAGGCAAGACCTGCGTGAATGGCCGCCTGACCCTGGGCGAGAATATCGGCGATGTCGGCGGGCTTTCCATGGCCTACCGCGCATACAAGATCGCGACCAAGGGCAAGGATGTACCGGTGATCGACGGGTTGACCGGCGACCAGCGCTTCTTCCTGGCCTGGGCACAGGTGTGGCGTTCGACCCAGCGCGAAGAAAACTACCGCAACCGCCTGCGCACTGACAGCCACTCGCCCGAAGAATACCGGGTCAACGGCGTCGTGCGGAATCTGGACGAATGGTACGAAGCTTTCGGCGTGAAGCCGGGCGATGCGATGTATTTGCCGCCGGAACAGCGCGTGCGCATCTGGTAAGAATGTTGTGGGCGTGCCCGCCTCGCGCGGGCGCGCTCGCGGCCCGTCCTGATGGCGGGCCGGGTGGCATGCGCTTCATCGGCCCGCCCCGCAAACGGGCGGGCCTTTTCGGTTTGACTTGGCCGCAGCCCTCGGCGAAGCCCTGCCGCCATGACCGATACTCTCGCTGCCATCCTGCTCGGCATCCTCGAAGGGCTGACCGAGTTCCTGCCTGTGTCATCGACCGGGCACCTGATCCTCGCCACCGAACTGCTGGGTTTCGACCAGCGCGAATGGGAGGTGTTCAACATCGCCATTCAACCCGCCGCGATCCTTGCCATCGTGGTGCTTTACTGGCGCACCTTCTGGGATGTGGCGAAGGGGTTGTTCGGGCTGGAAAAGGGCGCGCTGAACTTCGTGCGCAATCTGCTGGTGGCGTTCTTCCCGGCGGTGCTGCTGGGCCTTGCCTTCGGTGACGTGATCGAAACGATGCTGGGCAATGCCGTGCTGGTGTGCTGGTCGCTGATCATCGGCGGGGTGGCGATCCTTGCCATCGAACGCTGGGCCAATCCGCCTGCGACGGGCGAGGGCGTTGGCGGCGTGCCGCTGCGCACCGCGGTGCTGATCGGGCTGGTGCAATGCCTGGCGATGATCCCCGGCGTCAGCCGTTCGGGCGCGACGATCCTGGGCGCGATGGCGTTCGGCGTGGACCGCAAGACGGCCGCCGAATTCAGCTTTTTCCTCGCCGTGCCGACATTGAGCGGGGCCACCATATACCAGCTCGCCAAATACGGATCGGACCTGACCAGCCGCGATATCGAACTGATCGGGATCGGCTCGCTGGCCGGATTTCTGGTCGCGCTGGTGGTGGTCAAACTGTTCGTCGCAGTCGTCACCAAAATCGGCTTCAGCCCGTTCGCTTGGTACCGGATCGTGGTCGGCGTGGCCGGTCTGGTGTGGCTTTCCCTGCGATAAGTGACCCTCTGCTGGAACCAGCCGCGCCCCTGCTGGTTTGGGAGTCGGGCCGGCCCGATTGAATCAGGCGCCGGCGGCTTTGCGGAGACTTGGATCAAAATGGCGTTGCTGGTGCTGATCGTGTTGGGGGCTACTCTGGGCTGGCTGGCCTCGATCCTTGCGCGCACGGAAGCCGCTGGCGTGATCTTGCGCCAGATGATCCTCGGTGTGCTGGTATCAGTGGTCGCCGGTGAGATCGCCAATGAAGGCACGATGATCGGCAGCCTGTCCTTCATCAGCCTTGGCATTGCGCTGGCCGCAACGGGCGTGGCGCTGGTGCTCTACCATGCCATCGTGCGGAAAAAGGCAAACGCCTGAACCGGTTCTATACGGGTTGGGCCCCGCTGCCGCGACCGCCGCGCAGGTGGTATTCCTGCGTGCCGCGATGCAGCACATTGTCAACGTCGATTACCGCAGAATTGGCATAGGTGAAGCCCGCCGGCAGGCTGCGGTACAGCCGGTCGAAATCGCGCTCCACCGTCTGGCGGAACAGGTCGCCAAAGCTTTCGATCACGAAATAGGTCGGTTGCAGATCGCTGATCACGTAATCGGTGCGCATCACGCGGTCGACGTTCAGCATGATTCGGTTGGGGCTTTGCGCCTCAACAGCAAAGCGCGCCTCGGCCGGGCCTGACAGGATGCCTGCACCATAGGCCCGGACGCTGCCTGCTTCCTCGATCAGCCCGAACTCGACCGTGTACCAGTACAGCGCGCCCAGCGCCTTCAGCCGGTTGTAGCGCATCGCCTTCCACCCGGCGCGGCCATATTCCTGCATATAGTCGGCATAGGTCGGGTCGGTCAGCATCGGGACGTGGCCGAACACATCGTGGAACACGTCAGGCTCCTCGATATAATCGAAGGTCTCGCGGGTGCGGATGAAATTGCCTGCGGGAAAGCGCCGGTTGGCAAGGTGCCAGAAGAACACGTGATCGGGGATCAGCATCGGCACCGGCACCACGCTCCACCCGGTCAATGCGCCCAGATCTTCCGACAGTTTCCCGAATTCGGGAATGCCGCCGCGCGACAGATCAAGCTTGTCCAGCCCGGCCATGAACGCGCTGCACGCCCGCCCGGGCAGCACCTCCATCTGGCGGGCGAACAGATCGTTCCACACGGCGTGATCATCGCCGGTGTAGGCGGTCTGCTGCGGCTCCAGCCAGTCATCACCCACCTGCGCAGGCTTGACCAGCGGGGCGGTGAAGACATCGGCTGCCATGTCTGGCAGGGTGGCGTAGTCGGGATGAGGGTCTGCAAGTGTGGCCATATCGTTGCAGATGATACTACCTTCGCGCGGACAGCACAAACGGAGAGGGACGCGAATGGGGATGAAGCGCAAGGATTACGAGGCGGCGCTGGAACCGCTTACGCTGGAACTGGTCAGCATGGCGCGCTGGGCCAAGACCACAGGCGCGCGCATCGCGGTGCTGTTCGAAGGGCGCGACACGGCGGGTAAAGGCGGCGCGATCAACGCCGTGCGTGCGGAGCTGAACCCGCGCCAGTGCCGCACGGTCGCCTTGGCAAAACCGACCGAGGCGGAGCAGGGCCAGTGGTATTTCCAACGCTATGCCGCGCATCTGCCGACAGCGGGCGAGATCGTGCTGTTCGACCGGTCCTGGTACAACCGCGCGGGCGTGGAAAAGGTAATGGGTTATGCGAGCGATGCGCAGGTCGCGGCGTTTCTGGACGCCGTGCCGACCTTCGAGAAGCTGCTGGTCAATGATGGCATTTTGCTGATCAAATACTGGCTCGCCGCCGATCAGGCCGAGCAGGAAGAACGGCTGCGCGAACGGCTGGAAGACCCGCTGAAACGTTGGAAGCTGTCCCCCATCGATCTGGCCGCGCGGGCGAAATATGATGATTATACGGCCGCGCGCGAGGCGATGCTGGCGGCGACGCACACGGCCCATGCGCCGTGGACCATCGTCGATTTCAACGACCAGCGGCGCGGGCGGCTGACGCTGGTGCGTGATCTTTTGAGCCGGATTCCTGACACGCATGAGGAGCCGGAGCGGATCGACTTTCCCGATCTGGGGCGGGACCCTGCCAGGGAAACCTTCGGCGTGCTGAAGCCGATTGCGGATTATCCGGTGGGTTAAACCGCCGCGCTGGCCTGCGTCACCTGCCGTCCGTCATCCGCGAAGGCGGCAAGGTCATATCCGTCCTCGGACTTGCGCATCACCAGATGCAGCGGCTCACCCGCGATCGCGGGGGACAGGCCGCGGAAGCCGAATGTCCTCAGCCGGTTTTCGCCCAGCTCGGCGGCGGCCAGTTGCAGCAGCAGGCTGGCAATCAGCGGGCCATGCACCACCAACCCGCGATACCGCTCGATCTGTTCAGCATAGGGCGCGTCATAATGAATGCGGTGGGTGTTGAAGGTCAGCGCGGAATAGCGAAACAGCAGCCGCGGATCGGGTGTCAGGCTGCGATGCGTCTCCCATCCGGCGGGATCGAGGCTGCCCTCTCCCAGAGGCGGCGGAGACAGGGCTTGACCCCCGCTAGCCGCCTCCCGGTAGACGATAGACTGGGTCTCGACCACCGCCAGGGTGCCGTTGCTGCGTGCTTCATGTGAAACATCGACGAAAGCGAGCGGGCCGGTGGAGCCGTGCTTTTCACTGATCGCGGCGATGCGGCTGGTGCGTTCGATTACCGCGCCAATCGCGATGGGGGCGTGGAAGGCGATTGTGCTCGAAGCCCACATCCGGCGCGGCATGGGGAAGGGGGGCAGGAAGCTGTCGGGGCCATCATCCCGTGCCGGGTGCCCGTCCTCGCCCAGCGTGGCGGTGGGGGCCTCGGGGGTGCACAGCATAAAGTGGATGCCCTGCGGCATGATCGCCGGATGGGGGCGCGGCAGATCGAAGGTGGCGAGCCAACGGTCGGCCAGCCCCTTTCCCAACCGATCCTCCGCGCGCGTCTCGCGCCCGATCCAAGCCTCGAAGCTCATGCCGCACGCTCGAACACGGCGGCGATGCCCTGACCGCCGCCAATGCACATGGTTTCAAGGCCATAGCGCACACCGCGCCGGTGCATTTCATGTGCCATGTCGGCCAGAATCCGCCCGCCCGTCGCACCGATGGGGTGGCCAAGGCTGATGCCCGATCCGTTGACGTTGAGCATCTCGCGGCGCGAATCGTTGTCCGACCAGCCCCAGCCTTTCAGCACGGCCAGCACCTGCGGGGCGAAGGCTTCGTTCAATTCGACCAGCCCGATATCGTCCCATGCATAACCCCGCCGCTCGAACAGGCGCTCCACCGCGGGCACCGGGCCGATCCCCATGCGCGAAGGGTCGCAGCCCGCCGCCGCCCAGCCGCCGAACCACAGCAACGGGGTAAGGCCCAATTCCTCCAGCTTGTCCTCGGCGACCACCAGACAGGCGGCCGCCGCATCGTTCTGCTGGCTGGCATTGCCGGCGGTGACGATGGCCTCAGCGTCGCGTTTGCCGTCGATGGGGGCGAGCTTGCCCAATGTCTCCATCGAGGCGTCGGTGCGGTAGCCTTCGTCGTGGTCGAAGATGATTGCGTCGCCCGTGCGCTGCGGGATCGCGACCGGGACGAGCTGTTCGGCGAACTTCCCGTCTGCCCAAGCCTTGGCCGCGTTCTGGTGCGAGCGGACCGCGAAAGCATCGGCCTGCTCTCGCGAAATGCCGTAATCCTTGGCGAGGTTTTCCGCCGTCTCGATCATGCCGGTGATCACCCCGAAACGCTCGACCGGCTGGCTCATCACGCGGCCCCGGCTGAGGCGGTCATGCAGCACCATGTCGCCCATCCGTACGCCCCCGCGCGCCGCAAGGGTGTAATGTTCGACGTTGGACATGCTCTCCACGCCGCCCGCCACGACCACGTCAGCCATCCCGGTCTCGACCATCATCGCCGCCGTCGCCACCGCCTGCACGCCCGATCCGCAGCGGCGATCGAGCTGAAAACCGGGGACTTCGATTGGCAATCCTGCCGCCAGCCACGCCCAGTGGCCGATGGCAGGCGCCTCGCCATTGCCATAGCCTTGGGAGAACACCACGTCATCGACCCGCGCCGGATCGATGCCGGAGCGCTCCATCAGCGCCTTGAGGATCACCGCGCCCAGCTGTCCGGCGTTCATGGCCGAAAGCCCGCCGAGGAACTTACCCACCGGGGTGCGCAAGGGGGTGCAGATGGCGGCCCTGCGAGATCCTGGGCGTCTGGTCATGTTCTGTCCTTGTCTGAAAGAGCCACCGTTCCTGCATCGACCAGCTTGCCGATCGCGCCTGAGGAAAGGCCGAGTTTTTCAGCCAGCACTTCTTCCGAATGCTGACCGAGGAAGGGCGCAGGCACAGGGTCGCCAGCCACGCGGGCCGGCAGGTTCGCAAAGCTGCGGGTGGCGGGATAGTCAAAGCCGCTCGGGTTGGCGGGGGCCGGACCAAACAGGGGGTTCTGCGCCACCAGCACCGGATCGCTCGCTGCTTCGTGGGCGGTGCGATAGCGTTCGAAGGTGCAGCCTTCTGCCGCCATTCGCGCTTCGAGCGCTGCGTAGTCCATCGCGTCTGCCGCCTGCTGGAACAGCGCGAACAGCGCGGCGCGATGCTGGAAGCGGGGGGTGTCTCCATCGGCGAAGCGCACTCCGAGTTCGGCTTCGAGCGCGGCGATGCCCTCCTGCAATCCGAACGCCTTCACGAGGCCCGTCCACTGCTTGGGCGTCAGCGCCGCGACCATGAAGCGCACGCCGTCACGGCTGCGGAAGTCCCGCCCGAATGCACCCCAGATCGCATTGCCGAGCCGTTCGCGGTCGCCGCCGCGATACAGCACCTCGGCCATCAGACCCGCGTTGGCCATGGTGCCAATCGCCACATCGCCGAGGGGCAGGCGCACCTCGTTGCCCTCACCCGTGCGGTCGCGGTGGCGCAGCGCGGCGAGCATTGCGAAGGCACCGTATGCGCCCGTGATGAAATCCCAAGCGGGGAGCACCTGATTGACGGGGGGCGCTGATGCGGCGTCCCAATCCTCCGGCCCCGTCATAAGCGGGTATCCGGCCGCGGCGTTCACGGTGAAGTCCATCGCCTGACGCCCGTCATGCCAGCCCATGACCCGCAAGCTGATCATGTCGGCGCGTTTGGCTGCCATCGCTGCGTGGCTGAGGAAGCTCTGTTCCGGCAGGTTGGTGATGCACTGGCCCACGCTGCCCGCCAGCTCGACCAGCAGTTCGCGCCCCTCGCCCGATTGCAGATCGAGCGCGACCGATTTCTTGGCGCGGTTGAGGTTCTCCCACGACAGGGAGCGCCCCTCGCGCGTCAGCATATAGCGGTTGTAATCGAGCCCACCCGCCTTGTGATCGACGCGGATCACCTCCGCCCCCATCTGCGCACAATACAGCCCAGCGGTGGGGGACGCGACAAAGCTGGAGACTTCGACGATGCTCAGGTCACTCAACAAATTATACATCGTATGGGGAGCCTATCGTGCTTGCCGCAGTGAACGGCTCGCTTGCGAGCCGCAAGGGCGACCGCCCGCCCGCAGCGATGGGGTCTTCAGGCCCCGTGAGCGAGAATTTCGCACGCCGGAGGGCGTGCGGAAAATCAAGAATCCCTCCACTCGCGCAGCATGTGCTTGGCGATCTGGAGCTGGAGGATCTGCGTTGTGCCTTCGTAGATGCGGTAAATGCGCGCATCGCGGAAGAAGCGTTCGGCGTCGTATTCGGCCAGATACCCAGCCCCGCCATAGACCTGCACCACCCGGTCAACCACGCGGCCGCACATTTCGGAGGCGAAGACCTTGAAGGCGGCGGCCTTGACGAGGATGTTCTCTCCCCGGTCGGCGCGGGCGGTGACATCGGCCATCATGCTTTCCGCCGCGTAGATCTCGATCTCGCTATCGGCGAGCATTTGCTGGATCAGCTGGAAATTGGCGATCGGTTCGCCAAATGCCTTGCGTTCATTGGCATAGCGCAGCGCGGAATCCAGCGCGCGGCGGGCATAGCCGGTCGCTGCCGCGCCCACCGAAATGCGGCCGTTGTCGAGGCTCTTCATGGCGAAGACAAACCCCTTGCCGGTCTCCCCGCCGAGCAGCGCGTCTCCCGGCACGCGTACATCATCCAGCATGATGTCGGAGATGTGCGAGCCGCTCTGGCCCATCTTCTTGTCGGGCGATCCGGTCGAAACCCCGGCGCTGTTCATCGGCACGAGGAACGCCGAAACGTGCGCGTTCTTGGGCAGCGGGTCCTTGCTGGTGCGCGCCATGATCAGCGCGACATCGAGATCG
>JBEQBX010000091.1:0-11825 GCA_041639595.1 Porphyrobacter sp.
CGCACGGGCGCGAACCTCAGGTGAAAACTTGTTCGTTGTTTTGCTCATAACGGCTCCATCTACTCAAGAGTTGGAGCCTCCGACAATCCCGGGGCGGTTCATGGGCATTGCTGTGATCGCTTTATGGGGGTGGAAGACTCTAAAGGACGCCGCTGGTGAGAAAGCGGAACAAATTGCAAACGCGTCGATAAGCGCTTACATTGAGAGCAAGGAGTTCAAAGCGCTTCTCAAGGCCAGAATAGACGAAGCCGTAAAGGCCGAGTGGCAAGGGAGGCTTTTGAAGCGGGTTCAAGAAGCAGTAAGGGATGAAGGCGAGAAGCCGCCCTTCCCAGAGAAGGAGGAACCTCAGTGAGTGCGATCCCAAGCAATTACAAGGCGCTGTTCGCGCCTTACATGGTGAGGCCTCCAGTAGATGTTTTGGCATGTGCAAGGGCGGTCGGGCTCCCCATTTTTTCGGTTGAATTGCCAGACGGCGTTTCTGGAATGTTGAAGCGCGTTCATGCAGATCAGTTTGAATGCTATGTTGACAAGAGTGAGCCAGCGGTGCGTCAGAGGTTTACTGCAGCACATGAACTTGGCCATTATGTGCTACATCGCCAAAGCATTGGTGACACGCACGCGGATAACTACTTGTTGCGTGCCGACGGCATGACGAATTCACAGGAGGCGCAGGCTAATAGGTTTGCTGCCGACTTACTCATGCCGATGGGCCTGATTTCCGATGCGATGGACGATAACATTAGGGAGGTTTCTGACCTCGCGAAGCTTTTCGAAGTTTCAACGCTTGCTATGAGCATTCGCTTGGGGCTTCCGACTTGATCTTGTCAGCGGTGATTTGTTCGCAATAGCTTCGGCTTAAGTTAAGCTCCTTCCCACTAACGCCCCATCCCCACCAGCACCCGGTCCAGCGCCTGCAAGAACCGCGAGCGATCCGCCTTGCTGAACGGCGCAGGCCCGCCTCCCACCCCGTCCATCCCCGCCCGCAAATCAGCCACGATTGCGCGGGTGGCTATCGCTCCGCCGATGCTGGCGGCCGTAAACGCCTCGCCATTGTGTTTCAGCACGCGGGCGCCGGCTTTCAGGCAGCGGTCGGCCAGCAATATGTCTCCGGTCACCACCACGCTCCGCGCATCGGCGTTCTCCGCAATCCAGTCGTCCGCCGCGTCGAAGCTGTCGCTCACCACCACGCGCTTCACCCGAGGGCTATCGGGGATGCGGAAAGCGGCGTTGCTGACCACGCGGACTTCGGCGCGGTAACGCTCGGCAACGCGGTAGATCTCATCCTTCACCGGGCAGGCGTCGGCGTCGATCAGGATGGTTACGGGTGACATATGCCCGCCTACTCCAGCAGGGCGGGCGGCGTAAATGCCCGGCTTTGCCGCTCGCCGGTTAGCGTCCCAGGTTAGCGCACCATCATCCCCTCAAGCGCACACTCCCTTGCATCACACGAGGAGAGATCATCATGACCGACCGTGACACCAACCCGCGCACCCCCGACCAGCGCACACCAGACCAGCAGGGCACCACCGGCGAACAGAACGATGCGCGCAACCGCGCCAATCAGGAAGCGGCGCGCCGCCCCGGTGTGGATGCGGACAATGCGCTCGACGACAAGGGCAACATGACCGCCACCCCGCATGAAGGCAGCACCTATCAGCCGCTCCGCATGGGATCGGACGAGGATCGCCAGCGCCGCGACAGCGCCGATTTTGGCATGGATCAGGGCGCGGAAAATGCCTCTGGCGAAAGCCACGGGGTCAGCCGTCAGGGATTGCCGACCCAGCACGGCGATGCGATCCGCGAAAGCCAGTCGGCGCCGGGCGGGGGCAGCGTGTTCCAGCCGCTGGAAGCCGATCCCCGCAATCTTGAAAACCTTGATGACAAGCAGCACGGCAACCCGCGCGGCCAGAACCAGCAGGGTCTGAACGAGCAGGGCCTGAACGAACGCCGCGACGAAACGCGCACCGGCGACACGCGCCGCCCGTAACCATCCCCGGCCAAGCAGGGGGGGGAAGGGTGCGGTGGTCCATCGGGCTGCCGCACCCTTTCCTACTCGGTGCCTGCGCGTCATCCTCCCGCGATGACCCGCGCCCAGACCCCCCGCTCGCCCCGCGCCGCCCGCCGGCTGCGCTCCGTCGCCCCGGCCGCTGGCCCCTGCGACAAATCCCCCCGCCATGATGGCTGGAGCCTGGACCGGCAGGCCGCATTCCTGCGCGCGCTGTCGGCCACGCATTCGGTCGCCGAAGCTGCAAAGTCGGTGGGGATGAGCCGGACGGCGGCGTACCGGCTCAGATCGCGGTTGAAAGGGCAGCCGTTCGATCTGGCGTGGGAGGTGGCGTTTCACCATTCCTTCGATGTGCTGGCCCATGCCGCGCTCGACCGTGCGTTAAACGGGGTGGAGCGGCCGGTGTTCTACAAGGGCGAACAGGTGGGTTCCTACCGCCAGTTCGATGAAAGCCTGACCGTTGCATTGCTGCGCAGTTCGACGATGGGCGGCAATCCTGCCTTCGGGCGACTTGGCCCGATGGCCGAACGCCACGCCCGCGATTTCGAAAGCCTGCTGGCCAGAGTCGAAAACGGCGATCCGGTCACCACCGGGGCGTTGTTGCCGCATGATCCGGGCGAATTCGACGGGCTGGGCGGGTCCGCGGTTTTTCCCGGCACCCCGTGTTCGTCCCAGCCATCGGATGACGAATTAATTAAGGCATTACAGGATGCTGGGTGGAAAGAGTGAAGTTTACACGGTGTAAACTTTGTAAACTTCGGCCAGCCGCTTTCGGGCGGTGTCCGGGCCGGGATTAGGTGATCGGGCAAAGCTGTGCTACATAATCCCCGCTGACGTCGAAATTTGCGACGGACTTCGAAATTTGCGCTCCGCCGCTTGCCATCGGTTTCAACCTCCGGCCCCGGCGTAAACCAGACGACGACTTCCTTTCATCGGACGATAACGCACTATCCTGCTGGCATGTTGCTGGCAGGCAAATTGTTGTTCTTGAAAGGAACATCCCATGAGCACCAAGACCGGAACCGTAAAGTTCTTCAACACCGACAAGGGCTACGGCTTCATTCAGCCTGACGATGGTTCGTCGGACAGCTTCGTTCACATCACTGCCGTGCAGGCAGCGGGCATGAACAGCCTCGAAAAGGACCAGCGTCTGAGCTTCGAACTCGAGCGCGGCCGTAATGGCAAGGAAAGCGCCGTGAACCTTTCGGCTGCCTGATTGCATACCGGGGGGCGGGACGCATCACTGCGTTCCGCCCGCCACCCAGACTACCGAATCCCGCCTACCCCCCTCCCATGGCAGGACACACGATGGCTCAGACTTACGAATTCTATTGCGAGCGTGCCGACGAAGCTGCCGCACTCGCCACCAAGGCGACCCTGGAGAACGTGCGAGAGCGCGAGCTGCGTTCCGAAAAGACCTGGCGGGGGCTCGCCGAACAGGCGCGCAAGACTATTGAAGAACGCGGGAAGGCCGATGTGGCCCGCGCAGAACGGCGCGCGGCGGAGAGCCTGCTCTCCTGAACGCTTCGCCGGATTCGGCTGGAAAGCCGGGGCGGCGCACCCCATATTCTCTTTGGGCAACAGGACACTGAAGCCAAGGAGAGACAGCCATGAACACCATGCAGTTCCAGTTCAACACCGATAGCTCGGTGATGGGCACTGACGAGGTCGCCACCCGGATCGAGGCGCAGGTGCGCCAGCGGTTGGAACGGTTCGCGGATCGGGTGACGCGGCTCGAAGTCCATGTCTCTGATGTCAACGGGCGAAAACACGGCGCCGATGACAAGCATTGCACCATCGAAGCGCGTCCGCGCGGCGGTCGCCCGATCGGCGTGACCGGCAAGGCGGCAGATGTCGACGCGGCAGCGCGGATTGCAGCCAACACGATGGCGGAGAGGCTGGAGCGGATCTTCGGCAAGGCTGAGCGCCATCGCCGTGACCCATCGCCCGACAAACAGATCTGACCGGTAAACCGGCGGGCGTAAGCGGCGTTACAGCCCCTTGCGCCCAAACACCCGGGCGCGCAGCCCGCGGCCAGTGGCGCTCGGCAGGCCGGGATGGCTGGCTGTGGGCGCGATTATTGTGACGGGCGGCGGCTCCGTTGGCGGCGCAGGCGGGACCTCGCCAGCCTTGCGAACTTCGAAGCGCCCCCCGATTCCTTCTGCCAGTTTACGCTTCTCGTTCCATTCGTTGGCCAGCGTCATCCGGTCGTTCTGCTCGCCGGGCACAACGCCAGCGGGGAAGGCGCGCTCGTTGAAGACGTTGGCTTCCGGCACATGGTCGGGCGCGACAAAGCCGTGGGCGAGGTGTTTCAGTGGGACAAGTTCGTAAAGCGGCATGTCAGCGGTCTCGCTGCCATCGCGGTCATAGCTGATGTCCGCGCCGGTATCGTGATGCAGCACCCGATATGACAGGCTGCGGTCTTCCGGTCCAAAGGTGTCGCCATCAGGGATGACATAGCCATTAGGCATTGTCGCGATGCGCAGGAAGGCGAAGATCGTCTCGTAATTGGCAGCCCACGGCAACACGCTTGGCTGGATCAGGATCTCGCGCCCCAACCAGTGGCGCGCACCGAAGGTGCGGATGCCGACCAGCGCATCGTCGCCCGCCGCAGTACGGGGGCCAAACAGGTAAGGGTGAATGTGCACCGGCCCCGGCGCTTCACTGCTCGTGGCAAGACCATCGAAAGCCTCGCCGTGCAGCAGCATGTCGGACTGGGTCCAGTGCACGGCCAGCGGCATGGCGTATTCGGTTGCGATCCGGGCCATCAGTGCAAGCACGGCAAGCCTTCGTTCGAATTCCGCCTGCGTTGCGCCGGACCGGGGACGGCCAATAGCATCGAACATTGCGGCAATCTTCGGATCGTCCTCGACCCCGCCCAACACGCCGTGCGAAACTTCCAGCAGGATGTGGTTATAGCTGCGTGCGATCCGGTCCCGGATGTCCGGGGTGGCGATACCGGTGAAGGGCGATGACAGCGCGGGCTTGAACACTGCGGCAACCGGCGGTTGCGCAAGGTATTCCATGGTCACCATCAGTTCTTCGGCCGCGCTGTAAAGGCGGTAGAAATGGCCGGGGTTTATTTCCGGGGCGTTGAACTGCGCCCCGCTCCGCATCCCCTCGATCCGGGTGAAGTCGCGCATGATCGCATCGAGATCGGAAACGGACCGGTCGAACATCAGCACGGCCTGGATACGATTGGGGTAAAGCATGGCGCGTGAGAATCTCGGGCAGTGAATGACAGCGGGTGACACTAACGCGCTGCGGTTAATGCCCGGTTGAGAGCGTCACGCGTCGCGGCCGATCCCGCATTCAGCCAGCAGGCCATCGATGGCCTTGGCGACGCCGAAGAAGCCGGCCTTGGCATGAGGCCAGGTGGCGCGGTCAAGATCACCGAGCAAGCTGGTTACCCGCCCCTCGGCAACAAGCGGGGCGAGATCGGGCCAGAGCGCGTCGCGGGTCCACCCGGCGGGCAGATATGGGGTCGCAATCCGCTTAACACCCGCCTCGTTGAGCAACCGCGCGAGCGGCTCGCCAGCGCGCCACTCCACTGCGGGGCAATTGAATGCGGCGGCGGCTTCGGCCGTCCCGCTCGCGATCGCCCCTTGGGCAAAGCTGCGGGCGTGGAGGCCGAGTGCGGCGGGTGAGCGGGCATCAGCGCGTTCCGCCCCGATCACCAGCACAGGGCGAGCGGGCAAAGTGAGCGGCGCGTGATGCGCGGCTTCGTCGTGCAGCAGCAGTGCAAAGGGTGCGGTAAGGTCTGATGCGCTTACAGGGTCGGGCAGATCGAGCTTCTGCCGCCCGTATTCGTGTGCCTCCGCCAAAGGCTCCGCCGCATCGGCAAGGCCATCCGCGGCTAGCGGGCCTTGTGGGCGCCCCGCTGTATACCGAGCGATGTTATCCGCACGGGCGAGATAGTGCTTCCCGCTTGTGTGCAGCCCCGCAACCCAGCGCCACGACAGCGTGTTCGACGCCGCATCGCCGTCCATCAGGTGCCGCAGGAACAGGTCCGCCCCCAGCCGCCAGTCAAGCTTAAGCGTGAAGATCCAGATGCTTGCAAACCACATCCGTGCATGGTTGTGGAGATAGCCGGTGTCGGCCAATTCGCGCGTCCACACGTCGAAGGCCTCGATCCCGGTGCGACCTTCCACCGCTTGTCCATAGGCGGTGCGCAGCCCAGCATTGCTGTCAAGCGCGGCGAGCGCTGCATCGCGGCCCGTGCGGTAATCGTCCCAGATTGCTGGACGTTGTTCCAGATAGCCCTTGAAGTAGATCCGCCAGAACACCTCGGCGATGAACTTCTCCGCCGCTCGCTGTCCATGTCGGGATAGCACCGCTTCCAGCACCTCGGCCTCTCTGATCAGTCCCGCATGAAGCCACGGCGAAAGCTGTGACACATTGCTCCGCCCGCCCCGGGCAGGCCCATCATCGGCATTGCGGGTTTCGGCATAGTGAAGGCCGGCAGCAGGGACAAACCAGGCGAGGCGGGCTATTGCAGCCGCGCGGTTGGGGGAGAGGTCCATGGCGGGGCAATGCCTTGGCGCAGGTCTGGTTCCGGCCTATCGGTGCGGCTGATCGACAGGAGAACTCCATGATGCGCCGCATTCCCATACTTGCCGCGATGCTGTTTGTTGCCGCTTGTACGCCCGGCCAGAATGACGGCATCGACCCCGAGGGCAAGACCTTTGATGCCGTTGATCCGCAAGAGGTCGTCACGCTGACCGGGACGGAACCGTTCTGGAACCTGCGGATCGAAGCGGGCGAGGGGGTGTGGGCCACGCCTGACAACCAGCCCGGTACGCGCTTTGCCGCGACCCGGTTTGCCGGGAACAACGGGCTCGGCTTCACCGGCACAGTGGGCGGTCAGCCGCTCACTGCCACGCTCACGCCGGGCGAATGCAGCGACGGGATGAGCGACCGCCGCTTCCCCTTCGTCGCCACTATCGCTTTGGGCGGGGAGACATTCAAAGGCTGCGGCTATACCACTGGCCAGCCGTTCAGCGGCGATCCCGCGCCCTGACGCGCTTCGATACGGGGAGATAGCATGACCATCACCGGAGGCTGCCTGTGCGGCAAGGTGCGTTACACCTGCCAATCCGAGCCACTTCTGTGCGTCACCTGCCATTGCAAGAACTGTCAGCGGCAGGCGGGCAGCGCACTATCCGTCATCATCGGCGTGCCGGACACAGCTGTGTCATTCGTGGGAGCGCTGACCACCTACAACGATACCGGCGATAGCGGCGCGACCGTGCAGCGGCAGTTCTGCCCGTCATGCGGATCGCCGGTCTTCACCCGCGTCGACAGCCCGCCGGGCATCATGTTCATCAAGGCCGGTACGCTGGATGATACCAGCATCCTGAAGCCCGCCTTCCACTGCTATGCCAAGAGCAAGCAGGATTGGGTCGACCTTGGCGATCTGCCGGCCTTCGAAACAGTACCCGAAGGCCTGTAAGGCCGCGTCAGAACAGTCCCGGCAATTCGTGCTGCGCTGGCGTAGGCCGGCGCGGCTGGAGCGGCACGCGATCGGGCAATTCAAGGCCCTGGCGCGCGCTTTGAGCCTCGTCCAACCCGCCCGCGGTGCTGGCAGCGGCGCTGGCGGTGATTGCAGTGCATGATCGTCCGCCAATGAAGTCGAGCGCCGCCGCAATCGAGGCTTCGCGCGGATCGCCCAGTGGGCGCGTGATATCGTCGCCCGCGCGGCAGGTGTTGGGGATCACGCTGGCAAGGCCTCTGTAATATTCGCCCTGGTTGTTGGCGTTCACGGTCTGGAACACGACCGCCCGGATGCGCAGATCGCAGGCGGCCAGATCAAAGCCCTGCTGTCCCACTGGCTTGCCGAAGGAATTGCTTCCCACCAGTGCCATGTTGTTGCCGAGGTAGGGGAGCATCGAATTGGGCACCAACTCGCTGGCGGATGCGCTGGCGCTGGTGGTGATGAAAGCGATCTTGTTCACTCTGGCGCGCGGCAGAGCTTCCGCCGGACCGAGGTCGTTGGTCGCCTGTCGGAAGAAGCGCGCGGTGTCATCAAACGGATCGGTTTCGTTGAGGTTCGCTTTGCTCGGCCGCAGAATGGTGCGGCTGAACACTTGCCCGCTGCGGCCGTCGCGCAGCAGATCGCCCATCAGCTCTGCATTCCGCACCAACCCACCGCCGTTATATCTCAGGTCGATGATGAAATCGGTCACCCCCTGATTGGCGAAATTCTGGAACGCATTGGCAAGCTGGCGGTCGGACCCGGCGATGACGAAGGTGCGGTAATTCAGGTAACCGACCCTGCGCCCCCCATCATTGAGGATAAGCGCGCCATATCTATCGGAAATCGGGTTGAGCGCGAAGTCGGCTTTGGTGATGCTGCGTTCAATTACCGCGCCGCCCGGCTGGACGAAGCGCAGCACCCGCGCAGTGCCCGCCGTGGACGGACCGAGCGCGTTGGCGACAGCCTGCCCTCCGCCACTTGCAAACAGGCTGGAGACGGTCTGCAAATTGGCGCTGGTGGTGCCGATGGCAGTGATTTCAGCGCCGCGGTCCAGCCCGGCGCTGAACCCGGGAGCGTTTTCGTACGCTTCGACGACGAACAGCCGCCCGGCTGCCGTGTCGTAGTTCAGGCGGATGCCGAACCCGGCCGATGCGCCTGAGCTGATCAGCGCATTCTCCTCGGCGATGGAGGTTGCGAAGGTGAAGAACCTGTCGCGGTTCTGGGCGCGAGCCGGCGCAACCCGGGCATCAAGGTAATCGTCGACATTGGTGAACGATGCCGGGTTGGCGGCGGCCAGCAGGTCCGGGAACAGATACCATTCGTTCAGCACCTGATCTGCGAAGTCCTGCTGCGCACGCACTGAACAGGCTGAAGATGGTGGGGTGGGTCCGGGCGTTGGCGTGCCGCCACCGCCGCCTGAGGGCGGCGGGGTTGAAGATGAACCGCCGCCACCACAAGCGGCAAGCTGAACGGCCAGAACAAGGCTCAAAGCAGTACGGGCAAGCTTCATTGGGCGGGGCAACTCCGACGGGCCGCGGGCGAGTCACATGCGCGCCCGGTAGGGCCGGGATGCAATGGCGCACAGGCAAGAGCAAGGACGCTGCGGCCAAAGGAAGCCGATTTTTCGCAAAAACCGTGATCTTTTTGCCTGCATTTGCAGGGTTTTCCTCAGAAACCGGGAAAAACCGCCTGACCAAGTCTCGTCTAGGCCCTTCGAAGAGCCTAGCACGAGGCCAATGAAGCGAAAGAATCATGACTGATTTTCCTGTCTGGCTTGCACCTTCCGTGCCCGCGCCCGCGCGTCATCCCGGCCTCGCCATCGCGAAGCTTGGTTCGGCGCAGACTCTGGCGCGCGGCGGTTTTGCGCTCACCAGCCCCGCGTTTCGCGGCGGGGATGAGCTTGATCCAAGCTTCACCGCAGCCGAAGAAGACGCCGTAGCCCCGCCGCTTGAATGGAGCGCGCCGCCCCCGGGATCGCAGGAACTGGTGCTGGTGGTTGAAGACGCCTCGGCATCGGGGGGCGAACCGGCGTGCCACTGGCTCGTCTGGGGCCTTGCAGGACAACGCGGCAAACTGCTCGAAGGCGAAGTGCCGCCGCGCACCGGCAAGAATGCTGTCGGCAATTCCGAATGGCTGCTGCCCGCCCCGCCTGAGGGTGAGACACGCCATTACCTGTTCCAACTGTTCGCGACCGACCTGCCGCTGGTGCTGATGCCCGGCGCAGGACGAGCGGAACTGCTCGCATCATTGCAAGGGACCATTACGGCCTGCGCAGTGCTCCACGCCACCTTCACGGGCGGCGGGGAGGATGATGCGGACTTTGACGATGTTGATTTTTGATCAACCTGCCACAGACATAAGGGAGTAGATGATGGCTGGCACGACCAACGCATTGCAGAAGCCGGTGACGCTTTCGGGTGACCTCGAAGCCGTAATCGGCAAAGGCCCGATGACCCGCGCCCAGGTTACCTCGAAGGTGTGGGAATACATCAAGGCAAACAACCTGCAGGACACCAAGGACAAGCGTCAGATCAATCCGGATGCCAAGCTTGGCGCCGTGATCGGCAAGGACCAGATCTCGATGTTCAAGATGACCGCAGCGGTCTCGAAGCACCTCAAGTAAGTCTGGCGGTCGCCCCAGGGCGGCCTTCAGCCTTGAAGCATCAGCGGCGCGCGATCCGGAAGGGTCCGCGCCGTTTTTGCGTCATGGTACGGCGTGATTGCGGCGCAGCGGCAGGCACTCACCCACCCACAGCGCGAGCCAGATGATCACCGGCTGCGCGATCATGCGCGGCACGTGATAGGCAGGACCCAGCCCTCCCTCAGAGCGCGCCATGTCCATCGCGAAGTGGGCGGGCACCCATGCGGGCATGATGGTGAGGAAGGGGGCAGGACGGGCGAGGTGAATTGCGCCTGCCAGCAAGTAGAAGACCGCCAGCACCCAGCGCAGCGCAGCGCGGATCACGCGCGCGCTCCGGTTCCCGGCTCCCAACCGGGCGCGGCGAGGGTGAAGCCTGCAAAATCGAACCCCGGCACCACCACGCAGGAAACGACGCTGTATCCGTGCACCGGCTGCCCGAAGCTGCGCGCCGCCTGCCATTCGTGCGGAGCGACCAGCCCCTGCAACTGCTGCTCCGCAGCCACATCGCTGCCAAGGATGACCGAGCGCGCCGGGCCTTCATCGCTGCCCGCAAGGCGCAGTTCGAGCGGATCGCCCGCCTGCCACAGCCACAGTTCGGCAGCATCGACGGTGTGCCAGTGCGAAGCCTCGCCCGCGCGCAGCAGGAAGATGATCGCGGTGCCGCTGGCGCGGCCGTCGGGTCCCGCTTCACCTCTCCACGTTTCCCTGTACCATCCGCCTTCGGGATGGGCCGCGAGGCCCAATTGTCCGATCAGTGCGCCTGCGCTATCCATACCCTGTGTCCTTGCCCGCATTCCTGCGCGCTCTAGCTTCGGGAGCCTACCCCATGCAACTCTCCGCGCCCTCTTGCCTTGCAATGGCAGCAGCCCTGATGCTGTCCGCGCCTGCCTCTGCCCAGCGGATTACTGATGAACAGGCCACCGCGACTGCCAATGCCGCGCTGGAAGCTGCGCCCGTGTTCGACGGGCATAATGACGTCCCCAACCAGTTGCGGGACCGGAACAAGAACCAGATCAACGCCTTTGATTTCGAGGACACCACCGATACTGGCGAGGGCCATCCCGAAGGCCGCCCGCTCCACACCGATCTGGCGCGCCTGAAGCAGGGCAAGGTGGGCGCGCAATTCTGGTCGGTCTATGTCCCCTCCAACCCCGACGAGGCTGAAGCGGTGCAGGAGGTGATCGAGCAGATCGATGTCACCAAACGGCTGATCATGCGTTACCCCGAAGGCCTGCGCTTTGCCACGACCGCCGATCAGGTCGAGCGCGCGATGGCCGATGGGCGTGTCGCTTCGCTGCTGGGCATGGAAGGCGGCCATTCGATCGGATCGAGCCTTGCCGTGCTGCGCCAGCTCCACGCGCTGGGCGCGCGCTATATGACGCTCACACATAACAGCAATATCCCGTGGGCCGATGCCGCGACGGACGCGCCGACGCATGACGGGCTTTCGGCGTTCGGCATGGACGTGGTGCGCGAGATGAACCGGCTGGGGATGCTGGTCGATCTCAGCCATGTCAGCGAAGCGACGATGATGGACGCGCTGGATGTGGCCCGCGCACCGGTGATCTTCAGCCACTCTGGCGCACGGGCTGTCAATGGCCATGCGCGCAACGTGCCGGATTCGGTGCTGGCCCGCCTGCCGCAAAATGGCGGGATCGTGATGGTGGTGGCGCTTCCCCGCTTCATCAGCGAGGATGTGCGTC
>JBEQBX010000092.1:0-11506 GCA_041639595.1 Porphyrobacter sp.
ATTCCCACTCGATGGTGCCCGGCGGCTTCGATGTGTAATCGTAAACCACACGGTTGATGCCCTTCACTTCGTTGACGATGCGGGTCGACACGCGGGTCAGGAAGCCGGCGTCATAGGGGAAGACGTCTGCGGTCATCCCGTCGGTCGACGTAACAGCGCGAAGGGCACAGACCGAATCATAGGTGCGACTATCGCCCATCACGCCCACGGTCTTGACCGGCAGCAGGACCGCAAAGGCCTGCCAGATTGCATCATAAAGGCCCGCGTTGCGGATTTCCTCAAGGTAGATCGCGTCCGCCTTGCGCAGGATGTCGCAGCGTTCCTTTGTCACCTCGCCGGGGATGCGGATCGCAAGGCCCGGCCCGGGGAAGGGGTGACGACCGACGAAGGCATCAGGCAAGCCCAGTTCGCGGCCCAGATCGCGCACTTCATCCTTGAACAATTCGCGCAAGGGTTCGACCAGCGCCATGTTCATGCGTTCCGGCAAGCCGCCGACATTGTGATGGCTTTTGATCGTGACCGAAGGCCCGCCGGTGAAGCTGACGCTCTCGATCACGTCGGGGTAAAGCGTGCCTTGTGCGAGGAACTCCGCCCCGCCGACCTTGTTCGCCTCGATCTCGAACACGTCGATGAATGTCTTGCCGATGAACTTGCGCTTGGCTTCGGGATCGGTGAGGCCGGCCAGCCCGCCAAGGAACAGTTCCTCCGCCTCCACGTGCACCAGCGGGATGTTGTAGTGATCGCGGAACAGGGTCACGACCTGCTCAGCCTCGTTCATGCGCATCAAACCATGATCGACGAACACGCAGGTCAACTGGTCGCCGATCGCTTCATGGATCAGCACCGCTGCAACCGCCGAATCGACCCCGCCCGAAAGGCCGCAAATCACCCGCTTGTCACCCACCTGCGCGCGGATTTCGGCGATCTTGGTCTTGCGGAATTCGGCCATCGTCCAGTCGCCTTTGAGGCCGCAGACATGGCGCACGAAGTTCGCGATCAGCTTGCCGCCGTCAGGCGTGTGGACCACTTCAGGGTGGAACTGCGTGCCATAGAACCGCCGCGATTCATCAGCGATGACGGCAAAGGGCGCACCGTCGGAGGTGGCGACGATATCAAAACCGGGCGCGAACTGGGTGACCTTGTCACCGTGGCTCATCCACACCTGATGGCGCGTCCCCACGTCCCACAACCCGTCAAACAGAGCGCATTCGCCCGTCACTGTGAGGAAGGCGCGGCCAAATTCGCCACCCTCGCCGGTTTCGTGCCCTGGCCTGACTTCGCCGCCCAATTGGTGGGTCATGACCTGCTGCCCGTAACAGATGCCCAGGATCGGCAGACCTGCATCGAAAAGCAGTTGCGGCGCGCGCGGGCTGCCGTCTTCGGGCACGCTGGCGGGGGAACCGGACAGGATGATGCCTTTGGGCTTCATCCGTTGGAACGCGGCTTCAGCTTGTGTGAACGGGGCGATTTCGGAATAGACGCCTGCTTCGCGCACCCGGCGGGCGATCAACTGGGTCACTTGGCTGCCGAAATCGACGATCAAAATCGATTCGGGGACTGCAGAATCGCCCGTGGCGGGGCTTGATGGGTGCGCGTTCATGGTGGCGGATTACGAAGCAGCCCCCCCGCTGTCCAGCATCGCGGTAATCCGCACCGGTGATTTTGCACCGCAGCATGAAATCAGCCCTTATAATACAATGATTTCCCGTTAATTCGCTAAGAAGATGTTGCAATCTTTGGAACCAATCTGGCGCTCTTCGCATTTGCACATAAGTCTTGTGCGCTGCACCAGAGTTTCAAACAGCAACCGAATGCCGGTCAGCGGCATCAAGCTTCTGTGAAATCCTCTCTCATCCATGCGGAGTATCCTCCATGCGCTTCCTTTTCCCCCTGATTGCTCTCGCCGCCGTTGCTGCCCCTGCTGTTGCAGCCACCGCCGAAGAAACTGTGACTGTGCGCATCGCCTTTGCCGATGCCGACGTAGCGACCACGGAAGGCCGCGCCGCACTCGAAGCGCGCATCGACGCCCGTCTGCGCAAGGCCTGCGCGCTCGAAGCGGCAGCCCGGTACAGCTATGGCCGCACATCGGTTGACAGCAAGTGCGTGACCGAAGCGCGCACCATTGCCTTGGCAGAGGTCGAACGCGTGGCCGCGCTGCAGGCTCGTAGCGGTCGGATCGTCGCTGCCAATTGAGCAACTGCAAGAAATGAAGTCAGGCGGCTGCCGAAGCGATTCGGCGGCCGCTTTGTTGCAATAGCCGCAACTTAACTTAGCGTTTTCGCACTTGAATTCAGAGGTGTCGGGCACCACTTGATCTCCAAGCGATCAGGCGCCGGACTTCCTCTCCGATCCGGCATATCCGCAAGGATTGAATCGCCTGGCAATCAAAGCCGAACACGGCCTGGATTGCCCGCCTGCTTGGCAGGCAGAAGTGGCCGGCTCTCCCCCCTCGCTGGCCCCTCTGACCTGACATCGTTCGGCCCCAGCGCCGAACATGCAGCGAAAGAGACGCGGCCACCGCCCTCCCCCCCTGAACAGGTGGCCGCGTCTCAAGCTGGCCGCTTCACCAATCGCAAGACCGCCTGACGATTGGGTTTTTCGATTGCCGTGATGAATTATTTTCATTCCTTTTAGAGATTGAAAATTACGCGCAGCTTTGTATATGATGCATGAAGCCTGGGCGATCCCCTCTCTCCCCCCTTGGTCGCCCGGGCTTCCCAAACACAACAAAAACAGGGAATACATCCATGCGTATGATCAACGAGAAGGCTATTGCCTTACTCCTCGCCGTTTTCAGCAGCGGCGCCGCGTTCAACACGTTCATCGTCTGAGGGCTTCACCTCGGATTTTCGTGTCGCGCCAGCGACATAGCGAAAGCCATGTACGGCCCGGCTCTTCGTCAGAGGAGCCGGGCCGAGCTGTTTCTGGCGTCCTACTCGGCGGCGCCCATCCGCTCTGCCGACGTGCGAAGCTCGGTCTTTAGCAGCTTGCCGATATGGCTTCGGGGCATTTCGTCGATCGGGTGAAGCGCCGAAAGACGCTGCGTCTTGCCTAGACGCGCATTGACCGCAGCAAGGATGGCGTCGCAATCGCCGCCCTCCTTCAGCACCACGAAGCCGACCGGGGTTTCCCCCCATGCACGTGACGGCACGCCCACAACCGCAGCCTCGGCAACGCCCGCCTCCTTGAGCAGTTCAGCCTCCAGATCGCTGGGATAGATGTTGAACCCGCCCGAGATGATCATGTCCTTGGCACGGCCGACAAGCTCGACGAAGCCTTCCGCATCCACCCGCCCGATATCGCCCATCCGCATCCACGCCTCATCCGTGGCCGGGTCGATCCATTGGGCCTCGGCGGTCTTGTCGGGGCGGTTCTTGTAGCCGCTCATCATGGTGAGACTGCGGCCGACCATGTTGCCGGGCGTGCCGGGCGGCACTTCGCGGTCGTCATCGTCCAGCACCTTCAATTCACTGCCCGGCGCAGGCCTGCCGACGGTGTGGAGCTTGTCGGGGAATTCGTGACACGGCAGCAGGCAGACGACACCGCCTTCGGTCATCGAATAGATCTCGATCAGCCCGCCCGGCATCCGTTTGAGGACTTCGCGCTTCAACTCGGCGGAAAACGGCGCGGAGGTGCAGTATTTCAGCTTCAGCGGCGACAGATCGAAGGTGTCGAAGTCTGCAAAGTCCATCAGCCGCTGGTACTGCACCGGCACCAGCATGGTGATGGTGGTGCGGTCGCCTTGCGCAAAGCCGAGCCACTTGGCGCAATCGAACTTGCCCATCACCCGCACGCAGCCGCCCGCCAGCAGCACGGGCAGGAAGGCAACCATCGTGGTGTTGGAATAGAGCGGCGTCGAAGCGAGCGAGCGCACCTCCAGCCCGGCACCAAGGTAGCTCAGCGCGGTCGAGGCGAATTGCCGCCAGCGCATCTGATGCGAATGGACAATGCCCTTGGGGATGCCGGTGGTGCCGCTGGAATAGATGATGTTGAACGGGTCTTTGGGCTCGGGCACGAAGGCCGGCGCCCGCGATCCGGGAGGGGCCATCCACTGGTCGATGCTCTCCAGTGGCACTCGGATCAGGCCGGACATGAAGTCCGGCCCCAGTTCAGCCGCCTTGGCCGCGTCGATGAACAGGTGGATCGCGCCCGAATCCCTGGCCATCCCTTCAAGCTGTTCGGGCGAGGCGCTGGTGGTCAGCGGCGCGGCCACCCCGCCTGCACGCATCGCGGCGAGGAACACCAGTGCATATTCCACCGTCGAGGTGCCAAGGATCGCCACCGATTGCCCGCGTTGCAACCCTGTCTCCACCAGCCGCGCCGCCAGCCGTTCAACCAGCCCGACCAGTTCCGCCCAGTAAACCGCGCGATGTTCGTCGACGAGGGCGAGGTCATCGCCCTTGATGCGCGACCATTCCATCAGGATGTCGGGGAAGCTGCCGAAGGGTTCGGCGAGGCGGGCGGTCATCATTTCGGTGTTCATGGGCCTATGCATAATCAGGCGGGGCGTGTGCGCAAAGGGTTTGCGAAGCGGCGCGCACCAGTGGCAGAAAGGCGAACAAGGGAGAGGGACATGATCCGCAACGCAGCCTTGATCGCATTCGCCACACTGGCGCTGGCTCCGGCAACGCAAGCGGAGGTGAAATCTGCCGAGCTTGAAAGCGTGGTGATCGTGCTGGCCCATCCCGACGATGAATTGCCGATGGCACCGGCCATCGCGGCTCTGGCGCGCGAAGGTCGTTTCGTCAGCATCATCCACGCCACGCCGGGCGATGCCGGGCCGGGCGTGTCAGGGATGACCAAGGGCGAAGCGCTGGCCGACATCCGCCGCGGCGAGGCGCAATGCGCCGGACGCGCGCTGGGCGTGACAGAGGTGGCCAATCTCGGCTTTGGCGATGGCAGGCTTGCCGACCATGTTCGCGATGGCTCACTGGCAGCTGCATTGGTCGATCACATCGGCGAGACCGACTCTGTTCTGACCTGGGGTCCGGACGGCGGTTATGGCCACGCCGATCACCGGCTGGTGAGCGCGCTGACGACGCAGATCGTGCAGGCCATTCCCCATGAGGCGCGGCCCAGATTGCTCTATGTCGGCATTCCCGCAGGCAGCGTGCCGCCGGTCGCAGAGATGAAAGACTGGGGCACTACTGACCCTGCCCTGCTGACCGAAACCATCCTTTACACACCCGCCGATCTCGATGCTGCCAAGGCCGCCGCGGCCTGCCATGTGACTCAGTTTGACGAAGCCACCCGCGCCGGAATGATGCCGCTGTTCGATGCCACCATGTGGCGCGGCAAGGTGCATTTCCGCCCCGCCTTCTGAGCCCGGCATGGGACATCCCTGAACTTTCGTGGAAAAGCCCCGCTTGCGGCCGCTGCGCAGTTGGGTTTCCGTAGCGCAGCGCCTATATGATGGGCATGAACGACACCACTGCACAAACTCCCGAAGGCCTCCCCGAAAAAGTTCGCCAGATGGGCGAATACGGCGCCGATTCCATCAAGGTTCTCAAAGGCCTGGACGCGGTGCGCAAGCGGCCCGGCATGTATATCGGCGATACCGATGACGGATCGGGCCTGCATCACATGGTGTTCGAGGTCAGCGACAACGCCATCGATGAGGCATTGGCAGGCCATTGCGACCTCGTTCTGATCGAATTGAACCCTGATGGTTCTGTTTCTGTGGAAGATAACGGGCGCGGCATCCCGACCGGAATGCACACCGAAGAAGGCGTGTCCGCCGCCGAAGTCATCATGACCCAGCTGCACGCGGGCGGAAAATTCGAAAACACCTCGGACGACAACGCCTACAAGGTGTCCGGCGGCTTGCACGGTGTCGGCGTTTCCGTGGTCAACGCGCTGTCCGAATGGCTTGAGTTGACTATCTGGCGCGAGGGCAAGGAGCATTGGATGCGCTTTGCCCACGGCGATGCCGTCGCCCCGCTCGAAGTGAAGGGCGATGCGCCCAAGGTTGATGGCAATGCCGACGCGAACGGCTTCAAGAAGGGTACTCGCGTCACCTTCAAAGCCAGCCACGACACGTTCAAGAACGTCACCGATTTCGATTTCGAAAAGCTGGAACATCGCTATCGCGAGTTGGCCTTCCTGAACTCGGGCGTCCGCATCAAGCTGCGCGACAAGCGGCACGAAGACGTGCTGGAGCATGACCTTTATTACGAAGGCGGAATCGGTGCCTTCGTGAAGTATCTCGATCGCAACAAGCAGCCGCTGATCCCCGAACCGATTTCGGTTTCGGCTGAAAAGGACGGGATCGGGATCGATGTCGCGCTGGAATGGAACGATTCCTATTACGAGAACGTGCTCGCCTTCACGAACAACATCCCGCAGCGCGACGGGGGCACGCATTTGGCCGCCTTCCGCACCGCGCTGACCCGCACGCTGAACAACTATGCTGAACGTTCAGGGATGCTGAAGAAGGAGAAGGTCAGCCTTTCGGGCGAGGATATGCGCGAAGGCCTGACCGCCATCGTCAGCGTCAAGCTGCCTGACCCGAAATTCTCCAGCCAGACCAAGGACAAGCTGGTGTCCTCGGAAGTTCGCTCGCCGCTCGAATCGCTGATGAGCGACAAAATGAGCGAATGGCTTGAGGAAAACCCAAATGATGCGAAATCGATCATCCAGAAGGTGATCGACGCCGCCGCCGCCCGCGAAGCCGCGCGCCGGGCCCGCGAAATGAGCCGCAAGGGCGCGATGAGCGTCGCCAGCCTGCCCGGCAAGCTGGCCGATTGCCAGGAACGCGATCCCGCCAAGTCCGAACTGTTCCTGGTCGAAGGCGACTCCGCAGGCGGATCGGCCAAGCAGGGGCGTGACCGCAAGACGCAGGCAATCCTGCCGCTGAAGGGCAAGATCCTGAACGTAGAACGCGCGCGGTTTGACCGGATCATCAGCTCCAAGGAAGTCGGCACGCTGATCCAGGCGATGGGCACCGGCATCCGCGACGAATTCAATCTGGAAAAGCTGCGCTACCACAAGATCGTCATCATGACTGACGCTGACGTGGACGGCGCGCACATCCGCACGCTGTTGCTGACCTTCTTCCACCGCCAGATGCCTGACATCATCCGCGCCGGGCACCTGTTCATCGCCCAGCCGCCGCTGTTCAAGGTGTCGAAGGGCCGCAGCGAGGTGTATCTCAAGGATCAGGCAGCGCTGGACCGCTATCTGGTGGATGCCGGGCTGCAAGGCCGGGTGCTGGAAACGCAAGGCGGCGCGCGCGGCGGTGTGGATCTGCGCGCGCTTGTAGACGGCGCGCTACGCTTGAAAAACCTGCTCGCCTTCGTGCCGCGTCGTTATGACAGCGGGATAGTGGAACAGATGGCGCTGGTTGGCGCGCTTGAACCGGGGCTGGCCGGTGATGCGCTGGCAGCGGCGCTTCAGCGTGCGGCCGGACGGCTTGGCGCGGGCGACCGTGAAGCCCGCTGGACCGCATCGCAGCGCGAAGACGGTACGGTGGTGTTCGAACGCCTGTGGCGCGGCGTAACCGACGTCCACGAGATCGAAGGACGGTTTCTGTCCAGCACCGAGGCGCACAAGCTCCACGGCCTCGCCGCGGCACAGGCCGATGCCTATGCCTCTCCCGTTAGCCTGGTGCGTGCCGGCGACGTGGCAGACGAGCCCGACCCTGAAATCACCCCCGCCGCCGATGATCCGCTGGCGGGCGAGGCTGAGGAAGCCGCCGCGGCGCCTGCCCCAGCCTTCGACGGCACGATCAGCCGCCCGACCCAGCTTCTCGACGCGATTTTCGCTGCCGGACGCAAGGGGCTGGCGATTGCCCGGTATAAAGGCCTCGGCGAAATGAATGCCGAGCAATTGTGGGAAACCACGCTCGATCCCGAAGCGCGCATTCTGCTTCAGGTGAAGGTCGAGGATGCCGACGTGACCGACGAAATCTTCACACGCCTGATGGGCGATATTGTCGAACCACGCCGGGAATTCATCCAGGATAATGCCCTCAACGTGGCGAACCTCGACGTCTAATCCTTCACGAAAGACCCTGATGGCCAACCAGCCCCACCGCACCGAGGACCTGCAACAGGCAAGTTTCCTGATCATCCTTGCGGTGGTGAGCCTGTTGATGACAGTGATCGTCTGGCCGTTTGCCCAGCCTTTGCTGTGGGCGGCGCTGGCCGCGATCATGTTCCAGCCGCTGTATCGCAAAGTGCTGCGGCGGCTGCATGGACGGCGCAATCCTGCGGCCGGGCTTTCGCTGCTGATCATCTTCATCCTGGTGCTGGTTCCTGCGGGATGGATCGCGAGCATGGTGATCGAGCAGGCAATCGTGCTGGTTACGGCGCTGCAAAGCCAGCCATTGGACCTGGCCGCGCTGTTCGACGCATTCTACACCGCCTTGCCCAAGATGGCCCGCGAAGCGGTCGATCGCAGCGGGTGGGCCGACATCACCACAGTGCAAACACGCGTTCAGGACCTTCTCACCGAAAGCGCCGGACTGATCGCGACACGCGCGGTTTCGATCGGCAGCGGGGCGCTCGGCTTCATGCTGTCGTTCGGCGTCGCGCTTTACGTGATGTTCTTCCTGCTGCGCGATGGCGAGCGGATCGGACGGATCGTGTTGTGCGCAATCCCGGTCGAACGCAGCATTGCCGACCGTCTGGCGGAACGCTTCCTCGGCATCGTGCGGGCCACCATCAAGGGCACCGGCGTGGTGGCGCTGGTACAGGGCGCGCTGGGCACGGTCACGCTGATGATCGCGGGCGTGCCTTCGGCGCTGTTGTTCGGCGTGGTCATGGCGATTTTCGCACTGGTGCCGGTGATCGGATCTGGCGCAGTGTGGCTGCCGGCGGCGCTTTGGCTGCTGGTCTCTGGAGACACATGGCAGGGCCTGTTCGTGCTGATCACGGGGTTCTTCGTCATCTCCTCTGCCGATAATGTGCTGCGCCCCATTCTGGTGGGCCGCGACACCGGCATCCCTGACTGGATCATCCTCATCACCACGCTGGGCGGGATCAGTCTGGTCGGATTTTCGGGCATCGTGCTCGGCCCGCTTGTTGCCGGGCTGTTCCTTGCCAGTTGGTCGATCCTGCGCGAACAGCGTGAGGAGGACGAGCAAGCCGCGGTTGATGATACCATCAGGGTAGATGCATCCGGCCACACGCCCGATAGCCCTGCGGCGGCGGGTTGACGGGCGTGCAGCTGGTCACTCCCGGTTCGCAGGGTGAGGCGATTGGGCGTCTGGTGGTCGCCGGGCTGGTGGTCACCATGCTGCCCGCGCTGCCGTTCGGCGCCTACCTGATCTACCCCTTCGCGATCCTGACCACATGGTTTCATGAAATGGGCCACGGCCTGACCGCGCTGCTGCTGGGCCAGCATTTCGAACAATTGCTGATCTTCGCCAATGGTTCGGGCGTGGCGGAAAGCCGGGTCGCGGGCGATGCTTCGCGCTTTGTCCATGCGGCGATTGCTGCCGGAGGGCCGTTCGCCCCGAGCGTCGTCGGCGCAGGGCTTATCATGGCGAGCGCCCATCCGCGCGCGTGGCGCCCGGTCCTGTGGCTCGCGGCGGCAGCGATCATGCTCAGCGTCGTAATCTGGGTGCGTTCTGCAACGGGGTGGTGGGCGCTACCGCTTGTGGCCGCGATCCTCGCCGGTGTCGCATGGCGCGGCTCGCCCGGCTTTGTACGCTTCAGCCTGCAATTTCTCGGCGTGCTCGGCGCGATGAGCATGCTGCGCGACTTCAGCTACCTGTTCACCGAACAAGCGGTGATCGGCGGGCAGGCGATGCTGTCCGATACTGGCCAGATCGAGGCGGTGCTGGGCCTGGCGCACTGGTTTTGGGCGGGCGCGATCCTGCTGATTTCGGGCACCATGGTAGGCGCAGCGCTCAAATACGCGCTGGCCGAACACCGCCTGCGCCCACCGCCGCGCAAGCTTCCGGCTAACGTGCTGCAATTCAAACGCGGTCCGCGCCGCTGACGCTTTCGGCAGTCCCGCAGCGCCCTCCTTTGGGATAGCTTGCGGCACATGGACATGATCGAACTGGCCGACCGATTGGCGATTGCCGAAACGCTCGCGCTCTATTGCCGCGGGATCGACCGCTGCGATGCCGAGCAGCTGGCGGCAGCCTTCACCCCGGACGCGCTGATCGACTATGGTGACGGGGCAAAATCTGTTGCCGATACAATCCCCGGCCTGATGGCGGGCCTCGGCGCGATGCGCCTTACCCAGCACAATATCAGCAACACCGTGATGCGGATCGCAGGCGACACTGCCCGGGCCGAGACGAACTGCGTCGCCCTCCACCTGATCCCCTCACCCGATGGCGAGATCGAACTTGTGGTGGGGGGCCGCTATCTCGACACGCTGCAAAAGCACGCGGGCCGCTGGCGGATAGCCGCGCGGCTCTATGTGATGGACTGGAACCGCACATCGCCTTCAACCATGCAGGTGTCAGGCGGGTTGTTTGACGGATTGCAGCGCCGCGGTGCGCGCGGAGCCGATGATCCGGCGGCTGCTTGGTGGGGTGAGAATTAGCCCCTCAGGACGCGACCTTCAGCGTGTTCACGCCAGACGCATCGACACCTGCCTCGCCCGACAGTCCAATGAACATCGTGTCGACAATCCGCGCCAGCTTCTGCTCCGTCAGCTTGTCACCCAGATAGATCAGCGCATCGGGCATGGTATAGACCGTGACCATCTGGTTGATCAGCGACAGTGCCTCGTCAATCTCCAGCCCGGCGAAAAACCCTTCGGCCTGCGCCTCGGCGATAAGTTCGCAAAGGTAGTGATCCGCCAGATCGACATAGGAGCGGACGCGTTCGAAATTGGCTGCGCCCATTTCGCACAGAATGTTGAAGAAGTGCGGATCGGCCCGGAACCGCTCCTGGGAGATCACGAATCGGCGGCGGAAAAATTCGAACATCTTGCGCTGCGGCGGCAGGTTGGTGGCGAGCACCTCCTCCATCACCGCCAGTTGCGGGGCCAGCCAGGTCTGCGCCACGGCATCGAACAGATCGTCATAATCGGCAAACAGCGCCTCGAACCGCGCGCGGGTGAGGCCGCTTTCGGCCATTGCGACGGTCCACGGCACCTCGGCACCGCGTTCCTTGACCAGATCGAGGACATGGCGCGCGATGCGCTCACGCTCGGCTTGGCGGGCCGTATCGGTCAATGACATGTCGCTCGCGCCTCCTCGCGCGCCAAGCAACATAGGCGAAGCGGACGCCGGCTTAAAGTGCCGCTCGTCGATTCGGGTGCGGCGCAGCAAGGGGAAGGCCATGGCAAATGCCTGGTCAATAGCGTGGCGGCATGGGGAAGAACGCCGACGTCTTGCGTTCGTAAACCGCGTATTTGTTGCCCTTGGACTTATGCAGGCCCTTTTCCAGCAGCGGGACGCCTGACCAGCGGGTCAGCGTGAAGCTGAGGAAGATCGGCCCGATCACGGTGGCCGCAGCAATGATCCAGCCCGCCGACGCCGCAGCCAGCCAGATGCCCCACCATGCGCAAAAATCGCCGAAGTAATTCGGGTGGCGGGTGT
>JBEQBX010000093.1:0-11487 GCA_041639595.1 Porphyrobacter sp.
AGAATGCTCAGATGCTCCAGAAATCGAAGCTAGTATTGCGTGACGGAACCTCGCTTGACGATCTGGTCATGCGCGAGAGCAATGAGGTCTCGCTTCGCGTGATGACCGACGAAGAGCTCTACCACCTCGAAATGGAAAAGATTTTTGCCAAGACTTGGCTGCTGCTAGGCCATGAAAGCGAAATTCCCGAGCCCGGCGACTTCATTGTTCGCGACATGGCGGAAGACAATGTGATCGTGGCCCGGAGTCAGGATGGCGAAGTCAATGTTTCGCTGAATGTCTGCCCGCACCGCGGGATGCGCGTGTGCCTTGGCGAAGCAGGCAACAAGCGCATTCACCAGTGCATTTACCACGGCTGGGCATTTCGTCCGAACGGCGATTTCATCGGCGCACCGGTTGAACGTGAAAAGATGCACGGCAACGATGTGGACAAGAAGACCCTAGGGCTGAAGAAAGCCAAGGTTCACCTTTATGGTGGCCTGATTTTTGCCACCTGGAACGTCGATGGCCCTTCGTTCGACGAATATCTGGGTGACATTAAATACTACATGGACCAGCTGTTCTGCCGGACTGACAATGGTCTCGAATTGCTCGGTCCGCCGCAGCGCTTCACCTTGCCCTGCAACTGGAAAGTGCCGGGTGAACAGTCGGGTTCCGACGGTTTCCACACGCTGACGCTGCACCGTTCGCTGATGGAAGGCGGCGTGATGGGCGGAACGGCCGAAAGTATCTATGATCAGGCGCCGGGCATGTACGGGGTCGACGTATCGTGCAAGCAGGGCCACTCGCTGCGCTGCCTGGAAGCAGAAAAGACCTTCAAGATGTTCGCCGACGTGCCGTTCGAAGGCAAGTCTACGCGGGAGCGGCTGGAACTACTGACGCCGCCGGGCATCACCAAGGAGATGATCCCTGAACTGTTCCGCAATTTGAGTGAGGATCAGGTCAACCAGTTGGCGACAATCCCCCCGCAAGTTGGCGGGCTGTTCCCCAATATCCTTATCGCTTTCATCTTCGCCCCGCGCACCGATGGCGGTTCCTCCGGCGCGCTGGCGCTGCATACCTATGTTCCCAAAGGCCCCGGCAAGGTGGAATTCGTGAACTACATTTTCGCCGAAAAGGATGCGCCCGAACAGATGAAGCGCGACATGCTCCAGAATTCGGTCCAGCAGACCGGCACTTCGGGCACGATCGAGCAGGACGATGCCGATGTGTGGCCGGTCATCATGAAGAACGCGCGCGGCGCGGTCAGCAAGGGCATTACACTCAAGTACCAGGCGCTGCACGGGCACGAACGCCCGGAGGGCTGGGTTGGCGAAGGACTGCTCTATCCCGGTTTCACCAAGGACGACACGCAGTGGAACTGGTGGCTTGCATATTATGACCTGATGGACGCGGTTTGAGCGGGGGAGACACAGACATGACCTGGAAGACCAAATCGACCGCCGCCCCCGATTCAACCACGATCCTTCGCGGACTGGTTTCGAACAAGCGCGTAGCCCTAGGATCGCAAGTGTACAACCGCATCCTGGAAACGCTTTATGACGAAGCGGCCGCGCTGGACGAGCGCCGCATCGACGATTGGATCGCGATGATCGCGCAGGACATCATCTACCAGGCACCAATCCGCCTGACGCGCACCGGCCCCAATCGCGACCGCGACGTGATGCGCACGATGTTCCATTTCGACGAAGATTATGGCTCGCTGCTGATGCGCACCGGGCGTCTGCAAAAGAGCGCTTGGGCGGAAGACCCGCCTTCACGCTGCCGCCGGTTCATCACCAATGTCCGTATTGCCGAATGCGAGACACCCGGCGAGTATGAAGTGGTGAGCTACCTCTATCTCGAACGCAGTCGCGGCGACAGCCCGGAGAACGAGAACACCACCGCTGAACGCCGCGATGTCTGGCGCGAGGTAGACGGCGGTTACAAGTTGGCTAGGCGCGAAATCATCGTCGACCAGTCGGTGCTCGGAATGTCAAACTTCGCGGTTTTTTTGTAATCGAAATGAACGCGCCTGTTGCCCCCACTATCGTCGTTGTCGGCAGCGGTCTTGCCGGCTTTGGCGTGCTGCGCGAACTGCGCCGGCTCTCATCGGAAGCGCGGCTTGTGATGGTTACGCTTGAGGACGGGCACTTCTATTCCAAGCCCGCGCTTTCAACCGCGCTGGCCAAGGGCAAGACCAGTGATACACTGGTGACCACGCCTGCCGAAAAGATGATCGCCAACCTCAAGCTGGATGCCCGCATCGGGCGCGAGGCCGAAGCCATCGATAGGGCAGGCAAGGCCCTGCTTACTACCGGAGGACCGATCCAGTATGATGCCGTGATCCTGGCGACTGGTGCGGAACCGATCCGGCCGACTATAGGCGGAGACGCCGCGCACCGGGCCATATCGGTCAATCAGCTGGAGCACTACGATCGCTTTCGCAAGGAGCTGCCCAAAGGTGGGCGTGTGCTGATCATGGGTGCAGGCCTTGTCGGAACCGAATTCGCCAATGACTTGGTGACCAACGGCTACAAGCCGATCGTGGTCGATATGTTGGACCAGCCGCTGGCGCAGCTTGTGCCAACCGCAGTGGGCGAGACGGTGCAGGAATCCCTGCGTGCAAGCGGCGTTGACTGGCATTTGGGTCGCAAGGTCGAGGCAATCGATTACAGGCAAACCGAACGCGGATATGTTGCGACGCTGGACGATGGCACGCGGATAGAAGCCGATATCGTGCTTTCTGCAGTGGGCCTTCGCCCGAACGTGAAGCTGGCGCAGGAAGCCGGCCTCGATATCGGGCTTGGGATCAAGGTCAATCAATTTGGCCAGACCAGCGACCCCTATATCTATGCCATCGGCGACTGCGCCGAATATCCCAACGGTCTGGCTGCCTATGTTACGCCGATCATGGCGGCCGCGCGCGGGATCGCACCCAGCGCACTGGGCACACCCACGCCGATCAAGTTCCCACCACTTTCGGTGCAGGTCAAGACCACGCTTTGCCCCATCAACCTGTTGCCGCCAGCTGCGGCCATCGAGGGCGAATGGCGCAAGGTCGAAAGCGATGTGAAGGGCGACAAGCACCTGTTCGTCGACACCGACAACAAGATTCAGGGCTACGTCCTGACCCGGGAAAAATGCGACGAACGTATAGAAATGGACAGAATGGTGGGGGAAGCAGCATGAGCGGTTTGCTTGAAGGCAAAGTGGCAACCATAACCGGCGGAGCCAAGGGCCTTGGCTATGGCATTTCGCGGCGCATGGCCCGCGAAGGCGCTTCGCTGCTGATCACCGGGCGCGATGGCGCGGCCACTGAGAAAGTGGCAAAAGAAATCCGTGAGGAATTTGGCACCAAGGCCATCGGCATGTCAGCTGACATGGGCATCAAGGAAGATGTTCTGGCGATGATCCGGCGCGCAGTCGATGAATTTGGCGGGCTGGACATTCTGGTGAATAACGCTTCGTTGCTGTCCGACGGTGTCCTGCTTGAGCATAAGACCGATGAGATGCTGCGAAGGACGCTCGAAATCGGTGTTTGGGGCAATTGGTGGGCAATGCAGGCCGCCTTCCCCCACATGAAGGCTCGCGGTGGTGGCTCAATTATCAACTTCAGCTCAATCGACGCTCAGACAGGTGCTTGGTTGCACAGCGATTATAACATCAACAAGCTCGGCATAGTCGGCTTGACCCGTAGCGCTGCGGTTGAATGGGGTCGCTTCAACATTCGCGTGAATGCGATAGCACCGACTGGCCTTGGTCAAGTGTTTTCACAATTGGCCAAGGACGTTCCGGGCTTCCTTGAGAACATCGTAGCGACCAATCCTCTCAAACGGGCTGGGGATCCGGAAAACGACATCGGTCCAGTAGTGGTCTTTCTCGCTTCCGAAATGTCCCGCTTCATCACCGGCGAAATGATCAACGTCGATGGTGGACAGAATCTGCCCGGCTACGTCAGTATTCCGCACAATCTCGATGAACTTGAGAAAGGCGTGACATGAGGTTTCAGCCTGACCTGACTCAAGAACAAGACGTTAGCGAAGATTTTATCTCCTCACCCAGCGTTATCAAGATCCTGTCGGGAGCGCTTGATGCTATTGCGGCAAACGGAGTGCGTCGGCTTTCCATGAGCGATATCATCGAGGCCAGCGGCGTATCACGCGGGACCATGTATCGCTATTTTTCGAACAAGGAAGATGTTCTTGCGGCGGTCGCAGAATTCGTCTGCACGGGCTTCGAAACAGGCATGCGCGAGGCGGCTGAGAACATCGACGATCCGATCGAGCGGTTCCGCCAGGTCATGCTGTTCTATGCCCGTTACACCAATGAGAACTCACCTGATCGGGTGTTCGAGGTGGAGCCGCGTTTCCATCTCTCTTTCTTCCGCAGTCGCTTTGATCGCTACAAGGTTGCGGTTTACTTGGCGATGGAGCCGACATTCGAATACCTCGAAGCCAAGCTTGGCAAGAAGATCAATACAGAAGGCTTCGTGGAAGTGCTGGTCCGCCTTCAGCTGAGCACCCTGTTGGTGCCTGCTGACGAAAACTGGTCCGCGCTGTGGAACGATAGCGCAAAGAATCTCGAGAAGTGGGTTCTCGATCTAGCGCACCAATCTGCCTGAATAATCGAAAGGACGCATGATATGGCTACTCTGGCAAAAGCTCCTGTTGAACAAGTTAGTGGTTGGGCGAGCAAGTCGGTCGCCGACAAGCTTGTCGCCCGCGCGAAGGAACTTCGCGTGTTTCTTTCCGAAAACGCAGCAGAAGGGGAAAAACGCCGCAGCCCCACTGATGCGGTCGACAAGATGTTGAAGGAAGAGGGCTTCCTGCAACTGCTTGTTCCCCAGCGGCTGGGCGGCTTCGGACTTTCACCTACGGATTTCTGCCGCGTGCAGATGGAAATTGCTAAGGGCGACCCTGCAATCAGCTGGGTCATCCAGATCATCAACGGCACCACCTGGGTAACCAGCCTTGCGCCCGATAGCGTGCAGGAAACGGTGTTCGCCAACGGGCCGGAGCCCGTATGCGGCGCCTACAACCCTCCGGGCAAGGCCCGCAAGGTCGATGGCGGCTGGATTATTAACGGTGCGTGGCCCTACATGTCCGGATCGCGCCAAGCGACCTGGACGCAGCAGGGGGTGGTTCTGGAAGGCTACGATGGCCCCGTCGTTCCAGGCATCAGCATGTGCTACATCCCGATGTCCGAGTTTGAGATCAAGGATACCTGGTTCGTCAGCGGCATGCAGGGCACAGGCTCTGACACGGCGATTGCCAAAGATGTGTTCATTCCGGAAGGCCAGATGGTGCTGATGGACAAGCGTGCCGGTCAGATCGATACGACCAAGAAGCACTTCGGCGCGCCTTCAGACCTAATTCCAGCCGTGCCGATGGTTCGCACCACTGGCCTGGCCCAGCTGATCGGGGCGGTCGAGGCCATGCTTGAAATCGTGGCGGCGGAATCGGGAAAACCCGTGTTGACCACCACCATCGGTCCGCGCACCGGCTCGGGTTCATACATGCGCGATCTGGGTGAAGCAGCGGCGCTAATTGACACTGCCAAGACCATTCTCTTCGGCCTTACGGCGAAATTAGATCGGGTTGGCCTTGGAGAGGAATTCACGCTGGAAGAAAAGACGAAGCACCGCGCTGCCGGAGGGCAGATGGTCCAGTCGATCCACGCCGCCAGCGAATCCCTGATGTTCCAGGCCGGGTCGTCCGGCTTCTCGTTGGACAAGCCCATCAATCGTTACTGGCGCGATATTTCGATGGCGCTCCGGCACATCCAGAATATCCCCACGATCGGTTATGAGATTCAGGGCCGTGCGCTTGCCGGTGGCGATCCGATCGCCCCTCCGGGTTCGTACTAGGCAGAACTAGCCATCCTCGTTCCGGCGCGCGCCAAAGAATTCAAGTATTTCGTCGCGCGCCTGAACGGTGGGCTGACCCGCCTCGTCAATTGGGTGCAGCGTGACGTGACCCCCTGATTTTCCTCCACGAGCGATTAGAGTCTGGCCTGAGGAAGGACAGACGATGAAGCGTGTGAGGTTTTCAGAAGAGCAGATCATTGGCGTGCTGAAGGAAGCGGAGGCGGGAGCGAAGACCGCTGATCTGGCCCGTCGGCATGGTGTGTCTGAAGCGACGATCTACAACTGGAAGGCCAAGTATGGCGGGCTGGAGGTATCCGAGGCCCGGCGGCTGCGGGAACTTGAGAGCGAGAACGCGAAGCTCAAGCGGCTGCTGGCCGACACGATGCTGGACAACGTGGCGCTGAAGGATCTTCTTTCAAAAAAGTGGTGACGCCCGCCGCGAAGCGGGAAGCTGTTGCGCATCTCCATGCATGCCATGGGATGAGCGAGCGGCGGGCGTGCCGTGTCATCGATGCCGATCGCAAGAGCGTGCGCTATCGTTCCATCCGGGACGACGATGGTGCGCTGCGTGAGAGGCTGCGTGAGCTGGCCAACCAGCGGCGCCGGTTCGGCTATCGCCGTTTGCATATCCTGCTGCGCCGGGAGGGCGTGATGATCAACCGCAAGAAGACCCAGCGGCTGTATCGTGAGGAAGGTCTGGCGGTGAGGCGGCGGCGCAGCCGCAAGCGTGCTGTCGGGACCAGAGCACCTGCTCCGGTGCTGGCGCTGCCGAACCAGCGCTGGAGCCTGGACTTCGTTCACGACCAGATGGCTTCTGGCAGACGGTTCCGGGTGCTCAACGTGGTCGATGATGTGACCAGAGAGTGCCTGGCAGCGGTGCCGGATACCTCGATCTCGGGGCACCGCGTCGTGCGCGAGCTGACCCAGCTGATCGCCGAGCGCGGCAAGCCGGGCATGATCGTCAGCGACAATGGCACCGAGCTCACCAGCAATGCCGTGCTCGCATGGTGCGGTCAGATCGGCGTGGAGTGGCATTACATCGCTCCGGGCAAGCCGATGCAGAATGGCTACGTCGAGAGCTTTAACGGCCGCATGCGCGACGAGCTGCTGAACGAGACCCTGTTCATGAGCCTCGCCCACGCCCGGGTCGAGATCGCTGCCTGGGTCGAGGATTACAACCGGGAGAGACCGCACTCGTCCCTTGGCTATGCAACCCCGGCGGCGTTCGCCGCCGAACTGGATAAGCAATGGCCTGCTTCGCTACGCCTGTCGCTGGCGGAGTAAAATGCCCCAGAAGTGACATTTGAAAATTCCCCACTTCGTTTGTTTGACCCTGTCCGGGGCGCGCCCCGGACAGGGTCAAATTGGAAACATCCGGCATAGTCCTCCTGGTGGGAGGCGATGCTGCGATGAAGAAGCTTGGAGAATTGATGATGATCCTGGATTTGCATCGCCAAGGCCTGAAGATCGCGGTGATAGCGCGGCAAGTGGGCGTCGATCGCAAGACGGTCCGCAAATATATCGCACGCGGTGTTGAGGTGCCGACATACGGACCGCGACAACCTCGCCAGCGTCTGCTGGACCCACATATTGATTACCTGCGTGCGCGACTGGAGGCCTATCCTGGGCTGAGCGCCCAGCGCCTCGCCCGGGAGCTGGGCGAGCGGGGCTATACCGGCGGCTACAGCACAGTGCGCGACACGGTGCGTTCGATGCGTCCGGCCGGGGGCGGAAAGCCCTATGCCGTGCGGTTCGAGACCCCGCCGGGCCATCAGGCTCAGGTCGACTTTGCGCAGTTCCGGGTGCGTTTTGCTGATGCGCCTGATCGTGTGCAGGTGGTCTGGCTGTTCTCCATGGTGCTGGGCTTCTCGCGCCTGATTTGGGGGCGGTTCGTGCTGCGCCAGACGATGCCGAGTGTGCTGGCTTGCCACCGGGCAGCGTTCGAGGCGATCGGCGGCGTGCCGGGCGAGATCCTTTACGACCGCATGAAAACAGCGGTGATCGGGGAGGATGAGGACGGTCGCGTCGTCTACAATCGAACGCTTGGGGAATTTGCAAAACACTACGGCTATCTGCCGAAGGCCTGTCGTGCTTATCGGCCAGAGACCAAGGGCAAGGTTGAGCGTCCGTTCCGCTATATCCGGGAGGACTTCTTCCTTGGCGGCGTGTTCCGCGACCTGGATGATCTGAATGTCCAGTTCAATCGCTGGCTCAGCACGGTCGCCAATCCGCGCCTGCATGCCACGACGGGGCGGGTCGTGAACGAGGCCTTCGCCGAGGAAATGCCGGCGTTGCAGCCCTTGCCGCTGGTTCCCTTCGGTGCGGTGCTCAAGCTTGAGCGCCGGATCAGTCATGAGGGCATGGTCAGTGTTGGCGGCAATTACTACTCAGTTCCGGATGCGACCCGTCGGCGTGTCGTGGAGGTCCACAGCCTTGCCGACGAGATCCGGATCTTTGAAAATGATCGCCTGATCGCCCGCCATCCTTTGCTTGAGGGACGGCGGCAGCGTTCCCTTCTTGACGGTCACCGGCGTCATCGGCGCCGGAATGACGATCTGCCCTTGCCGCATGGCTTTAGCGGCCAGCAGGTCGCTCGTCGCTCGCTCGATATCTATGCTGCCATCGGACAGCAGCTGGCAGGAGCAGGCGCATGAACTCGCTCCTTCCAGATCCCAGCGCATCGCTGCTTGATCGGATCAAATCCAGCATGGTGGGCCTCAAGATGCCGCGTGCGATCGAAGTCGTCGATGACTGCGTCTCCCGCCTTGATCGCGGCGAGATTACAGCGCTTGAGGCCGTCGAACAGTTGTTGCTCGAGGAGCTGATGTTCCGGGAGGAACGCCGCATCCGCACTGCCCTTCGGATGGGCCGGGTCAACACGGTAAAGACGCTGGCTGGATACGACTTCTCGTTCCAGCCCTCGCTCGACAAGGCCAGGATCATGGCGCTAGCTGAGCTCAACTTTGTTGCGCGCGCCGAAGTCGTGCACCTGCTGGGGCCGCCGGGAACAGGCAAAAGCCATCTGGCCAGCGCGCTTGGGCTAGAGGCGGTCAAGGCGGGCAAGAGCGTCTCGTTCATCACCCTTGCCGACCTGATCGGAGCTCTGGCGAAGGCAGAACGCGAAGGAACCTTGCGTGAGCGGCTCCGGTTCTACTGCCGACCATCGCTCCTGATCGTCGATGAGATCGGCTACCTCCCGGTCATACCCGGAGGCGGCAACCTCTTCTTCCAGCTGGTCAATGCGCGTTACGAAAAGGGGGCGATGATCCTCACCTCGAACCGCGGCTTTGCGGAATGGGGCGACATCTTCGGCAGCCCCGTGGTCGCAACCGCGCTGCTCGACCGGTTGCTGCATCATGCCATCGTCATCCAGATCGACGGCTCGAGCTACCGCCTGCGTCGGCATGCCGATCTGCTGCCCGAGCACATCAGGTCCAACGCCCTGATTACACCACCTGCGCTCGTCGAGCCGCGACGCCGCGGACGCCCACCCAAAAATGGAGGTGCCGCACAAACCACCTGATCAACCGAACCGCAAAGTGGGGAATTTTACTTTGCCACTTCCGGGGATTTTTACAGTGCCGTTGACAACGCCCTACGGGCTCCGCTACGCAGCCCATTGCTTCAAACGCGCTGATGCGCAAAACAACCGCCCGGCTCTAATCCCAGCTGGGGGAAAGCTGGGGGTCACGTCAAGCGTAACCACGGTGTGGGGTGCTTTTAAGCGGAGCATTGGGATTGGCGGCGCTGTACTGCAGTACCGTGGCGACAAACTTGTCTCCCAGCGCGTTTTCATTTGCCGCAAACTTCGCCGAAGAGCAGAAGGTATAGCCCTCGAAGCGATAGGCCCTTCCCGTCAGGTCTTTGTCCTCCGATCGCTGATTCACGCGGGCCAGTTCGCTTTGGTGGATCGCAAGAGCGGCAGCATCATGCATGGGCAATGATGGCTGCGACAGGACCGGTGCAACCACCGATTTCATCATGTTCAAGGTAAACTTGCCGGTAAAGCACATGCTGATGGCGACAACCCGTGGCCGCCACAATCCTTGCGCCCCAGCGCCGCCAAGGCCCGCTGCCACTGCGTTCCCGGGCTGGATTTGTTTGCCGCAAAGGCGCGGAATTCCCGGGTGATGCAGGTGCGCGGAAGCGAAACCATGGTGCCAGACCACCGGGCATTACGCCGTCCCTGCCGAACAGCGATGGTACGTAGACGGTAAGTCCGGCATCGCGCACTCAGCGGGCGAAACGCGCAACATAAGGGCTGATTCCCGGCATTTCCGACATGACGATCACCGCCGGCCCTTGGCCTGCGACATAGACCGCTGGGCCTTGCCCAGCAGTTCGATCTCGCGATGTTCGAAATCTTCCAGCTTGTCGCGTTTGCTCGGGTCAAATGGCGGTATCAGGTATCGCTCCTCGTGCTAGGCAACCAGGCATGCCGCTTCGAACGGCAATCGCGGGTTGCGCGGATAGAGGCTTTGCTTGTCGCCATAACCCAACGTGCAGATGAAACTGGCCTGCCAGCGCCCATCGGGAAAGAATTCCCAGTTGATCGCCGCTGTATCGAAGCCCGATATCGGCCCGCAATCCAGCCCGATCCCGCGCGCGGCGATGATCATGTAGGCACCCTGCAACGGCACGTTGCGCGCCAGCAGATCGGCAATCACATCATCCTTGCCCGCAAAGACCGAAGCAAAATCGCGCGACGGGAACAGCTTTGGCATTTCCTCGTAGAAGCGGGTGTCGGCCGCCACGATGGCGGTGACCGGCGCGGACTTTACCTTGGCCAAGTTCCCTTCGTTCACGCAGTCCAGCAAGCACTGCTTCGCCTCGTCGCTGCTTACGAAGACAAAGCGGGCGGGACAGGAATTCGCGGCCGTCGGCCCCCATTTCAAGTGATCGTATAATTCCCGCAAGATCGGCTCGCTTACTGGTTTTTCAGTGTAGCCTTTGAATGTTCGCGCTTCCGAGAAAACCGGATCGAGATTGGTCTCGCTCATACTTGCCCCCTTGTGTTGCTGCCATGGTTCTCCCACCAGGCCATAAGCGACTTGATGGTCGGCTCCAGCTCTCGTGTGGCATCGGTCATGGTGTATTCCACGCGTGGCGGCACCTCGGCAAATACCTTGCGCGTTATCAGCCCGTCGGCCTCCAGTTCGCGCAGCTGCTTGGTCAGCACGTGCTGCGAAACGCCGACGATTGTCTTCTGCAACTCCCCGAAACGATGGGTGCGATGATACAGCAGCCAGAGAATTTCCAGCTTCCATTTCCCCGAAATCATCGTCAGCGCACGGCGCAGCGATTGATATTCGTGCGGGCTTACATCCCTGTTCTCAGGCCAATTTCCAGGTAATTTCTTGTCCTTAGTCATCTTAAGGTGACATACCCTCTAAAAGTGATCCTACTTGTTGGATTCGGGTGTAGGGCCTAGTCTGCGATTTGAAAACAGCAGTCAGGCTGGCGAGCACCCGGCAAACGGGCGGGCCTGCCGCAGTGGGAGCCAAAAATGCAGATCGAATTGCCCGAGCCGACCATCCCGGCGCACGTCCCCGCCACTCTGGTGAAGCACTTTCCCTACATCTTTGGCACCACCACTACGGAAGAGCCGCATCTGGACTGGGCCCCGGCAATTCACGCCG
>JBEQBX010000094.1:0-11461 GCA_041639595.1 Porphyrobacter sp.
AGTGAGGCATATGACCGACAGTAATCCCAGGAACTATGTGCATGCGGAGGTTCTCGGAGGGGTTCAGCGCCGTAGGCGCTGGACCCCGGAAGAGAAGCTCCGCATGGTCGAAGAGACCTTCCTACCCGGCAACAGCGTGTCGCGTGTGGCGCGCATGCACGGGGTGGCGCCCAACCAGCTGTTCGGTTGGCGCCGACAGGCGGCAAGCGGCGCCCTGACCGCTACCCGCGCCGGCGGCGAGGTGGTTGCGGCCAGCGAGTATCGCGCGCTCGAGAACCAGGTGCGCGAGCTGCAGCGCATGCTGGGCAAGAAGACCATGTGACGTGCTCCCCTGATTGTTACCAGTCAGAGGTAGAGTCTGGCTCCTTCATGATGGTTGTTTGATGGGATGGCAACGTGTCTGGGGGCATGCCCCCAGACACGTTGGCCGGCGATCTCGGCGGGGGTCTTACCGCCCAGTTTCGAGTGCGGCCTGACCGTGTTGTAATCGTGCCGCCAGGCGGCCAGCACGAACCGGGCATGGGCCAGCGAGGTGAACAGGGTCTCGTTGAGGCACTCGTCCCGCAGGCGGCCATTGAAGCTCTCGACGAAGCCGTTCTGCATCGGCTTGCCCGGTGCGATGTAGTGCCACTCGACCCGCCGCTCCTGCGACCAGCGCAGGATGGCCGACGAGGTCAGTTCGGTGCCATTGTCACTGACCACTGTATGCGGCTTGCCGCGGCTGCCCATCAGGCTGGTCAGTTCCCGGGCGACCCTAGCACCGGACAGCGACGTATCGGCCACGAGCGCCAGGCACTCTCGCGTGTAGTCATCGACCACGCACAGGATGCGGAACCTACGGCCGCAGATCAGGCTGTCGGAGACGAAGTCGAGCGACCAACGCTGGTTCGGGCCATCCGGCAGCACCATTGGCCTGCGCGTGCCCAGCGCCCGTTTCCGGCCGCCACGGCGACGCACGCGCAGCCCTTCCTCGCGGTAGATGCGCAGCAGCTTCTTGTGGTTGGGGACGATGCCCTCCCGCGCCAGCAGATAGCCCAGACGGCGATAGCCGAACCGGCGGCGCTCCGCCGCTAGCTCACGCAACCGCTGCCGCAGCGCCCTGTCATCGGGCCGCGACGGCTCGTAACGGATCACCCTGCGGCTCACACCAACCAGTGCACACGCCCGACGCTCGCTCACCCCGTGATGCTCCCGGGCATGGGCGACGGCTTCCCGCTTGGCGCCGGGCGTTACCATTTTTTTGATGCCAGATCCTTCAGCACAGCGTTGTCGAGCATCGCTTCGGCCAGCAGCTTCTTCAGCCGCAAGTTCTCCTCCTCGAGCGATCGCAACCGCCGGGCCTCGGACACATCCAGACCGCCGAACTTCGACTTCCACTTGTAGAATGTCGCCGAGCTGATCCCGTGACGGCGGCAGACCTCCGCCGTCGCCATCCCAGCTTCCTGCTCCTTCAAGATCGCAATGATCTGCTCTTCGTTGAACCTGCTTCGCTTCATATCGTCCGACTCCTTGGCGTCGGACTCTACCAGCAATCGGTCACATTTCAGGGGAGCACGTCACCAAGGTGAAATCCGCGCCGGTCACCGCAATCGTGGCAGCGGACACCCGTTTTTACGACGAAATGCCCAAGCTTTTCCCATCGCGCGAATTTGCTTCGGTTTTTGCGGGCAAGGACGATGTGATTGCCTATCTGCTGGCGCGCAATGTGCCGTTGCAGGGTGCCTACATGATCATCGCCGCGCGGGGGATCGGGCTGGATTGCGGGCCGATGTCGGGCTTCGATGCAGCGGCGCTCAACCGGGAATTCTTTCCCGATGGTCGTTGGCGGGCCAATTTCATCTGCACGCTGGGTTTTGGCGACAAGGAAAGTCTCTATCCGCGCAATCCGAGATTGTCGTTCGAAGCGGCGTGCCTGATTGCCTAGCTAGAGAAATGATACCTCATGCGGCCATTTGATCCGAACAAGCGCGACAACCTGGAAGACTTCTAGCAGTGTTCGATCACCCTGCTGGACAACACCCGGCGCGTCTATGGTGCAGGCCAGGGCCCCGCGGGGATCGTTATGTCGGAAATGCCGGGAATCAGCCCTTATGTTGCGCGTTTCGCCCGCTGGGTGCGCGATGCCGGACTTACCGTCTACATGCCGTCGCTGTTCGGCAGGGACGTCGTAATGCCCAGGGTTCCTCGCACCATGCTCACCCTCGCGCGAACTTGCATCAGCCGGGAATTCCGCGCCTTTGCGGCAAACAAATCCAGTCCGGTAACGCAGTGGCTGCGAGCCTTGACGGCGCTGGCGCACAAGGATTGTGGCGGTCACGGCGAAGGTGCCCTCGGTATGTGCTTTACCGACAATTTTGCCTTGAACATGATGCTTGAAAAATCGGTGGTTGCACTCGGCCTTTCTCAGCCATCATTGCCCATGCACGATGCTGCAGGTCTGGCGATCCACCCGGACGAACTGGCCCGCGTGAGGCAGCGCCTGGAGGACGAAAACCTGACGGTAAGGGCCTTTCGTTTCGAGGACGATACCTTCGGCCCGGCAGCCAAATTTGCCGCCTATGAAAGGGCCTTGGGGAATCGCTTTGCCGGCGCGGTCCTGCCGGATAGCACCGCCAATCCCGATGCTCCGCTGAAGACGCCCCACAACGTAGTGACGCTACACCTGATTGACGAAGCTGGCCAGCCAACCGTGCAGGTGCGAGACGAAATACTGGACTTCTTTCGCGCGCCCCTGATCGACGGGGTGTAGTTCTGCCTAGTAGGAACCGGGAGGGGCAATCGGATCGCCGCCGGCCAAGGCGCGGCCCTGGATCTCGTATCCGATCGTGGGGATGTTCTGGATGTGCCGCAGCGCCATCGAGACATCGCGCCAGTAGCGGTTGATTGGTTTGTCCAGGGAGAAGCCAGAAGACCCGGCCTGGAACATTAGCGATTCACTTGCGCAGTGAATTGATTCAACGAGTTGTCCGCACAGGGCGCGCTGGCGAACCTTTTCCTCCAGCGTGAATTCTTCTCCCAGTCCGACCCGGTCGAGCTTTGCACTGAGGCTGAATAGCAGGGTTTTCGCCGTTTCTACCAGCGCGGCCGATTCGCCCAGATCGCGCATGTAGGCGCCGGATCCCGTACGCGGACCAATGGTGGTGGTGAGCACCGGCTTGCCCGATTCAGCAGCGACGATTTCGAGCATGGCTTCGATTGCGCCAACCAATTGCGCCAGGCCGGTGTTCCGGACCATCGGCACGGCAGGGATCAGGTCCGAAGGTGCACCGAAATGCCTTTTGGTCGGATCGATCTGCCCGGTGCGTTCGCTCATCAGTGCCATTTGCGAATCGGGGATGAAGACATCCTTGGCAATGGCAGTGTCGGAACCTGTGCCTTGCATTCCGCTGACGAACCAGGTGTCCTTGATCTCGAACTCGCTCATGGGAATGTAGCACATGTTGATGCCGGGAACGACCGGTCCGTCATAGTCCTCGAGCACGACACCTTGCTGCGTCCAGGTCGCCTGCCGCGAACCCGACATATAGGGCCACGCACCATTGATGATCCAGCCGCCATCGACCTTGCGCGCCTTGCCGGGAGGATTGTAAGCACCGCAGACCGGTTGGGGCCCTTCGGCAAACACTGCGTCCTGAACCGGGTCCGGTGCGAGGCTGGTCACCCATGAAGTCCCGTTGATGATCTGGATGACCCAGCTAATTGCCGGATCACCCTTGGCGATTTCCATCTGCACCCGGCAAAAGTCGGTCGGCGACAGCCCAAACCCGCCGAGACGCTGCGGCAGGAGCAGGCGCAAGAAACCTTCTTCCTTGAGCATCTTGTCGACAGCTTCGGTCGGGTTACGACGCTTTTCCCCCTCGGGCGCCTGTTCGGTCAGGAAACCACGAAGTTCCCTTGCTCGTGCGACAAACTTGTCGGCGACCGATTTATCCGCCCAATCATTCACATTAGTTTGCTCAACAGGAGCTTTTGCCAGAGTAGCCATTTCATGCATCCTTTCGATATTTCAGGCAGATTGGTGCGCTAGGTCGAGCACCCAAGTTTCGAGATTATCTGCGCTTTCGTTCCACAGCGCAGACCAGTTATCGTCAGCAGGCACAAGCAGTGTGCTCAGTTGCAGGCGAACCAGGACTTCCACGAAGCCTTCTGTATTGATCTTCTTGCCAAGTTTGGCTTCGACGTATTCCAATGTCGGCTCAAGCGCTGAACAGACAGCAACCTTGTAGCGATCGAAGCGACTGCGGAAGAAGGAGAGGTGAAAGCGCGGTTCTACCTCAAACACGCGATCTGGTGAGTTCTCATTGGTATAACGGGCATAGAACAGCATGACCTGGCGGAACCGCTCGATCGGATCCTCGATGCCTTCGGCCGCATCGCGAACTCCTGTTTCGAACCCTGTGCAGACGAACTCCGCGACCGCCGCAAGAACATCTTCCTTGTTCGAGAAATAGCGATACATCGTGCCGCGCGATACACCGCTGGCCTCGATGATATCACTCATCGACAGTCGGCGTACACCGCGTTCGGCAATGGCATCAAGGGCTCCTGACAGGATCTTGATGATGCTGGGGGAGGAGATAAAGTCCACATTTACGTCTTGCCCCTGGATCAGCTCCGGCTGTAATTTCATGTCGCGACCTTCTCAAGTTGTTCGAGATTGTGCGGGATGCTGACATAGCCGGGCAGGTTCTGTCCGCCATCGACGTTGATAAGTTCGCCATTCACAAAAGCTGACATTTCCGAAGCCAGGAAAACGACGACGGGCCCGATATCCTTTTCAGGGTCGCCAGCGCGCTTCAGCGGGTTGGTCGCCACTACGTTTTCCAGAAATCCTGGGACCTCGTTCACGAGCTTTGCGAAGACTTGGCCCAGTCCGGTGGGTGCAATGGCATTCGAACGGATGTTGAACCGTCCCCATTCAACCGCTGCGCTGCGCGTGAGCCCGACGATGCCAAGCTTGTTGATATTGTAATCGCTGTGCAACCAAGCTCCGGTTTGCGCATCGATCGAACTGAAATTGATGATCGAACCTCCGCCGCGCGCCTTCATGTGCGGGAAGGCGGCTTGCATCGACCACCAGTTCCCCCAGATGCCGATTTCCAGCGTGCGCTTGAGCATTTCGTCGGTCTTGTGTTCCAACAGAACGCCATCGGAGAGCAGCGAGGCGTTGTTGACGAGAGTATCGAGCCCGCCGAATTCGTCTACCGCGCGCTCAACCATCGCCAGCACGTCTTGTTTCACGCCCACGTCTGCGGCCATGCCGACAGCCTGCGCGCCAAACTCATCGCGGATCTCCCTCGCTACACGTTCAGCTGTAGCGCCGTCGCGGCCGGTGATCAGAAGCGAGGCGCCCTCGCGCGCCATGCGGCGCGAGATTCCGTAACCCAGGCCCTTTGCCCCGCCAGTCACAATTGCCACCTTGCCTTCGAGCAATCCGCTCATGCTGCTTCCCCAAACATTCTGTCCATTTCCATACGTTCTTCACATTTTTCCAGGGTCAGCACGTAGCCTTGGACCTTGTTGTCGTTGTCGACGAACAAGTACTTGTCGCCCTTGTTATCGCTTTCCACCTGACGCCAAACGCCTTGGATGGCGGCGGTCGGCGGCAACAGGTTTATGGGGCAGAGTGTGGTTTTGACTTGCACCGACAGCGGCGGAAATTTTATCGGTGTCGGCCTGCCAAGCGCACTGGGAGCGATCCCGCGAGCGGCCGCCATGATCGGCGTGACGTAAGCAGCCAGACCGATGGGATACTCAGCACAGTCGCCGATTGCATAAATGTCAGGGTCGCTGGTCTGGCCGAATTCATTGACCTTGATACCGCGTCCGATGTCGAGGCCGGCTTCCTGCGCCAGTTTCACGTTGGGACGAAGGCCAACTGCGGAAAGCACGATATCGGCCTCGATCCGCGCGCCATCATCCAGCGTGGCAACATAACCGCGCTCGCTGTGTCGATAATCGATTGCCTCGACCTTACGACCCAGGCGCCAATTGACGCCTCTTTCGCGCAGCGTCTTCCGCACCGTCTCGCCCACTGCTGGTGGCACAAGCTGCGCCAGCGGCTGGCCCAGCATGTCGACCACAATCGGCTTGTAACCGTTGGTAACCAGGTCATTCGCAAATTCGGTTCCGACAAGGCCCGCGCCCATGATCAGCACGCGTGCGCGATCCGGCAATTCCCTGCGAAAGCGATCGTAGTGCTCCAGCTGGTTTATCGAAATTGCCCGGTGTGCGGCTTCTCCGCCGATAGGGGGGCGGATCGGTTCCGCTCCGGTCGCGAGGATCAGGGCATCGTACTGGATCGGCCCCCCGGTGGTCAACAAGGCCTTGCCCGCCCGATCGATGGCCTCGGCCTCGCGCCCGATCCGGGCATCCAGCTTGAGGTTGGCGATCATCTTTTCCGCTGGTGTGGTCACAAGCGTTTCGCTCGTCTTGCCTTTGGCCAGTGCAGTGGAAAGCGCAGGCTTGGAATAGAAATGCCCATCCTCAAGCGTGACCATCACCAGTCGCGCTTGCGGCGAGAGCCGGCGCAGTTCGCGCAGCACGCCAAAGCCGGCAAGACCGCTGCCGACAACGATGATCGTGGGGGCTAAAGGGACGCTCATCTCGACTACAGGAACACCGCAAAGTTCGACATGCCGAGCACCGACTGGTCGACGATGATCTCGCGCCGGGCCAGCTTGTATTCACCCTCAACTTCACGCCACACGTCGCGACGTTCAGCCGTGATGTTCTCGTTTTCCGGGTTGTCGCCCCGGCTGCGCTCGAGGAAGAGATAGCTCACCACTTCATATTCGCCGGGGGTGTCACACTCGGCAACACGGACATTGGTCACGAAACGCCGGCAGCGCGACGGCGGATCTTCTGCCCAGGCGCTTTTTTGCAGACGACCCGACCGCATCAGGAGTGAATCGTAGTTCTCGTCGAAATGGAACATGGTGCGCATCACGTCACGGTCGCGGTTGGCACCGGTACGCGTAAGGCGAATTGGTGCCTGGTAGATGATGTCCCGCGCAATCATCGCGATCCAGTCATCGATGCGGCGCTCATCCAGCGCAGCAGCTTCATCATAAAGGGTTTCCAGGATGCGGTTGTACACTTCCGATCCCAGCGGCACGCGCTTCTTAGAAACTAGCCCGCGAAGGATCGTGGTTGAATCGGGGGCGGCGGTCGATTTGGTCTTCCAGGTCATCTATGCGTCTCCCCGCTCAAACCGCGTCCATCAGGTCATAATATGCCAGCCACCAGTTCCACTGCGTGTCGTCCTTGGTGAAACCGGGATAGAGCAGGCCTTCGCCAACCCATCCTTCGGGTCTCTCGTGTCCGTGCAAAGCCTGGTATTTCAGCGTGATACCCTTGCTTACTGCACCGCGCGCATTGCGCATTATGACCGGCCACACATCGGCATCATCCTGCTCGATCACGCCGGATGTGCCTGTATTCCAGACCGAGTTTTGCAGCATGTCGCGCTTCATCTGCTCTGGCGCATCTTTTTCGGCGAAAATGTAGTTTGTAAATTCAACCCTGTCCGGACCTTTGGGCATATATGTATGCAGAGTTAGGGCACCGGATGATCCACCGTCGGTGCGCGGAGCAAATATGAAGGCGATCAGCACATTGGGAAACAAGCCCCCGACCTGAGGCGGAATGGTTGCCAGCTGATTGACCTGATCTTCGCTCAGGTTTTCAAACAGTTCCGGAATCATTTCCTTGGTGATGCCAGGTGGGGTGAGAAGCTCCAGCCGCTCGCGCGTGGACTTTCCTTCGAACGGAACGTCGGCGAACATCTTGAAGGTCTTTTCTGCTTCGAGGCAGCGCAGTGAATGTCCCTGCTTACAGGAAACGTCCACGCCATACATTCCTGGTGCCTGATCATAGATCGATTCTGCCGTACCGCCCATCACGCCGCCTTCCATCAAGGAGCGGTGCAGCGTAAGCGTATGGAAGCCGTCCGAGCCCGATTGTTCACCGGGAATTTTCCAGTTGCAGGGCAGGGTGAAACGCTGCGGTGGGCCAAGCAATTCAAGGCCCCTATTGGTGCGGCAGAACAGCTGATCCATGTAATATTTGCTCTCGCCCAGATATTCGTCGAACGATGGGCCATCGACGTTCCAGGTGGCAAAAATCAGGCCTCCATAGAGGTGAACCCTAGCCTTCTTCAGGCCAAGGGTCTTCTTGTCCACATCATTGCCGTGCATCTTTTCGCGTTCAACCGGCGCGCCGATGAATTCGCCATTCGGGCGGAATGCCCATCCGTGGTAGATGCACTGGTGAATGCGCTTGTTGCCAGCTTCACCGAGGCACACGCGCATGCCGCGGTGCGGGCACACATTCAGCGAGACGTGGACTTCGCCATCCTGGCTGCGGGCGACGATCACATTGTCTTCCGCCATGTCGCGAACGATGAAGTCGCCGGGCTCGGGAATTTCGCTTTCATGGCCCAGCAGCAGCCAAGTCTTGGCGAAAATCTTGTCCATTTCGAGGTGGTAGAGCTCTTCGTCAGTCATCACGCGAAGCGAGACCTCATTGCTCTCGCGCATGATCAGATCGTCAAGCGAGGTTCCGTCGCGCAACACTAGCTTCGATTTCTGGAGCATCTGGGCATTCTCCCGGTAGTGCATTTTTTTTGTGATTGATTCGCGGTATACACATTGAATAATATCTGTTCAATACGTAAAGCAGCGAAAATCAGGACAAACTATGGAGAGCATGATGTCTGAGAAGGGTAAGCTGAAGGTCGTGATCAACAAGCCAGCGTGTTGCGGCTATGGTGTTTGCGCGGAAATCTGCCCGGAAGTGTACAAACTGGACGAGCACGGCATCGTTTATGTCGACGATGAAATCGTGCCCGAAGGCCTCGAAGACGCAGCCCGCGAAGGCGCGGATGCCTGTCCGCAGTCGGCCCTCGCTATCGTCGATGCGTAACGGCAACCTTGCAGCGGGTCTTAATAGACCCGCGCTGGGATCGTCTTGAGAGCGGCACCCGGTTCGCGCGATGCATCATCCAACGCTTTTGACCAGCCATGCCCTGCCAGTTCGGCGAGGGTATCGATCAGCAAGTCTATCGAGTCTGCGTGGAGTGGCAGGCTGATATCCCCATAGCAGCGATGCGCCATGACCAGGCTCCGGGTCGAACGCTCGACCCAGTCTTCGCCTGTCGCCAGCCCCAACAGGGTCTCGATCATTTCGTTCACCATCGCACCGCAGGTGGAATCCGCACGATGAAAGGATCGGCGTTGTTCCGGATAGTGGGCAAACAGCCGGTCGAAGAAGATCGGCGTGATATCCCTGTCCGCCTCGGCAACGGCCCAAACGGATCGCTCAAGGACATCTGCTCTGGCGGCGTCTCCCGCGAGAAAGTCATTTTCCACAGGCATTAATGCCCGCATCGGCAATGCAACTGCCTTAAGCCCGCAATGCGCTGGTGAAATTGATCTGAACCAAATTCACGCACGTCCCACATTAGATCTCTGGCCCATTAGGCCAGTCGATATAGCGTTGCCTACCTGAGGGCAGGGCAAACACTGTGCGCGGCTTCTGATAGCACCGGACAGCCAAAGGAGTTTGATTGATGCGCAACGCATTGGACCCGCTTTTCTCACCGTTTTCCTGCAAGAGCTTGGAACTGGCCAACCGCTTCGTGATGTCGCCCATGACCCGGCAGTTCAGCCCCCATGGAGTTCCGGGAGAGAATGTTGCGGAATATTATGCGCGCAGGGCGAGGGGCGATGTAGGTCTGATCGTGACCGAAGGCGTTGGTGTGGATCACCCCTCGGCAATCGGCCAGGGCAGTATGGAGGAAAAGGACATTCCCGTCCTGCATGGCGATGCGGCTCTGAAGGGCTGGCGCCAGGTAGTGGACCGTGTGCATGAGGCGGGTGGAAAGATCGTGCCGCAGCTTTGGCACATGGGGGACTTGCGAAAGGAAGGTTCGCCACCGCACCCTGAAGCCCGGTCGCTTGGTCCGAACAATATGGACGAGAGTGATATCGCCGCGGTCATCGCCGCCTTTGCTCGAAGTGCAGCAAACGCCAAGGCCGCTGGTTTCGATGGCATCGCCTTGCACGGCGGGCACGGCTACCTGCTTGACAGTTTTGTGTGGGCGCAGACCAACATGCGTGACGATGCCTGGGGCGGCGATGCCGTGGCGCGCACTCGCTTTCCGGTCGAAGTGATCAAGGCTGTGCGCGAAGCAATCGGACCCGATCTGCCTATCTTCTATCGTATCTCGCAATGGAAACTGCAGGATTACGAGGGCAGCCTGGCCGATACGCCCGATGAACTTGGTGTGATTTGCGGAGCTTTGGCTGATGCCGGGGTGGACATTTTCGATGTCAGCACACGGGTCTTTTCCAAGTCAGCATTCGCAGGTTCCGACATGGGCCTAGCCGGGTGGATCCGTAGACTCACAGGGCTGCCGACGATGACGGTTGGCGGGATCGGTTTCGACAAGGAACTGGCCGCAAGCTTCACCGAACCGACTGCTGCGATCGACAACCTGGTCGAAGTGGTCCGCCGTTTCGAAGCCGGAGAATTTGACCTGGTGGCCATCGGCCGAGCCTTGCTGATCGATGCGGACTGGGTAGTGAAGGCGCGCGAGGGCGAGCCGTTCAATCCGTTCGACATATCCGCCTATTCACGGCTCGACTGATCGCCGCACAAGATCAACCCGTTCAAAAGCTTTCCGATGTCGCGTAGATATGCATCCGCGCGGCATTGGCATTGCCCGTCTGTTCGCACATGAAACGGATCGCGCGAGCAATTTCCTCAGGCTGCATCGGCGGAATGTATTCGTCCCAGCCGGGCTGACCCTTGGCCTTCATGTCTTCGAAAATCTCGGTAGTGGTAGTGCCCGGCGCCACCAGTCCCACGCGCACACCTGACCCCGCGAGTTCTATCCGTAAGACGTCTGTAAACCGTTCCAGCGCAGCTTTCAGCCCGCCATAAACGCCCGTGCCAGCCGCAGTAATACCTGCACCGATGCTGGAAATATTGACGATCTGTCCAGTGCCGCGCGCCTTCATGCGGCGAGCGAACAGCACGCTTGCGCGAACGACAGCCGAATAGTTGACGGCAATCATCGGGTCGAGCTCGGCAAGGTCAAACTCCTCATAATGACTGGTACGCAGGATGCCCGCATTGTTCACGAGGATATCAACCTCGCCGAACTCGCCCAGGGCATGGTCGAGCATGGCCTGCGGTGCGGATGGATCGGCGAGGTCGAGCGCGAGGACCCGCGTGTCGGCACCGATTTCCTGTGCCAGCGATTGCAGCCGGTCTTCCCGACGCGCGACCAAAAGCAGCCTTGCACCGCATTGCGCCAGGCTGCGTGCGGTTGCCGCACCGATTCCCGCAGACGCGCCAGTGATCACCGCGACTTTGTCTTTCAGTTCCATCCCGTCCCGTCCACCTTTTTCTACTCCAGTTTTATCGGCTTGAAAATGCGCCGTGCGATCTTCCA
>JBEQBX010000095.1:0-11389 GCA_041639595.1 Porphyrobacter sp.
GCTCATGTTCACCGGCATCGTCACCGCCATTGGCACAATCGCCGCCGCCGAGCAGCGCGGCGACCTGCGTCTGCGGATCACCGCCCCGCTCGACCCCGCGCGGATCGACATCGGTGCGTCGATTGCGTGTTCGGGCGTCTGCCTCACTGTGGTGGAGCGCGGCGGCACGGTGGGCGATGCGTGGTTCGATGTCGATCTGTCGGGCGAAACCGTCAGCCGCACCGTGCCCGCGATGTGGACTGCGGGCGCGCAGCTCAACATCGAACCTTCGCTCAGGCTTGGCGATGAACTGGGCGGTCATATCGTCACCGGCCATGTGGATTCGGTGGGCGAAGTGGTGAAGGTGGCGCGGGATGGAGACAGCTGGCAGATCGCGATCCGCGCCCGCGCCGACATGGCGCCGTTCATCGCGGAAAAAGGATCGATCACCGTCAACGGCGTGTCACTCACCGTCAACGATGTGCGCGACCGGGAGGATCGAACCTGCGATTTCCTGCTCAATATCATCCCCCACACGGCCGCCGTCACCACGCTGGGGCAATTGGCCGAAGGCGACCGCGTCAACCTGGAGATTGACGTGCTGGCGCGTTACCTGAAGCGGATGCAAAGCCTCGCCGCAGCGGGGTGATCAAGCGCCCGGATGGGCCGCGCTCAATCGGGTAAAGGGCGCGCGCAGCGCATCCGCGCTGGCTGCCCTGAGCGCGCCTGCCGCCACGTCTTCTACCGACCAGAACTGTGAGGGCGCGGTGTCATCGAGCATAGCCCAGTCGGGAAACATCCGCTCGCCCATGTCTTCGGTCAGCAAAAGCGTCACGTTGCTGTGACGATCATCGGCCGCGATTTTCGCGTAAAGCGCATCGATCGCATCCGCTGGCCCTTCGATCAGCTGAAGATACAGGTCATGCCGGCAGATCAGCGCGCCGGTGATGCCGTCACGCGGATTGTTGCGCCGCGCGGCCGACAGGATGCCAGCCAGCATGGAAGTATCAAAGCCGAACGGCTGCGAGGCATAGATCAGGCGTTTTTCGATGATGGGCTCCCAAGGCAGGTGATTGCCGGGACACTACGCCAAAGCAAGTCGGGGGGATAGCGTCCGTGAAGCGGCGGCGGCCCGTTCAACCCTTCTTCAGTCCTGCCAGCATGTCGGCAAGCGGGCCGAGTTGTTCGCCTTCAGCCACAATTCCCGCCGCTTTGCGCGCGGCATCGGCGCGTGGCCCTTCGGCATAGGGATCAATGGCAAGGCCGAGCGTCTGCGCCACCGCTTCGCCCAGATCGAACATTTCGCCGGCGAATTCGATTTCGTCACAATCGTCGGCTTCAAGCTCGATTTCTTCCTCGTCACCGACCGGGCGCTGGCTTTCCTCGACGAACCTGAGGTCGACGGCTTCATCAATGGTCACAGGGAAATCTTCGGCGCTGATGGCGCAGGGCTGCATTATCGCCGCACGCAACCTTCCCGTGGCGCGGATTGCGCGGGGCTTCTGTTCGAGAGCAACCTCGGCGCGAAGGAACTCCACCGCGCCCAGTCCGAACCGGGCGGCCAACGCGGCACGCTCAGCCGCGGTCGCCTCGATCACCACCGGTCCTGCAGGCAGCGGGCGGGCCTTGACCATGCGGGTCAATTCAGAAGGAGGCAGGGGCGCGCTCACCAGATGGCGCTCGCTTTCAGCATCTCAGCCTCGGAAAAACGGTTCAGGCGTTCAAACAGTTTCATCACCCGGGTCGCCACGGCATGCGCGCTGGCAGATTCGTCTGCGCCTTCGGTGAAGGTGACATTGCGTCCGGCGGCGGCGGTCAGTTTTTCAAGGTCGGCGCTGTTAAGTGCGCTGCGATAAGCGCCCAATCTGCCGCCGAGCACGCTCATCAATTTGCCGATGCGCTTGCCCACGACCACATCGTTGACGCCGAATTCGCGCAACTGCCCGTCCATGTCTTCGACAAACAATTCGGCGAGCAGAGCGCTTTCGGTCCGCATTTCTGATGCTTCCAGCCGAACCATCACCGCGCTCAGGATAGCGGTAATCATGTCGAACCGTCCGGCCACCGAATCTGCCACGCAGCAATTGGTGTAATAGTCGGAATCGCGCGCAAGCTCGATCACGCGGTGCCACAGCGGCCGCACGCCTTCGCGCGGGTCAGGGGCTGTGCCGAGCAGGCGGGATAGGAAGGACATGAAACAAAGGGCCTTTCGCGCAAGGGAGCAACCATCGGGACGGGGGTTTAGCCCCTTGGCTCGCTACGGTAACGCACGAGCCGCGGATGCGTTCAACTGCGGTTCAACGCTGCCATGCCACCGCTTTCCCATATGGTGCGTTGCAAGCTTGCGCCTAGCCCCTTAAAGCACCTCGCCTTAGGGGCAAGCCCAAGAGACAAGAGCGCAAGGCGCGCAGCACGAGACGGGACGACACGGTTTGGCGCAGATAAATCCAACAAGCGCGATCAATGCAAACTGGCGCAAGGCCCGCGGCATTGCGTTGCTGACGGCGGTAGCGGTGCTGTTGGCGGGCTGTTCCTCGATCCGCGAATCGCGCGGCTACATTGTCGATCCCACTCTGACGTCGCTGATCCAGCCCAAGATCGACAACCAGCAATCGGTGGAAGGCACGCTGGGGCGCCCGACGTTCACCAGCCAGTTCGGCACGCCGACCTGGTATTACGTGTCGAGCGTCACTGGACAACGGCCGTTCAACCAGCCGCGCATTCGTGATCATTCGGTGCTGGCGGTCGTCTTCGATGCCGGCGGGCGGGTCAGCGAAGTGCGCCGCAGCGGTGTTGAGAAGGTCGTGTTCCTCGATCCGAACGGTAACAAAACCGCAACGCTGGGCCGCGAACGCGGCTTCCTCGAAGACCTGTTCGGCAATATTGGCCAGGTTGGCGGAGCAGGCATGGGCGGCGGGCCGGGCGGCGGTCCGAACGGGCAGTAAGCGTCCGGGTCACACGCGTGCTTGATCCGCGGCGCGGGCGCTCCATATTGCCGGCATGACACACGATCCTTCGGCCCATGGCCTCGTGCAATGGCACGGCACCACCATCATCGGCGTCCGGCGCGGCGATACCACGGTCATCGCGGGGGACGGGCAGGTGTCGATGGGCAACACGGTGATGAAGCCTAATGCACGCAAGGTGCGCCGCATTGGCGATGGCAGTGTGATCGCCGGGTTTGCCGGGGCTACGGCTGATGCGTTCACTCTGTTCGAACGGCTTGAAAAGAAGCTTGAGCAATATTCCGGCCAGCTGATGCGCGCGAGCGTGGAGCTGGCCAAGGACTGGCGCACTGACAAATACCTGCGGAATCTTGAAGCGCTGATGATCGTTGCCGACCATGACACGCTGCTGGTGCTCACCGGCAATGGCGATGTGCTGGAGCCAGTGGGCGATATCGCCGCAATCGGATCGGGCGGCAATTTCGCGCTCGCTGCGGCGCGGGCAATTGCCGATTATGAAGCTGACGCTGAAACCATAGCGCGCAAAGCCATGGCGGTCGCTGCGGATATCTGTGTCTTCACCAACGGCAATTTGACGGTCGAGACGGTTTAGCCCTATCCGCCGCCGCGCCGTGCACAGGGCACGCCAGGGCGGGTAATCAGCGCGACATGAAAAACGAGCAGGACGGCAAGATTGCCGCGATCCAGCTGCTGCGTGCGCTTGCTGCGCTGACCGTTGCCGCGGTCCATATCGCCTTCGGCTTTGCCGATTTCATCGGTTCAGGGTTCGGTGACGGCTGGCGCGGTGAGCGCGAGGCACAATTGGCGGTGATGCTGTTCTTCATCGTCTCAGGCTATGTGATGGTCGAAGCAGCGGGCAACCGCTTTGGTACCCCGGGCGCGCGATGGGAGTTCTGGAAGCGGCGCTTTGTGCGGATCATGCCGCCTTATTGGCTGGCAACCGGGCTGATGGCGGGCGTGCTGGTAATCTTGTTCGGGCGCATGCTTGATCCGGCGCATATCCTGAAATCGCTCATCCTGATCCCCGAATGGCCCGGCAAGGGCGAACTGCGTCCGCTGGTGTTCCTGTGGGTTGGCTGGACACTTCTTTATGAAATGGCGTTCTATTTTGTGTTCGGGCTGTTTCTGCCGTGGCCGCGCAGGCGGGCGATCATCGGGATGACAAGCGTGCTGGGGATCGCGATCGTGGCGGGCACTTGGGTGCCGCCAGTCGATCCGCTGTTGTTCGCGCTGACCCGCCCGCTGCCCGTGATGTTCGTGGCAGGCATGGGGCTGGCGCTATGGCGCGGGCGCGGCGGGGTTGTGCCGTCAGGCCTGCGCTGGCTGGCGCTGATGTCGGTTATTCCGGCGGTGCTGCTGGTGCCTGCTCCTGACGTGCCGACGGCGGATGGCTGGGAGTATCTTGCATGGGCCGGTGTTCCAGCCCTGCTGATCGGGGTGGCGGCGCTGGGAGCCCCGCTTGCGGTGCCTGCTGCTGCTTTCGTCAACCGGGCAGGGGATGCGAGTTACGCACTGTACCTGCTGCATCTGCCGGTGGCATGGTTCTGGTTGTGGTTCTGGGGCCAATTGCCATTCTTCGACGCCGGCCCGTGGGATTATTTCCTCAGCGCGCTCTTGGCGAGCATCGCGGCCAGTTGGTTGTTTTTCCGCTGGGTCGAACGTCCGATGACTGCGGCCTTGAACCGGCGGATGCACTCGCCACATGGGCAAGTGACACCAGCTTGAAACGGACCCGATGGACACTTCTGCATCTCAATCGCTCACCCCCAAAGCCATCGTCGCTGCGCTTGACGAACACATCATCGGGCAGACCGAAGCCAAGCGCGCGGTCGCGGTGGCGCTGCGCAATCGGTGGCGGCGGCAAAGGCTGGGCGCGGATTTGCGCGATGAGGTCACGCCCAAGAACATCCTGATGATCGGCCCCACGGGCTGCGGCAAGACCGAGATCAGCCGACGGCTGGCCAAGCTGGCCGAAGCCCCGTTCATCAAGGTGGAAGCGACCAAATTCACCGAAGTTGGCTATGTGGGCCGCGATGTCGAACAGATCGCCCGCGATCTTGTGGAAGAGGCAATCCGGCTGGAAAAGGAACGCCGCCGCGAGGCCGTTCGTGAAGCGGCAAGCACTGCGGCGATGGATCGGTTGCTGACCGCCCTGGTGGGCGACAATGCTTCGGAAGCCACGCGCGAAAGCTTCCGCCAGCGCATCGTCCAGAACGCGATGAATGATGTCGAGGTCGAGATCGAGGTGAGAGATACGCCCGCTGCACCCTTCGACATGGGCAATATGGGCGGGCAGATCGGGATGATCGACCTCAGCGACATGATGGGCAAGGCGCTCGGCCGCAAACCCGCCCGCCGCCAGAAGCTGCGCGTGCCCGATGCCTGGGACCGGCTGGTGGATGAAGAGGCGGACAAGCGGCTTGATCAGGATGATGTGGCCCGTGCCGCGCTGCTGAATGCGGAAACCAACGGCATCGTGTTCCTGGACGAGATCGACAAGATCGCGGTTTCTGACGTGCGCGGCGGCAGTGTCAGCCGTGAAGGGGTGCAGCGCGATCTGCTCCCCCTGATCGAAGGCACCACGGTTGCCACCAAATACGGCCCGATGAAGACCGACCACGTATTGTTCATCGCCAGCGGCGCCTTCCATGTCGCCAAGCCCAGCGACATGTTGCCCGAATTGCAGGGCCGCCTGCCGATCCGCGTCGAACTGCGCGCACTGACCGAGGCGGATTTTGTACGCATCCTGTCCGAAACGCGGGCCAATCTGGTCGCCCAGTACAAGGCGCTGCTGGCGACCGAACAGGTCACGCTGGACATTACCGATGATGCCATCCCCGCCATCGCCCGGATCGCTGCGCAAGTGAACGCGACGGTCGAAAACATTGGCGCGCGGCGATTGCAGACCGTGATGGAACGATTGCTCGAAGAAATCAGCTTCGAGGCTGAGGATCACGCCGGAGAGACGATCATCGTCGATGCCGCCTATGTCGAAGCGCGACTGGCCGGGCTGGCGGGCAATACCGACTTGTCCAAATATATCCTGTAAGTAGCGGGGGCGGGCTGCCATTGCGGCCCGCCCCCTTTGACGGCGTCATTCGCCCAGCAGATAGGTCCGCCAGAACATCAGCTGCGACAGGAAGGCGTAATCCGAATTGGCCTTCTTGGCGAAGCCGTGGCCTTCGTCGGCGGCGATCAGATGCCATGCCTTGCCGCCATTCGCCCGGATCGCGGCGACCATCTGGTCCGCTTCGGATTTGGGCACGCGCGGGTCGTTGGCGCCGGTGACGACGAACATCGGCTTTTCGATTTCGCTCACACGGGTCAGCGGGCTGATCTCGGTCAGCTTGGCGCGCTGGGCGGGCACGCGTTCGTCGCCGTATTCCACCCGGCGCAGGTCCTGGCGGTAAGGGTTGGTGTTTTCGAGGAAGCTGACGAAGTTGCTGATCGCCACGGTGCATTGGGTGGCGGTCAGCTTGTCCTTCAACTGCACCGCGCCAGCATAGCACATGTAGCCGCCGTATGATCCGCCGCTGAGGCCCACCTTGGCAGGATCAACCGCCGGATCGGCCCTGACCGCATCGATCAGCGCGGCCATGTCCTTGACCGAATCCTCACGTTTGAACGGGCCGTTGTCGAGGCTGACGAAGGTTTTTCCGAAACCTGTCGATCCGCGCACATTGGGATAGAAGATGCCAATGCCCAGCTCGTTCAGGTAGTAGTTGTTGCGCCCCTGAAAGCCCGCGACGCTCTGCCCTTCGGGTCCGCCATGGACAGAGACGATCAGCGGGCGTTTGCCCGGGAACTTCGCCGGATCGGGCAGGTAAAGCAGGCCCGATACCTCCAGCCCGTCAAAGCTTTTGGTGGTTACGATGCGCGGTTCGACATTCGCCTGGGCATCCAGCCCGCCGGTCTCGCTTTGCGTCCAGCGGGTGAGCTTCATCGTGGCAGGGGCCAGCGACCACACATCGGCGGCGCTTTTGGCGCTGGAGAAGGAAAAGCCGATTTCCCCCCAAGGCGCGATTTCCAATCCGCCGATCTGGCCGGCGGGCAGGGCATCGACCTTGGTCACTTTGCCCGATGCCACATCGAGGATGCGCAAGGCATCGGAACCTGCCTCGTTCACTTCATAGACGATGGTCTTGCCGTCCTGCGAGATATCGAAGCCATCGACGTCCCATGTTTCACGTGAAACCGGGCTAAACGCCCCCGAGACGGGGTCTAGGCGCCCCAAACGCTGAAAATCGGAGCCCTGATCGCTGGTGACCCACAGGCTGCCATCGGGTGCGACCTGCAACCCGCCATAGGACGTCTGTTCCTTGGGGTCGCCGATCGGGGTCATGGCAAAGCTGGTAAGATCGAGCCGGTACAGATCGGCATCCTGCACCGAATTGTAATCCGCGACATAGGCGCTGGTGTTGTCGGGCGTGAAGCCGATGATGGCCCAGCCGCCGCCCTTGCTTTCGTGCACCATCCGCACCGAGCCGGGGTTGCGCGGGTCCATCACATACAGGTCGGAATCCACGCCGTTGCGGCGGGTTGAACTGAAGCCGACCAGCGTGCCATCCCGGCTCCATGCGCCTTGCTGGTTGCGGCTTTTGCCGTCAGTCAGCAGGGTCAGGCGGCCATCTTTCAGGGCGTGGAGCTGGAAATATTCGTCGCCGCCGCGGTCTTTGGTGACCACGACCACGTCGCCTTTGCCCGGCGCATAGGAGCCGCGCACCGGCTCTGCCTCGAAACTGATCTGGGTCCGCGCGCCCATCGGCTGGGCGACACGGTGGAGCTGGTTGGTGTTGGCAAAGCGCGTGGAGATCAGCACTGCACGGGTGTTCGGGTCCCACCCCGCAAAGCCGGCGCCGCGCGCTTCGAGATAAGGCCGCACCCGTTCGGCCAGCGCCAGCGGCACGGGCGGCATGTCTTCGGCGGTGAGGGCGGCCGGGATCGGCAGCGCAGGCACGGCGGTGACTTCAGGGACGGTCTCCATTGCTTGCTGGGATTGCGCAGCGGCAGGAATGGCGGCGCTGGCGAGTAACAGGGCAAGCAGGCGGGCGTGATGCACGGGGTTCTCTCTCTTCCGATGTGTCGCCCCCGGACGGGGGCTGTGGAAGGAGAGGTAACCGGCGCGCGGCTGGCAGGCAATCCGCCCCGCGCTATTCGGCGGCTTCGGCCTCCGCGTCGGTATCGACATCGCGGCGTTCGCTGGCCTGCCGGGTCCACATTTCGGCATAAAGACCGCCGCGCTTCAGCAGCCCGGCATGGTCGCCGCTTTCCACCAGCGTGCCGTGATCGAGCACGAGGATGTTGTCCGCATCGGCAATGGTGGAAAGCCGGTGCGCGATCGCAATGGTGGTCCGTCCCTTGGCGATGCGGCGCAGCGTGGCGAGGATTTCCTGTTCGGTGCGGGTGTCCAATGCGCTGGTCGCTTCGTCCAGCAGCAGGATCGGCGGGTTCTTCACCAGCGTCCGCGCGATGGCGACGCGCTGTTTCTCTCCGCCTGAAAGCTTCAACCCGCGTTCGCCCACCATGGTATCATACCGTTCGGGCAGGCGATCAATCAGCGGGCTGAGCGCAGCGTCGCGCGCCGCCTGTTCGATCCGCGTCTGGTCAGCGCCCTCAGCGCCGTACCCGATGTTGTAGGCAAGGCTTTCGTTGAACAGCACGGTGTCCTGCGGAACAATGCCGATGGCGGCGCGCACGGAATCCTGCATGACGCCGGCAATATCCTCGCCCCCCACCAGCACCCGGCCCGACAGCGGATCATAGAAGCGGAACAACAGGCGCCCGATCGTGCTCTTGCCCGCACCCGACGGGCCGACAATCGCGGTGGTGGAACCGGCCGGCACCTCGAAGCTGAGGCCGTTCAGGATCGTGCGCCCTGGATCATAGCCGAAGGTGACATTGTCGAACGCGACCGTGGGCTTGCGGATGATCAGGGCTGGCGCGCCCGGCTTGTCCTTCACCTCGATATCGGTGTCGATCAGGCGGAACATCTCGCCCATGTCGATCAACCCCTGCCGGATGGTGCGATAGACCCAGCCCAGCACATCCAGCGGGCGGAACAGCTGGATCAGCAGCGAATTGACCAGCACCAGATCGCCCACCGTCATCGCGCCGGTGCTCCAGCCCCAGACGGTATAGGCCATCGCTGCGCCAACCAGCGCATTGGTGATCACCGATTGGGCCATGTTCAGCAGCCCGACCGAGTTTTCCGATTTGACCGCCGCTTCGGCATAGGCGCGGGCGGCCTGACTGTAGCGCGCTTCCTCGCGGTGTTCGGCGCCGAAATACTTCACCGTCTCGTAATTCAGCAGAGAATCAACTGCGCGGTGCAGCGCCTTGCCGTCCAGATCATTCATCTCGCGCCGCAGCTTGGTGCGCCATTCAGTGATAGCGCGCGTCACCCAGACATAGGCAATCACGGTAACGGCGGTGGCCGCGACCAGCTCGATCCCGAAGTTGATGTAGAAGATGATGCCGACCGCGATCAGTTCAAAGATCGTCGGGCCGATGTTGAACAGCAGGAAATACAGCATCTGGTCGATGCTCTTGGTGCCGCGCTCGATGATCTTGGTGACCTCGCCGGTGCGCCGCGCAAGGTGAAACCGCAGGGACAGCCGGTGGAGGCGGTGGAACACGTCCTCGGCCAGATGCAATGTCGCCACCTGACCCACGCGTTCAAAGGCTATATTGCGCAGGTTGTCGAACGCGACCGAGGTGAATCGTCCCAGCGCATAGGCCGCAACCAGCGCCAGTGCGACCGTCGCCCCGTCCCGCGCCGCGCCTGCCATGGCATCGACCGCACCCTTGTAGGCAAAGGGCAGGGCCAGCGTGACACCCTTGGCGGCAAGCACCAATGTCATCGCCACCACGATCCGCATTCTCAGTTCGGGATTATCCTTGGGCCACAGATAAGGCAGGAACCGCTTCAGCGTCAGCCAGCTTTCCGCATCGCGCGCGCGCGCCGTCGGATTGGCAGGGTCAGCGGCGGGAGCAGGTGTTTCAGGTGGCATGGCGTCACCCATGTGGGCGCGCGCCTGCCATCGCGCAAGGAAGGCGGCTTAGAACTGCGGCCGGTAACTGGATGATAGCCTCGCCTCGCGCATTGCCCGGGCGATGTCAGTCGGAACATCGAACAGGATGCGCTGCCGGGCGAAATCGATCGCCACCCGGTCGAACAGCGCAAGATGCTGCATCCCGATAGACAGCACCGGCTGATCTTGCAGCCCCAGCGCCGCAAAGGCCGGGGTGTCGGCAAAGGTGAGCGGCACATTGGAAAGCGACAGGCCTGCGATGGTCAGCGACCGGACGAAGGCAAGCTGCCCGGTGATATCCACGCCGTTGACATCGGTGGTTGTCACCTCCTGCGCCCGCTTGGCCCGGATTTTCTCGCGCAGCGCCATATTGCCAAGGCTCGACTGCGCGCCGGTATCGATGATCACCGTCGCGCGAACACCTTCGACCTGGGCATCGGTGATCAGCAGTTGGCCAAGCTTCTGCCGGGCGCGCACCACGATCTCGAAACCGCCGCGCTTGTCCTTCGTGCCTGCATCCTCGACCGCGATGGTCTGCCTGCGGAAGTCGATCAGCACCCGGAAGTCCTGCAATGCGTCCAGCCCGATGATCCCGTCAGCACCAACATGCTCGCGCGAAAGCACGGGGGCGGCAAAGTTGGTGTAACTGTTACTGCCGAAATCGATCCGGGTGACACTGGCCATATCCACCACCCGGCGGCTGGCCATGCCGACCAGTACGGCCTGGCCGGCAGGCGCCAGTTGCGCAGCGGCGCGGATCTCGTGCGTGACGGCGGTCGCCTGGCTGCCGGTATCGATCATGAAGGCATAGGGGCCGGAGCCATTGACCACCACCGGCAGCGTCAGGCGGTCATGACGTTCCTGCTGGAGGGCCAGCACTTGTGCTGCGGGATCGACCAAACCGGCAGCCGTTGCCGGGGGTAATGCGTCCGTAGCAGGGGAACGAGCCGCAGCGGGCGATGCAGCGGCAGTTACCAAAGCGGTAAATACAAGGCGCGCGGTCATGGACCTCTCCTGTTGGGCAGCGCAAATGACTCGGCACAGCAGCAGCAATCCTACCACCGCTCACAAAGCTTCCCAACAAGAGTGCGGATCATGGGAAAGGGAGCTTAGGCGAGGAAGCGATTATGCGGGGCAAGGCCACAGTGTGGGAAGGCCAGTGCCGGCCACGATCCTGCCTGAGTCGCTGCCCGTACGCGCGTTTTCGTGCTGCCGTCAGCCATAGAACAGGGCTGAATGTAGGGAAAAAACGGCGGAAATCCGGCGTTTTTTGGTGTTCCTGGAACAAAATTGCAAAAACTCGTTGACCGAATCTCTGGTCGGGCATAGATGGCCTTCACCGACGCGGCGCAGATGGTTTGACTGTCTTGCTGGTGTTGGTCGCCAACACAAACGGATAGCCGGTTCCCCGGG
>JBEQBX010000096.1:0-11354 GCA_041639595.1 Porphyrobacter sp.
TGCTCTTCCGATCTACTGGTCACCTTCCGCGGCAACCGCGTGCCCTGCCTGATGCTGGGCGAGGTGCTGGGGCTGGAGGCTTGCGACATCGCCGCTGCGGAACCCACGCTTGTCATGCTGCGCCTTGCCAGCGGCGATCTGTTCGCGCTGGCGGTCGAAGGCATCCACAATCACGGCGATCTGGTGGTCAAACCGCTGGCGCCCGCGGTGATGAAATCGGGGCTATATGCCGGATCAACCCTGCTGGATGATGGCCAGCCGGTGCTGCTGCTGGATGTGGCCAACATCGCCGCGCAGCACGGGCTGGTGTCCGAAACGCGCAGGCGTGTGATCGGCACGCCGGACGCTGAAACCGCAGCCGTCGCCGATGCGCAGCGCGCCATGCTGTTCACCGATTTTGCCGGTCGCCGCTGCGCCGTGCGGCTGGAACTGGTGCAGCGGATCGAAACGGCGCCCGTCACTGCCATTGATCGTTCCGCCGCCCGCCCGCGCGTGGTGATCGACGGGCTGATCCTGCCGCTGGTCGGCTTGCCCGACACCCCGCTCACCCAGCCGCGCGTTCGCCTGCTGCGCCTGTACGATGGCGCATGCGAATTGCTGTATGCCGTGCGCGAGGTGGAGGATGCGGTCGAACTGACCGGCGCGCTCGCCCCCGTGCCCGAAGATCCGCTGGCCGAAGCAATGACGCTGATTTGCGGCCAGCCGGTGACACTGATCGATGCCCACGCCTTGTTTGCGCTGCATGGCGAACCACCGCTGGCCGCCGCGCGCCCGGCTTGCGTCCTGCCTGACGGGGATTGGGCGCGCAGCATCCTTGCTCCGCTGGTGACCGCCGCCGGATATGAGATCGTGCCCGAAGAAGGTGCCCCGGCGGGCGCCATCGGCATCGTGTTCGAAGATGTTTACGAAGTTGCCGAAGCGCTGGGCCGCGCCCTGCCGGGCCGGGTGATCCGCCTGCGCGATCAACCCGATGCGCCCGCCGGCAGCGCCACCATCTACCGTTATGATCGCGAAGGCCTGCTCGCCGCGCTGGCCGAAGCCGCGTGCGGCGCGGCTGCCCCATATGCCGGAGAGGCTGCATGACCGGAGACTTGCTCGTCATCGCCCAGATCGCAGGGCGGCGCTGCGCCTTCAGCGCACTGGTCGTCAAATCGGTGATCGAAATCGGCACGGTCACGCCCATCCCGCGCGCGCCATCATGGATCGCCGGGATCACCGCGCTGCGCAGTCAGGCGCTGACCGTGATCGATTGCCGCCGCGCAATCGGCCTTGCCTTCAACAGTTCCGGCGGCGACTGGCCAACCGACCACCGCGCCGCCGTGGTATCTGAAGGCGGTCATTCCTATGCGCTGCTGGTCGACGGGATCGAGGATATCACCACCGCCGCGGGCGAAGCCGGGCAGGTGCCGGGCGGGTTCGGCGCCGATTGGTCACGCATCGCCACCGGCATGGTCGAAACGATGGCCGGCCCTGCCCTGCTGATCGATTTGCCCGCGCTGCTGGCCGGACCGGATGCAGCGCGGCACGATTTCGAGGTGGCAGCTTAATCCCTTGCTTACCAACTGGCGGCTAGGCTGTCGGCCTATTCGCAGGAACGTCCATGAAAACATGCCTCATCGTCGATGATTCCCGGGTCATCCGGAAGGTTTCGCGGCACATCCTCGAAACGCTCGGCTTCGCGGTGGAGGAGGCCGAAAACGGCAAGCTCGCGCTGGACGCGTGCGAAGCCGCCATGCCCGATGTGGTGTTGCTGGACTGGAATATGCCGGTGATGACCGGAATCGAATTCCTCGTCCATCTGCGCGGGCGCCCCGGCGGCGACCAGCCCAAGGTGGTATTCTGCACCACCGAAAACGATGTCGCGCATATCCGTCAGGCCATTCAGGCCGGAGCGGACGAATATGTGATGAAACCCTTCGATCACGAGACGTTGCAGATCAAGCTGCAGCTTGTCGGGTTTGCGTGAGCCGCCCAGCCTCCCTGTCCCGGCCGCCTGTCGCCGATAACGGCAGCCGCCCCTTTGCCCATGCTGGTGCCGCCGCCGCGATCCGGGTGATGATCGTCGATGATTCGCTGACGGTTCGCACGATCTTCAAACGGATGGTGGACAGCGATCCGGCGCTGGTGATCGTCGGCACGGCCAGCAGCGCGGAACTTGCCATAGCGCAGCTTGCGCAAACGCCGGCTGATGTGGTCCTGCTGGATCTGGAAATGCCGGGCATCGGCGGGCTGGACGCCCTGCCCGCGATCCTTGCCACGCCGGGCGCGCCGCAAGTGCTGGTGGTGTCATCGCTGACCATGGACGGCGCCGAACACACGCTGTCCGCTTTGCAGATGGGCGCCGCCGACACGCTGCTGAAGCCGCGCCCGGGCGGTTTTACCGACGATTATCGTAGCCAGCTGCTGGGAAAAATCCGCGCTTTGGGATCACGCCTGACCGACAGCCCGGCCACGGTCGAGGCGCGTCCCGCACGCGCAGCCGAACCCACTTTCGCGCGCCCGGGCCTTGCCCACCGCACCCGCCGACCTGATGCCATTGGCATCGGCGCATCGACCGGCGGCATCCACGCGCTGGGTCTGATGTTGCGGCGGCTGGGGGCGGATTTCGATGTGCCGCTGCTGATCACTCAGCACCTGCCCGGATCATTCATGCCGGTCTTCGCCCGCCAGATCGAATCCGCCTGCGGACGCCCCGCCGACATCGCCAGCAATGGCCTTGTCCTGACGCCCGGACGCATCCTGATTGCGCCGGGGGACGGGCATATCATGGTGCGACGCCAAGCTGCGGGCAGCCTTGTTGTGCGCATCAGCAACGAACCTGTCGCCAGCGGCTGCATGCCGTCGGTCGATCCGATGCTGGCGAGCCTTGCCGAAGCCTGCGAAGGGCGCGCGCTGGGCGTGATCTTGTCCGGCATGGGCCGCGACGGCGCGATCGGTGCGCAGGCGCTGGTCGATGCAGGCGGCACGATCTACGCGCAGGACGCCGATAGCAGCGCGGTGTGGGGAATGCCTGGTGCTGTCGCACGCGCCGGCCTTGCCAGCATGATTGCCGCGCCCGAACGGCTGGGCGACGCGCTGGCTGCGCACGCTGCGGCTGCGGCGCTGCGTTAGGCGATCCGGGCTGATGGAAGCCAGCGAAGCCTCTCACCAGATCATTGCCGATCTGCTTGAAGCGCGCACCGGTCAGCACCTGAACGAAAGCCGCCGCTGGCGCGTCAATTCGGCGCTGGCGGGGATTTTCCGTGCCCATGGCATCAGCAATGTCGATCAGCTCGTCTGCCTGCTTGCCGCGCCTCCTGGCGGGCCGGAAACCCCCGATCTGTCGCAGGAAGTGGTCGAGGCCCTGCTCAACAACGAAACCTATTTCTTCCGCGACAAGCCGACCTTTGATCAGCTTCCGGGCGAAATCCTGCCCGAACTGGCCCGCCGCCGTCAGAACGTGCGGCGCCTGTCGATCTGGTCGGCGGGCTGTTCGACCGGGCAGGAGGCCTATTCGCTCGCCATGCTGTTTGCCGATCAGGCGGATCGTTGGCAGGGTTGGACGATCGACATATTGGGGACCGATGTCTCGCACCGGGCGGTCGCTGCCGCACGCAGCGGGATTTACAGCCAGTTCGAAGTGCAGCGCGGGCTGGGCGTCACCCAGATGCTGCGCCATTTCGAAAAAACGCCGCGCGGCTGGCAGGTGCGCGATGATGTGCGGCGTATGGTCCGCTTCACGCAGTCCAACCTGCTCGGCAGCCAGCTGCCGGGCCGCATCCCGTTCGATCTGGTGTTGTGCCGCAATGTGCTGCTGTATTTCGACCGGCAGGTTCGCAGCGATGCCTTTGCCCGCCTGTCGGGCGCGGTGATGCCTGACGGTTTCCTGATGCTTGGCGCGGGCGAGACTGTGGTCGGCCAGACCGATCGCTTCACGCCGACATCGCGCCGCGCGAGCTTTTTCGAACCGGTCACCCCGCCAGATATTGGCGGGCTGCGAAAAATCGCCTGAAAAAAACGGTTTAATGGGTCAAACGGGTTGCCGCGGGATAGCGGCTTTACCCTTCCTTAGCCGCTTCTCGTTACCGTGATCTGACAACAGCGCGCCCCATCGCGGGGCCGAGCGGGAAACCTGATCGTGTTCATGGCGAAGCAACCCCTGCATCTGACCTCGGTCGGGCTCGTGGTCATTCCCATTGGCGTGGCCAGTGTGATGACCGGGGCTCTGGCCCTTGCGGTGGGTTACACCGGGCGCAGCGGGCTTGCCACGCATGGCGCGCTGCTGACCACTGCAGTCCTGATCTATGCCGCGACGCTGTATTTCATCGGCCGCAGCGGCATCGCCACCGTCCGCGATCTGGAACAACGCGCTGTTCTGGATCCACTGACCCGCCTGCCCAACCGCCATGCCCTGCACGAAGAAATCCAGCGCCATTCGCGCGGGGACGAGGAGGTGGCGCTGGCTATGATCGATCTCGACAGCTTCAAACAGGTCAACGACCACTATGGCCATGCCGTCGGAGACCAGTTGATCGAGTTGTGCGCGCAACAGATCCGCGACGTGTGCGGCAATGAAGCGCGCTGTTACCGGCTGGGCGGGGATGAATTTGCCGCCGTCATGTCGGGCAAGGTTGCAGGCACGATTCTGGAAGGGATCTGCCGCACGTTGCTGGACCGGCTGGGCACGCCGCTGACGCTGGACCATCGCCATATCGCGGTGGGCGCAAGCATCGGCCTGACCCGGTCAACCGCCGATCAGCGCGTGCCGTCATCCGAGATGCTGCGCCGCGCCGATGTGGCGATGGACATGTCCAAGCGCGGCGGCAAGATGCGCTGCACCTGGTTCAACGAAAGCTTCGACCGCCGCCGTGAACGCGTGCGCGAGATCGAGGACGAAATCCGCGCCGGCATTGCTGCGGGCGAATTCCACCTCGCCTATCAACCGCTGGTCAGCGCGGCCGATGCGCGGATCGTGGCGGTAGAGGCACTGCTGCGCTGGAATCGCGGGGAGCGCAATCCGCTCGGCCCGAATATCTTTGTGCCGGTCGCTGAAAATTCTGGCCTGATCAATCCACTCGGCCTTTGGGTGCTGCGTCAGGCGGTGTGCGATGCGCTGCGGTGGGGCGATATCACGCTGTCGGTCAACATCTCCGCCGCCCAGCTGCGCAATGCCGAATTCCCCATCAAGCTGGGCGAAGTGCTGGAAGAAACGGGCTTTCCGCCGCACCGGCTGGAACTGGAAGTGACCGAAACCTGCCTTGTGCTCGATCCGGTCGTGGCCGAACGCACGCTGGACGTCATCCGCAGCTTTGGCGTGCATATCGTGCTCGATGATTTTGGCACCGGGTATGCTTCCATCGGCTTCCTGCGGCGGTTCCGGTTTGAAAAGCTGAAACTGGACCGCAGTCTGGTGGAACTGGCGGGCGTGGATGAAGGCAGCCGGGCGATGATGTTGTCGTCGATTGCATTGGCCCGCGCGCTGAAGATGGGCGTCACCGCCGAAGGTGTCGAAACCGAAGCACAGGCGGAATTGGTGCGCCTTGCCGGGTGTGATCAGATCCAGGGCTGGCTGTATCATCACGCTGTCCCGGCCGAAGAAATCGACCGCCTGATCGCTGATCAGAACGGCGCAATTGCGAAGGACGCAGGGCTAAATAATAAGGGCGAACAGGCAGCATGAGCGCGCTATCCGATATCGCTCTCGACCTTGAGGCCCAAACCGCTGAACAGGCCGCCGAACGACGGGTGGCTGCGCCAGTGAGCCGTCTGTCCCGCCTGCGCCGCTGGTTTGACGGGCTGTCCATCGGCGGCAAGATCACGCTGTTTTTCAGCGGCAATCTCGCCTTCGCGCTGATCGCAGGCCTGTATGTCGTGGTCGGCTATGTCGAACTGGGCCAGCGGGCCGAACGCATCCGCATCACCCACGAAGCGGCGCTGAATGCGGAACGCCTGCTGGTGCAATTGACCGAAGGCCAACGCCACGCCGAACTGCTGGTTGCCGATGGCGATGTCGCCCGCGCCCGCGCCGCGCGTCAGGCGCTGGACCGGGCAGCGGCAAGCGCAACGGTGTTGTCTGGCCCTGCCGCCACCAGCGGAAGCTCTACGCAAACCAGCCTGACTTTGTTGACTGACGGGATCGCCAATCTGGAACGTCAGGTCAGCGATTATGACCCCGCCGCCTCCGATCAGGCTGCACTGCGCCGGCAGGCCAGCGCCATTGCCGTGACCAGCAACACCGTGCTGGAAACCGCGCAAGGATTGAGCGCCGCCTTCGGGCAGAACGCCGACATCATGGCGGATAATGGCGCTTCGCTGATTTCGCGCCTGTTGGTGATGTGGATCGTGCTGGCGACAGTGCTGACGCTGATCACGTTATATGCCCAGCGCTATTTTAACCGCACTGTTGGCGCGACGCTGTCCGACATGGCAGGGCAAATGACCCGCATCGCCGCCGGCGAGCGGGACGTTGCGATCAGCGGCAAGGATCGCCGTGACGAAATCGGCGAAATGGCGCGCGCAACCGAAGTGTTCCACCGCGCCGGGCTGCGGCTCGAAAAACTGGCCCGCGAACGCGCCGACCATGCCCGGGCCGAACTGGACGAACAGGCGCGTCAACAGGTCATCGCCGAAGAAGCGAGGGCGGAACGCGAACGCGTGCTTCAGGGCATTGCCACGCAATTCGAACGCACCGTGGGCGAAGTCGTAACCAGCGTGGTTGCCGCATCAAGCCAGCTTCAATCCACCGCGGCATTGATGGCGACAACTGCCGAAGACGCCAGCAACCGCACGGGTGAAGCCGCAGCCGCGATGCAGGACGCCAATCTTGGCGCGACCGCCGCGGCCGCGGCCAGCGACGAATTCGCCATGTCGATTGGCGAAATCAGCCGTCAGGCCGCATCGTCCGCGCAGCTCGCCCGCGAAGCCAGCCAATCGGCACGGCGGGCCGACAGCACCATCGGCGCGCTTGCGGCGTCGGCGCAGGAAGTCGGCCAGATCGTCGAATTGATCCAGTCGATCGCGCGGCGCACCAATCTGCTCGCCCTCAACGCATCGATCGAAGCCGCGCGCGGCGGAGAGGCCGGGCGCGGCTTTGCCGTGGTCGCCAGCGAGGTCAAGGAGCTCGCCAACCAGACAAGCCGCGCCACCGATATGATCGGCGAACAGATCCGCGCGATGCAATCGACCACCGGCGCCAGTGTCAGCGCGCTGCGCGACATCGCGGCGCAGATCGAAAGCCTTGAAACCACCGCCGTCTCCATCGCCAGCGCCGTCGATCAGCAATCGGTCGCCGGGCATGATCTGGCTCGCAGCATTGATCTGGCGGCGCGCGGAACCGAAAAAGTCGCCGACCACGTCGAAGACGTTCGCGCCCTTTCGTTATCGACCGGCGCCGCCGCATCGCAGGTGCTATCCAGCGCCACCAGCCTTGAATCCCAGGCCGCCACCTTGCGCACGCAGGTACAGGGATTCCTCGCAAGGGTCAGGGCTGGCTGATCCCGCTCCCCCTCCGTCACGGCCGCTGTGATCAAGCTTTTGGAAAGGAATATCCTTCACAAATGCTTTCATCTGGCCCCGGGGGATTGCAGCATGAACATGATGAGCTTGCAGGAGCGTCGCGAGGAACACGCCGTTCCCGATTTCGTGCACGATCTCCGATCCGACGTTGATTTCGGCGCAAGTGACGAGGGCCCGGTGCCCGCCCCTGCGGCACCGCGCGTGACTTTGCTCGAACGGTTGGGCTGGTTCCGCAACCTTTCGCTGGCGCGCAAGATCAACACCGTATTCGGGACCTTCTTTGGCGTAGGCCTGCTGATCGTGATGGTGATCGGCTTCGGGCTGGGTGAACTTTGGAACCGTTACAATGCCTCGGCCCGGGTCCAGGAAACACTGGTTGCAGCCGGGCAGTTGCAATCTTCTGCGGGCGAATTGCGGTATCATTCCGTGCGCGCGCTGTATGATCGCAGTCCGGCCATGCGGGAAGCGCAGCGGGCCGGACAAAGCGCGCTGTTAACGCAGGTCACCGCGCTCGAAACCGCCGTCGAAGACGAAGCACCTGAACTGAACGCGCGTGTCGCGGCTGTCCGCAAGGAACTGGACCGGTTCGAAGGGGCCTTCGAAGGCGCGTCGGAACGCATTCGCGGCGGCAGCAATGCCAACGCGGCGGCAGCAGATGTCAGCGATCAGGGCAATGCAGTCATGGTGGCAAGCGCACAACTGGCTGCCGATATCGCCGCCCACGCCAAGGCGCAGGAAGCCCGCGGGATCGGGTATTTCTTCAACATGATCAGCATTCTTGGCGTGCTGGCAGTGCTGGGCGCAGCGGTCCTGCTGCTGGGCCTTGCCTACCTGTCACGCGATTTTTCGCGCAAGATCGTCGAGATTGCGAAGGGCATGAACCAGCTGGCGACCGGCGACCGGCATTTCACAATCGAAGGTGCCGATCGGCAGGACGAAGTGGGCGAAATGGTTCGCGCGCTCGACCTGTTCAAGCGCGCCAATAAGTGGATGGAAGACCGCGCCCGCGAACGATCGGAACGGATCGAGCAGGAATTGCAATTGCAACAGGAGCGCGAGCGCGAACGGATCGAGGCCGAGGCCAAGCGCGCCGCCCTGCTGGACGATGTCGCGCGCCAGTTTGAACGCACCGTCGGCGATGTGGTGAACGGCGTTGCGGCCGCCTCAAGCCAGCTCCACACAACAGCATCGCGCATGGCCAGCAGTGCCGAAGAGGCGAGCCGCCGGACCGGCGAAGTCGCCGTGTCGATGGAAGAAGCCAACGCCGGCGCAACGGCAGCAGCCGCGGCGAGCGATGAATTCGCCCTGTCGATCAGCGAGATCAGCCGGCAGGCGGCGTCTTCCAGCGAATTGGCGCGGCTAGCAACGGTTGCGACCGGAGAGGCGGACGAGACTATTTCGGCGTTGGCGGCGTCAGCGGATGAAGTTGGCCAGATCGTCGAACTGATCCAGACCATCGCCCAACGCACCAACCTCCTCGCCCTGAACGCATCCATCGAGGCCGCCCGCGGCGGAGAAGCGGGGCGCGGGTTCGCCGTGGTCGCGAGCGAGGTCAAGGAACTCGCCATGCAGACAAGCCGCGCGACCGAGAAGGTCGCCGACCAGATCCGCGCCATGCAGTCCACCACTGGCGCCAGCGTCAAGGCGCTGCGCGCGATTGCGGGTCAGGTCAAGGATCTGGAATCCACCGCCGTCTCGATCGCCACCGCGGTCGACCAGCAATCGGTTGCAGGCCGGGATCTTGCTCAGAGCATCGATCTTGCCGCGCGCGGGACCGAGAAGGTCGCGGGCCATATCGAGGACGTGCGGCAGCTCTCGCTCCACACCGGCGCGGCCGCCAGCCAGGTGCTATCTAGCGCCAACGAGCTGGAGGCGCAGGCCGCGCATCTCAATGATCAGGTGCGCGGGTTCCTGTCGCGGGTGCGCGCGGGTTAGCAGGGCGAAGACGCTTGGCCCAGCCTGGCGAGCCGTTCCTGCCATTGCCTGCCAAGATCGATGCCTCGGGCAAAAAGAAAGGCCGTCGGGATCAGTACCTCGCCGTGAAAGTCCGGCCCTAGTGGGGGCACGGCGGGGTCCTGGTGCATCGATCCGAGCGTGCCTTTAAAGGTCATCCGCAACCCGTGCTGCAAGCGCTCTGACGTGACCCCCTGATTTTCCTCCACGAGCGATTAGAGTCTGGCCTGAAGGAAGGACAGACGATGAAGCGCAAGAGGTTTTCAGAAGAGCAGATCATTGGCGTGCTGAAGGAAGCGGAGGCGGGTGCGAAGACCGCTGATCTGGCCCGGCGGCATGGTGTGTCTGAAGCGACGATCTACAATTGGAAGGCCAAGTATGGCGGGCTGGAGGTGTCCGAGGCACGGCGTTTGCGAGAACTCGAGAGCGAGAACGCGAAGCTCAAGCGGCTGCTGGCCGACACGATGCTGGACAACGTGGCGCTGAAGGATCTGCTGTCAAAAAAGTGGTGACGCCCGCCGCGAAGCGGGAAGCTGTTGCGCATCTCCAGGCGTGCCATGGGATGAGCGAGCGGCGGGCGTGCCGTGTCATTGAGGCCGATCGCAAGAGCGTGCGCTATCGTTCCATCCTGGATGATGACGGCGCGCTGCGCGAGAGGCTGCGCGAGCTGGCCTACCAGCGGCGCCGGTTCGGCTATCGCCGTTTGCATATCCTGCTGCGCCGAGAGGGCGTGATGATCAACCGCAAGAAGACCCAGCGGCTCTATAAGGAGGAAGGTCTGGCGGTGAGGCGGCGACGCAGCCGCAAGCGTGCTGTCGGGACCAGAGCACCTGCTCCGGTGCTGGCGCTGGCGAACCAGCGCTGGAGCCTGGACTTCGTCCATGATCAGATGGCTTCTGGCAGACGGTTCCGGGTCCTCAACGTGGTCGATGACGTGACCAGGGAGTGCCTGGCAGCGGTGCCGGACACCTCGATCTCCGGGCACCGCGTGGTGCGCGAGCTGACCCAGCTGATCGCACAGCGTGGTAAGCCGGGCATGATCGTTAGCGACAATGGCACCGAGCTCACCAGCAATGCCGTGCTCGCATGGTGCGGCGAGATCGGGATGGAGTGGCATTACATCGCTCCGGGCAAGCCGATGCAGAACGGCTACGTCGAGAGCTTCAATGGTCGCATGCGCGATGAGCTGCTGAACGAGACCCTGTTCCTCAGCATGGCCCATGCAAGGGTCGAGATCGCTGCTTGGGTGGATGACTACAACCGGGAGAGACCGCACTCATCCCTTGGCTATGCAACCCCGGCGGCGTTCGCCGCCGAACTGGATAAGCAATGGCCTGCTTCGCTACGCCCTACGGGCTCCGCTACGCAGCCCATTGCTTCAACCGCGCTGATGCGCAAAACAACCGCCCGGCTCTAATCCAAGCTGGGGGAAAGCTGGGGGTCACGTCAGCTCCAGCCTAAAGGATAGCGACGTGATGGGCTGAGTGTGTGGCCCAATTTCTCCGGCATCCCTGCCGGTGACGCCGTTGACATAGCCGATGCCAGCCCCGCTCTGCTCCAGCACCGCGTCATCCCGGTCGATCAGTATTTCTTTCCAGATTGCACTGCCCAGATTGAAGAACGTCAATACGGGGCCAGCGCTTGACCCGCTCGAAAAGCCGGCTGAGGATGCCAAGCTGATCAGAGGCCGTAGGGAAAGGCGTTCGGAGCCAATCGCCGCTCCCACCCATCGCAACGCCGGGCCATGTTGTTGTTCGCTGCCCAAACCGATCCGGCCTTGAAAATATGGCGCGCCCCCAGCCCGGCTAAGTGTAAGAGCGCGCGCTAGCGGACCTGTCTGTCGGCGTCGGATTGCGACCATTGCCCTGCGCCCACACTCGACAAAAGTCGTGAACCGGCCAGTGCCA
>JBEQBX010000097.1:0-11230 GCA_041639595.1 Porphyrobacter sp.
CGGCGGGGATTGAGCTTCCCCTGCCCGAGCAGCCCCTGAACATAACCGAAAGTGCAAGTGGCCTGTGCGGGATCGTCCGCAGCCAGAAAACGCGACGCCATGATGGGCCTCCGTTGGTTTCAACGGGGCCGTTTTGTAACTCTACACGTTACCTGTCAAGACGGTTTGTAACTTTGTGAGTTACGTCACATTTTCTAGCTCGCTCCAAAGAGCCACCGAATACCATTGCCCAGCAGCATAGCGCCGCCGTTCATGATCAGTGAGCCGACCACAGATTGCACAAGCATCTGAATTACAATTGGCTTTTCGGTAGCCCAAAGCTCTGCGAAGCGCGGCGCGTTGTTGAGCATGATCAACGGCATGATGAGGGCCGCAGCAACGACGCCCCATGGCCAAACCGGAAAAAAGAAACCCGCGATGAAGAATGGCAAGATCGTGAACATTCATCATCCCAAAACAGGCTAGGCGGCAGTGCTGACCTTCTCTGCCTGGACACGATATGGCGCGATCGTCTCAGCAACTTTGACGATCTTCTCTCGATCCTCTTCCGGTGCTTGCCGATAGGTTTCGATCAAGTGCATTTCGTCAGGATCGGAAAGCCGGTGCGGATTATCCTGTTCGGACAACAGGTCACCGGGAGCAACGCCAAAGACTTCCGCAATCCGACGCATCATCGAGAAGGAGAAATCGCGGGTGCCGCGCTCCACCCCAGAGATATGCATCTTCGAGCAGCCCACCATATCGGCGAGCTTCTGCTGCGATAAACCGCGAGCGCGGCGCAGCTCGTAAAGGCGATTGGGCATGTCGGCCATCGCCACGAAAGGTATAACGGTTCCCACTGTGGAAAAAGTGATGTTCTAGGTTACATGCGATTGTCAATGGTAACTTGTGAAGTTACCCAAGGTGCATGTCCGCAGCATCTGTCACCTACAAGCTTCGTAACTGGCGGCGAGTTAACCAGCTGTCGCAGGCCGATGCGGCCGAGAAAATGCGGGTTGCGCGGCGAACTTGGCACCAATGGGAGCGTGGTACGGTCATCCCCGGGCCCGAGCACATGGTGAAATTGGTGCACCTGTGTGACGGCGCAATCGAACCGAATGATTTCTATGCTGTTTCGTTGCGGGACAACACGCGACGAAAGGACGCCGCCTAGATGTCCGGGGAGGGGGCGCTTCCGAATCGACCGAACCAGGCAGCGAGCTGCGAGAGCACTGCCATGCCGACGGTGGCGGGGCGGCGCGAAAGCTCTGGCTGGGCCGTGTTCATCAAGGACGGCGATCGTGTGATCGTGCTGGAAACGGTGCGCGCGCGGCAGTTTGCCGCCGATATCGTGGACGTGTGCGACGTGATCGACGGGTGCCATGCTTCGGTGCAAGTGCGAGCGGGCGAATTGACGGTCACAGGCACGCTGGTGGATCTTGATGCGGTGCCCACTGCAGAAGGATCTGCAGGGTGACGGCCGAGTTGACCAAAGCCCACCGTGATGCACTGAAATGGATGCGCGACCATGGCGGTGATGCGGCCGTAGTTCGGGTCAATGGCGGCGGGCGCTACATCCTTGCCCAAGGTGAGCAAGCGCCGTTTCTGCCTTCCACGTGCCGGGCGCTGATCGAACGCGGGCTTGCCGAGTATCTCGACATCAACGGCAAGAAAGCTGTGCGCTTCCGGCTGACGGCGGAGGGCATGAAGGCATGACGCTGCTGTCCGTCTCCGAGATCGAGCAGCGGTTGCGCGACAATGCGGAGAGCATCGGGCGCGAGCTGCTGGCGGGGGCGCACAAGGAAGGCGCGTACCTGAAAGCGGGCTCTGTCATGGGCGAGCCGGGCGAGAGCCTGGTGCTGCAGCTGCAAGGCGCACGGCAAGGCACGTGGCGCGATTATGCCAGCGGCAACGACGGTGGCGACATGCTGGATCTGATCCAGGCGACGCAAGGCCTGGACAAGGGCGGCGCGGTGGCGTGGGCGAAAGACCGGCTTGGCATTGTCGACCCGTGGACGCCCAAGGCCAAGGCCGACCCCGAGGCGATGGCGCGCAAGGCCGAGGAGCTGGCCGAGATGCAGCGCAAGCGCGAGGCAGCGGCTGCCAACGAGCGGGCGGTGCGGATCCGGCGGGCGCGCGGGCTGTATCATTCCGGCCGTGACATTGCCGGCACGCCGGCAGAAGCATACCTGTGCGGCCGCGCGATCGACAAGGTGCAGGTGGCGGGACACGATGCCCCCAGCTGGCCCGGGTGCCTGAAATTCCATGCCGAAGTGTGGAACAAGGACGAGCGCTGCAAGATCCCCGCGATGCTGGCCCCGATCTACCTTGCCAATGGCGAGCTGGTGGCGGTGCACCGGACCTATCTGCAGATCGACCGGCAGCGCGGATGGACCAAGATTCCCGGCAAGAACGCCAAGAAGGTGCTGGGCAAAATGTGGGGCGGCTTCGTGCCGATCAACAAGGGCGCGAGCGGCAAGCCCATGAGCCGGATGCCGGAAGACGAGCCGGTCTATGTGACCGAAGGCATCGAGGACGCGCTGGTTGTGCGCATGGTGAAGCCCGAGCTTCGCGTGGTGGCGGCCGTGAACCTGCCCAACATCGGCGCGATCATCCTGCCGGAAGCCGCCAAGCGGATCGTGATCGTGGCCGACCGCGACGACAACCCGAAGGCGCAAGACGCGCTCGAGCGGAGCATTGCGCAGCAGCAGGCGCGCGGGATGGACGTGCGCCTGGTGATGCCGCCGGTGCCGTTCAAGGACGTGAACGACTGGTTGCGCGGATCCGCAGCGGCGGGGGTGGCGGCGTGAAAGCCACGACAAGACAAGATCCTGTGGAGGCAGCCCCGCCGAAGCAGGCCAGTGCGCCGGTGCCGGGCATGGCCGCCCTTCCCCTTGCGGTCTCGACCCACCCGGCATCGGCGTGCGCCCACACCAGATTTTTCGCGGCGGCGACAAGCCGCGCAAGCCGTTTCCCGAGAGGTTCCCTATGAGCGACAACGTGGCAGCGATCGCCGACGCGCTCGACAATCCGACACGCGCGCCGGACATGGCCGAGCCGGGCGACCCCGGCCCGTTCATGGAGCGCGGCAAAGGCGAGCGCCCGCCGTTCCCCCCCGGATCGCCGGTGCAACCGCTGGGCGTTTCGTCCGGCCTCGATGGCAGCCAGAAGTGCTATTACCTTGACCGCCTGGGCCAGATCGTGGGCCTTGAAGCGGGCAACCGGCACGGCAAGAATTCGCTGATCCACCTTTTCGGGATGGACAGCTGGTGGCTGGAAGAAAAGTTCCCGCAATGGTCGGCGCCGACGTTCGAGGGGCGCGGCAAGGACAGGGTGATGGTGAAGGCCCCGGAGATCGTGGGCTTTGACCAGGCCGAGGCAAGCCGGGCGCTGATCGAGGAATGCGTGCGGCGCGGGATCTTCGATCCGGCAGGCCGATTGCGCGGGCGCGGTGCGCATGCCCTGCCCGGTGGCGGATTGCTGCTGCACCTGGGCGACACGCTGCTGGTGTTGCGGGCCAAGAGCAAAGGGGGGCTGCGCGAACCGGAGTGGGCCGAGACCGGCCTGTTTGACCGGTTCGTTTACCCTGCAGCTTCGCCGATCCCCCGGCCCTGGCACCAATCGACCAGCCTTAAACCCGTAACGGACCTGATTGCGTTGCTGCGCACGTGGAACTGGAAGCGGCCGCTGCTGGACGTGCGGCTGCTGCTGGGCGCTATCGGGCAAGGCTTTATCGGTGGCGCGCTGCCATGGCGATCGAACGTGTGGATTACCGGCGACCGTGGCACGGGGAAGAGCGCGCTTAACGGGCGGCTTGGCATCGTGCCGCGCCTGTATGGCGAAGCGCTGTTCCGCACCGGGCAGACATCGAGCGCGGCGCTGCGCCAGTCCCTGCGCAATTCCACGGTTCCGGTCATGCTCGACGAAATCGAGCCGAGCGCCGACAACCGCAAGGTTACTGAGATCATCGAGCTGGCGCGCATCAGCTCGTCCGGGGACAAGGTGCACCGTGGCGGACAGGACCACCAGGCCCACGAGTTCACGCTGCAGAGTCCGTTCTGGTTCAGCTCCATCAACATCCCGCCGATCGAGGCGGCCGACCGCAGCCGACTGGCGATCCTTGAGCTGAAGCCCTTTGCCGAGAACACCAAGGCGCCCGACTTCGACGCGATCAACTTTGAGGACATGGGCCGCCAGCTGCAGCGGCGGATGATCGAGCAATGGCCGATCCTGCAGGCGAGCAAGAGCGCGTTTCATGCAGGGCTTGCCGCCAAGGGCCACGACAGCCGCGGCTGCGACCAGTTCGCCACGCTGCTGGCCTGTGCGCACCTGCTGACCGACGACGACGTGCCCGACGAGGAAGAAGTGGCGCTTTGGGCCGAGCTGTGCGCGCCGTTCAAGATGGCCGAAGTGAACGACGCCATGAGCGACCAGGAAATGTGCCTGCGCCACCTGCTGACATCGAGCGCGCAGCCCAAGGGCAACGTTGACCGTCAGGTTATCTCGAGCCTTGTCGGTTCGGCGGTGGCCAAGGCGATGAACCCGGACACGCTCGACCATGGCGAACGCGAATGGATCGAGCAGCTGGGCCTGAAGATCGTGAACGCCAAGTGGAACGGCGCGCGGTGGGGCGCGGAACGGTTCATGCCGCATGCCGCGCCGGGATATCTGGCAATATCGGCCAAGCACAAGGCGCTGGACGACGTGTTTTCCGGCACGAAGTGGCAGGGTGGCGTCTACAAGCAGACCCTGGCCCGCGTTGATGGCGCGATCGATGGCGTGACGGTGAAGATTGCCCGGGCGGCGACACGCGTTGTCCTGGTGCCGCTGTGCGCGCTGCTGGACGAGGAAGAATTGCCGGCATTGAGCAAGCCGGACGAGGTGCGCGCCTGGCGCAAGACAATCGAGCAGGAGGGGGCGGTTTGAGGGAGCCGCAACCCTTGCGCGCGCGGCGGGCGTCTGGTGATCGCGCCCGCCTGCGCTCCGGCCGGGTGGGGTGGGTAGGCGAGTCCCTGCCCTGCCCGGCCGTGATGGGCCTAAAGCGGCGCGGGCATGGTGACGCGGCCGGACTGGATCAGATCCAGGCGGCGCGAAAGGATCTCGCCGAAGGGGCGGCCGGGCAGCTGATCCTTGTAGAATTCGACGGCCAAGCCGCAGCGCACCATCTGGCACAGCTCGGCATCCTCGGCCGGGGTGAAGGGAGCCGCACGCCGGCGGCTCCATGCGCGGTTCGGGCGTGGCATGGTTCAGGCAATCTTGCGCATGATGCCATCATGCGGGCCGATGCAGCTGCCCGGCGCTTCCTCGAACGAATAGAGCCAGCCATTGATCTTGATCCATTCGTGTTGATCGGTGTCATAGGCAAGAAAACGGCTGTCGAATTCTACATCGGGCTTCACCAGCAAAAAGTGATCGTAGTCGTCAGACGTGGCGAATACTTCGCGGGTGTAGCCATCGGCGAGCGCGGCAGCGACGGTGCAGATCTTCGGCATGGTTCGGGCTCCTTTGCGATCGGCCACAATGGCCGGTCATATGGCCGCCGGACGGGTGCCCGGCGGCGTTATGACCGGTCAGAGGGCCAAGGCCATCTGCGCGCCCTGGTGTACGTCCTGAACGGCCTCGAGCGGCTTGGCAGGGGTGACGGTGCCAGCGTTGGCAAGCACCATGTCAGCGGCCGTCTGTGCCAGTGCAGCGGCGCGGAAAATGGCGCGCTTGTCGTTCTTGAGGGCCTTCAACCAGCTGGCGAGATAGCTGGCGTGATTGTCGATGTGTTCGCCGACAATGCCAAGGCGCGCGCCGACGAAGGCCGCGCCGATCTCTGCCACCAGTTCCTCGGCCGCGTAGTCCTTGGAGCCGAATGCGCCCTTCATCGAGCGATCGAGGCGCGAGGCGTGGCCGGTCCAGTGGCAAAGTTCGTGCGCGAGGGTGGCGAGGAATCCGCTCGTGCTCTTGAAGCGATCGAAGGTGGGCATCTGGACGTAATCGAGCGAGGGCACATAGAACGCCTTGTCGCCGCCTTCGCGGATATCCGCGCCGGAGCTGCGCAGTGCAGCCTCGGCCGCTTCGTCGCGATCCTTGCCGCCGACCAGCTCGACCTCGGCCGGGTAGTACTGCGCCGGGAGCCCGTCGATTTGTTCGACGTTGAACACGCAATAGGTGCGCAGCATCGGGATTTGCTTGTCCTGGTCTTCGCCCGCCTCGTTCTGTTCGGTGATGGTCAGCTTCTTGAAGAACACGATAACCGTGCTCTTTTCGCCCTTGCGGACCGCGCCTCCGAGTTCGAGCGCCTGCTTGAAGGTCATCCACGTCGGGGCGCGATAGCCGCGCTCCTCGGCCGTGGCCCACAACAGCAGCACGTTGATGCCGCGATAGAATTCGCCGTTGTGGCGGCGCGGCATGACCAGGCCACCGCCAACGCCGCCGGAGATCCAATCGGGAGCCCAAGGCTTCGTGCCAGCCTCGAGCTTGGCAATGATCGCGTTGGTGACGGCTTCGTAGGTGTCGAGCTTTGCCATGATGGCGGTCCTTTCCTGACCAAGACCCCGGCCCGTGCCTGGGGTTTCAATGGTTCCGAAAATACGGAAGCTTATTTGCCTGTCAATAGATTTTTTCACGCGCGTTTAAAAGGGGCGATATCGGTGTGGTTTACGCCCGCTCGCGATCGCAGCTTTGACGTGCGCCAGCACGTCGAAGCGGTGCGCGATCGCCTGCACTTTCAGCGTCTTACGCAGGGCGCGAGACTTGGCCAGGCGATGCGGCTCGCGCCGACGTGCGGCCGCAGCGGAGGCACTGGCAAAGCCGGGGCCGGAGCGGTGCGCGGCCGCGCCTCATCTATTCCCCGGCCCGATGCGAAAGCGATGGCTGGCGCGTCGATTCGCACCCTCGGTCTCGCTTTCCGTTTGACCCCGGCCCGTTGCGATGCGAGTAAGTTGGTTGCCACGTTTGGCGGTCCCGATGGGTCGGGGGTAGCGGTTGCAGGCGCAACCCATCTGCAACCGTGGTGCAACTCTCAAAGCATTGATTTTGCAGCGCTTTTCGTGGCGGTTGCACGGTTGCAGGCTGGAGCCTCGCGTCATGTGCGCGCGTACGTACGCGTAGGCGCGCGCGTATCTGGGGGCTTCGGAAAACCTGCAACTTTGCAACCGTCTGAATTAATCCATATGGATCATAAGGTTAGTGGTTGCAGAACGGTTGCAGCGCGGTTGCGCCTGCAACCGGCGTCGGATCGGCCTGCGGATCGGGCGTGCGCTGTCGTCCAGGTGAATATTCTGACGGCCGGATATCGGCGCGGGTCGCTCGATGGTCGCTCCAGCGGTGTGAAGCGGGGGCGCGTCGGCGAAACTTTCGGCGATTTTCGCCCTGGCGCGGATCGCGCGGGCTGGCGGTCGGCCTCGAGCTGGGCCGGATCGGTGCGGATCTCGGCGCGGTGCGAGAATGGTGGATTTCTGCGGGTTTGCGCGGGTCGATCGGGGCTTGTTGGAAAGCCGATGTTGGAAGGGTGCGCGCAAAGCCTTGGTTTTGCGTGGTTTTCGGACTGGCAGCGTAAGCCTAGCGGGCTTCTGGTGACGGCATCGGCGCGCGTCTGGGCGTGCGGATCGGCAGGGGGGGGCATCGATCGCCCGGCGGCACCCCCCTCGCCCCCATCGCGCGCGCGCCCGTCCCCTTGCACCTTGGCGCACGCGGTTTGCCAGATTTGGACCGGCTATCCGGCCCTGATCCATAGGGGCGCTCTGCGCAGCCTCGCTGGAACCCGCCAAGGTGGGAAACTGCGAAACGGGTCGGGGTGTGGGTGGGGAGTCCGCCAACCCGCAAAGCGAGCGCTGGGTCGGGGTGTGGGTCTGGCGGGAATGCCGCGTCGATTTTGTGACGGTAGCGCGGGGGTGATTCGTGTCAACTGACCCCGGGAAAAACCCTGCTGACGAAATGATCCGGGACGCCAAGGCGCTTGTCGAGCGTGCGGCGAGCCACGAGGCCGAGCAGCTGGATCTTCTCGGCGTGCCGGATCCCGAAGACATCGTGATGGCGCGGGAGACGCTGGGGCGCGAGGCTGGCCCGGTGGCAGTGCTGCAGGAAGCGCGGCGGCGGGGTCGGCCAAAGGGCGTGCGCAACAGGCGCACGGATGATTTCCGCAAGTACATCCTCGGTTTCGGGCAGCATCCGGCGGTAACGCTGATGCAAATCCAGAGCACGCCTGCGGAAGTCCTGGTCGAGCGATCGGCGGCGATGGACAGCCCCAAGCGGCGCATGACGATAGGCGATGCCGAGCAGCTGCGCGTGCGCTGTGCGGAATCGCTGCTGCCTTACATCGAGGGCAAGCAACCGGTGCGCGTGGACATGAGCTTTTCGGGCGTGGCCGACCTGATCATCGAGGGCGTGACGCACACCAGCGACGAGATGGCGGATATCCTCGACGCGGAATTTGCGCCGCTAGACGATGACGGGGAGCACGAGCTGTGAAGATGCCGTCCAAACCGCGCCGCTTGCGCTCTCCGGGGCCGGTTGCCGATGCGTTCATGCGCAGCCGCGCGTTCATCTGCAACATCATCGGCCCTGTCGGATCCGGCAAGACGATGGCGGCACTGCAGAAGGGCCTGCGCGTCGCCGCAATGCAGGGCGGCGTGAAAGACGACAACGGCATCACGTGGCGCAAGGCGCGCATCGGCGTGATCCGCGAAAGCTATCCGAGCCTGAAATCGACCACGCTCAAGAGCTGGTTCAACATCGTGCCCGAGGACGAGGGCAAGTTCCTGTGGTCGGCCCCGTTCACGCACAGTTTCCGCAAGATCCTGCGCCGCGATGCTGACGGCCGCCCGATCGACGTGCTCGACGTGGAATTCGAGTTCCGCGCGATCGGCGATCAGAGCGTGGAAGAAGCCTGCCGTGGCTGGGAAGTCAACGCGGTTATCGTCGACGAGGCCGACCTGCAGCCTTCGGACCTGGTGCCGTACCTGACGGGCCGCGTTGGCCGCTTTTCGGACCTTGACCCGTCGCTGGTAGTCGATCCGCAGATCATCATTTCGATGAACATGCCGGACATCGAGAACCACGCCTACGTGCTGGCGATGGATCGCGAGATCGAGGGCCTGACCGACCAGGACAAGGGCGAGCTGGAACAGGTGCTAGGTGGCCGCGCGCTGGTGGAAACCTTTGTGCAGCCGGGCGGCATGGAGCCCGATGCCGAGAACATCCACAATCTGCCGGGCGGGCGCGGTTACTACGTGCTGCAAGTGGCGGCGAACAAGCACAAGCCGGGCTACGTCGACCGCATGGTGCACAACAAGCCAGTGGCCATGATGTTCGGCAAGCCTGTCAACGGCGAGTTCAACCATTCGGCGCATGTGGGCCAGTGCATCTACAACCCGCGCCGCAAGCTGATCGTGGGCATCGACCAGGGATTGTTTGCGGCGGCCGTGGGCCTGCAGCGCGACGATTACGGGCATATCCGCACGTTGTTCGAGGTGGTCAACCTTTCCGACGATCGCAAGAAGCTGCTGAAGGTTGGCCCCAGCGCGTTTGGCCGCAAGCTGCGCAACGCGATTATCGAGCGCTATCCCAACATCCAGAAGGAAGACATCCGGTTCGTGGCGGACCCGGCGGCGTTTGCCGCCGGTGATCGCGAGGACAACGAGCATGACTGGATACTCGCCTGCCAGGCGGCGCTTGGCATGGGGAAGATCCACAAGGCGAAAAGCAACCGAGCGGCGCTCCGCAACGAGGCGATCTGGAAGGCCCAGAGCGAGCGGCATGGGTACATGGTCGACCCGCAGTGCCGCCACCTGATCAAGGCGCATTCGGGCGGCTATCGCTATCAGAAAGAGGAACTTTCGACCGGCGAGAAGCGCGGTCACCTCGAGATCGCGGATACGATCTACACCCACGTGGCCGACGCCGAGCAATATGCGGCGCTTGAGGGCGAACACGTCATTTCGGATCTGCGCGGCAAGCAACGGCGGCCGGAAGGCACGCGCGTGCGCAATGACAGCGAGTTCGATGTTTTCAGAGGAGTGCGGTGACATGAGCTTTGTTGGGAAGGCCATTGGCGGGATTGGCAAATTCCTTCTTGGTGGCGGGTTGCTTGGGCTGGGTGCGAAGGCCCTGCTTAGCAAGAAGAAGGGGATTGGCCCGGCGCCGATCCCGACGCGCGACGACGCGCGGGCGCAGTCCGAGCGTGACCTGCTGCTGGCGCGCCGGCGCGGTGCCGCAGCGGACATCATTTCCGGGGCATCGGGCGAGCCGAGTGCCGGGCAAATCGGCCGATTGGTAGTCGGCAGTTGAGGAGGCGTGCGATGACAAAAGCAAGTTCACAAGGTTCCGCAAAAGCGGAAGCTCTAAGCCCCGAGTTCGTTGGACTGATCGCCAGCGTTTGCCATGCGGCCAATGCCGCTTATTGCCGGTCACTTGGTGATGACAGTCAACCGTCATGGTCTGATGCAGCGGATTGGCAACGTTCTTCAGCAATCAATGGCGTGCGCTTCCACATGGCAAATCCTGAAGCGGGGGACAGCGCCAGCCATGACAGCTGGATGGCTGAAAAGGTGGCGGATGGTTGGGTCTATGGCGAGATAAAGGATCCCGAGAAGAAAACCCATCCGTGCATCGTGCCGTTCGAGGAATTGCCGCCGGCGCAGCAGTTCAAGGATGCGCTGTTTCGCACGTTGGTCCATGCGATCGCGCCCCAGCTCGAGGCAGCTGCCAACAACTTCACCGAGATCGAGGGCGCTTTGGAGCAGGCCACAGGCAAGGTCGGCCAGCAGGAAACCGAAATTGCCGCGCTGACGGCCGAGCGTGATGCGCTCGCGGCGAAGGTGGCCAAGATCGACGCGGAGCCGAAGGTGCGCAAGGGCAAAGCCGGATCGAAGCCGCGCAAGTGCGGGCCGGTGAACGATCAGCCCAAGCCGGAAGATCTGCTGGAGCTCATCAGCATGGCCGAGACGGTGGAGCTGGTATTCTCTGACGGGAAGAACGAGCTGCCGTTTGAGCCGCGCATGATCGATGGACCGGCATGGGGCATGACGGCGGTGGGCCTTGCGCTGCGCCTGCCCGAATTCGTCGTGGTGGGCCCGGCGACCGGTCCCGTGAATTTGCACGGCTATGGCCTGTTTCTCGACGGTTCGCAGGTGGCCTATGCGGCGCGCACGGACGTGCTGGACGTGCAGCCGGGCCGCCGAATGGATCTGCGCAACGACGTGGTTTTCCGCGCGGCCTGACGGCGCGGGCGACCAAAAAGGGCGGCGCGAGGCGTGCCGCCCTT
>JBEQBX010000098.1:0-11152 GCA_041639595.1 Porphyrobacter sp.
CATCAGAATACGCGTCGATGACGCCCATCCACTCCATGCGGCACACAGCAATCGACAGCATGAAGCTTGCGGGAATCGACGCTGAACTTCGTGCAGATTTCGCGGGGCATCATCTCGATTCGCAGACCGAAGGCCGTTACTCCAAGGCACGCCTCGTGCTGATCAAAAAGGCGCTCGAGACGATACCTAATGTCACCAGCCATCAAATAGCTGCGCCGGTCAATCTCTTGCCAAAACATCTGCGCATACCGCGTAAAGCAAGGCCGAGGGCGTAACCTGAAGCGCCAGTGGGAAGCGACTATGTCGGCCGCGGCTGCCGCTTCCCACTTTGAGCTATCGACGGCCGCGAGTTTGCTGCGGAAAGGTTGGTCAGATCAGAAATCTGTCAGATTATCGAGCACGGCTGAGAACTAAGGCGCGATCTTCGCTCCAAGGCGACTGAATTTCACTGCAATAGGCGAGTCATAAGTTCGCCCATCAGGGCCGCGCCATCTTTCTCGACGTCGCCCGGCACCCAATTGCGCACTTTTTCACAATCACTCTCGATCAATTCGATGGCGTGCAGAACAGCATCGAAGCTACCGCCACGGTCCCAGTCGAGTATAGCCTTGTTGAGCTTCTCAAACTGCTCGCCGAATGCATGATCGGCATTCGCCATCCTTGCAAAGCGCTCACTGTTCGTTGGTCGCCCCATCACCGCCCTTCATAGAAAATCTAAAAGCCATCATGTAATTTGCATTTATAAATGTATGATAATTTCATATTCATAATAGATAAAGCGGGTTTATACGCATAATAACCGAAGTTTACGGAGTTTACGCGTGGATTTCCAGGCTCCGCATCTGTCTTAAAAACACGGTTCCCGACATCCCTCTTTTATGGTTAAGAAAGAGCGGAAAATAATTAGGCGCAATACCGTAAAGGTGGCCCAAGGCCATCTTTACAGTCCTGCCTCGTTCGCTCTATTTCATGCCGCGGCCGAGGCCCCTGCGGGGATGCGGCGATGGGACATCGCCTATTCGCCCCTGTAAGGGGCTCTGTGCGGCCTCCACGGCCATGGGTGGTATCCTAACCGCATTCTGCCCAAGGACGAAGCAGCGGCGAAGGAATTGGCGAAACGCACACTGACCAACCCCTACAACGCACGCCCGGCTTGGCTCGAACATGCCCACTGCACACTCGATGAAGCGGTGGCCGATGCCTATGGCTGGGGAGACGATTTCCGTGCCGGCACCCTGACCAACGACGAAGTGCTCGCCCGCTTGTTCCGCCTTAATCAGGAAAGGGCTCAGACCTGATCAACGCTCAAGCGCTGCCTGAAGTCTGCTGCCTCATTGGATTTGAAAATGTGCCCTGCGAAGTTGCGGGGCGGCAGTGAGGGCTGCCACCCCGCTGCCGTCCCTCAGGCCGGCTGGTAATCGGTGGCCTTCTCCTTGCGCACGGTGCGGCTGTTGCGGCCATCAATGCCAACGGGCACTTCGCCAGCGATCGTTGCCCGACGCAGGGTGCGGCGCTGGAGGCCAAAATCGGCAACGGCACGGTGCTGGGTCGACTGGTTGTCCCAGAACGCCACGTCACCTTGCTGCCAGCGCCAACGCACGACGTTTTCAGGACGAGTGATGTGATCCTGCAAGATCTGGAACAGACGTTGTGAATCCGCTTGGTTCAGCCCCACGAACTGCTTGACGAAGTGGCCCAGCAACAGGCTGCGCTGGCCCGAGACGGGGTGGACGCGAACGACCGGGTGTTCGGTTTCATAGACCGTCGAGGCGAAGACGTTCTTCTGGAACAGCTGGCGTTCTTTCTCCACCGCATTGCCTTTCGGCGCGTTTGAAAGCACGGCTGCGTAATCATACAGGTTGGTGTGGACGGCCCAGAGGTTATTAGCCAGCTGGCGAAGCGTTTCGGGCAGGCTTTCATAGGCCGTCTCGCCATTGGCCCACACGGTGTCGCCGCCGGCTTCGGGGATGGTGATCGCGCGCAGGATGGAACCCTTGGGATAAGTATCGACGAAGGTTACATCGGTGTGCCAGCTTGACGCAGCGTAGCCTTCCTTGCTGTCGAGTTCGAGCAGATAGCGTGATCCTTCTGCAACCGGCACAGTCGGATGCGCCACCGGATCGCCGAACAGCGAGGCGAAGCCCTCGTGGCGGGTATCGTCGAGTTCGGTTTGGCCACGGAAGAACACGACCTTATGGCGGACGACTGCATCCTTGATGGCTTGCACCGTTACAGCATCGAGATCGCCCGACAGGGTCACGCCACGGATTTCCGCGCCGATAGTGCCTGTGATTGGCACTATGTCGAGCGGGGAGGAAGGGTCCTTGGCATTGGCATAAGTGGTGATGGCATTCATGGTTCTTACTCCTTCAGGGGGGTTATTCGGCGGGCTGGAGCGCAGGGTCGGCGGCGGAATCCAGACGGCGGCGAATGGCGTGGTGCTGATCGGCATCGAGCGAGAAGCCCGAGATGACGGCAGCGGAAATGGCGTGGGCAAGCGCAGGGCCGATCGAGAAGACCAAGAGCAGGCCGTTCAGCGCCTCAGGTGTGTTGGCCGTGGCCTTTGGATCGAAGCCGAACCAGGCGATGAGGGGCAAGGCGATCCCTGCCGCCAAGGCCCCGCCCAGCTTGTCGGCCAAGGCAAAGATCGAATAGTATAGCCCGGCCCGTTCCTCGCCCGTTTCGGCGCGCTGCTTGTCAGCAACATCGGCGACCATCGAGCGGAGCATGATGTTGCCCGAACCCTGCGTCAGGCCCTGAGCAAAGGCGAGCGCGAGGACCAGCCAGAAGCGATCCGGTGTGGTCAGGACAAGCGCGAGGTTGATCAGAGCCTGAAGCACTTCGGCCAAAACTGCCGCGTTGCGCTTGCCCAGCCTCACGCCGATGCGCTGCCAGATCGGTGCGGACAGCATGCCGAAGGCATACTGGAACAGGAACAGCCCCGCGCCCCATTCAGGCCTGCCTAGGTAGAATGTGACATAGAACAGCAGCAGGGTGGTGCGGATGCCCTGCCCTGCACGCACGGCAGCATCCGAGGCCAGCACGCGCAGCAGCAGTGGGTTTCCGAATACGGCGCGCAGGGCCGATAGGGGCGACAGCGGGGTCGTAAGAAGGCGTGGCGCGCTGTCGTCACGGTTGGAAAGGGTCAGGCCCAAGGCCGGAATTGCCGTGACAAGAACGAGCAGGCCGAACAGTGTAAGCTGCAACTGACCGTCACCGGGGCGCAAATGCTGGGCAATGGCGGCTAGGCTCAGTGCCCCGACCAGCGCGACCGATTGCCAGAGCGTGAAGATCGATGCCGCGCGGGTGCGATCATGATAATCAGGCGCGATTTCACCGCTCCATGCCAGCAATGGCGTCGAGAGAAGCGCGAGGCCAGAGTAATAGGCCGCCAGCGCAATCGACAACCAGCCCGCACCCAGACCCTGTGGAGGGAAGAACAGCATCGCGCTGCCCGCCACGAACAGCACGCCGCCGCCCGCGATCCATGGCCGCCGTCTTCCGAACCGGCTTTGCGTCCTGTCGCTTAGCGCGCCGACCACGGGGTCAAGCATGCAGTTGAGCAACTGACCGGCAAGATAGAGCGTGCCGACAAGCGTTAGCGACACGCCAAAATCGCGCGCGAGAATTGCCGGAAGCCATGCCACGACCGGTTGTGCTGCGGCGGTGACCGGCACGTAGATCGCAGCGAGGCGGTGAAAGCTTGTGCGGGATGGATTGGTCATGGCCGGTGCCTCACAGGCGGGTCCGCAGCGTCACACCATAAGTGCGTGGTTCGCCCACTTGGGCCGTGACCACGCCGGTGTTGGCGGCAGAGAGGTTGAGGAAGTAATCTTTGTTAAAAAGGTTGCGGCCCCAGACCGACAGGTCCCACAGGCCGTCACCGGTTTTCAGTCCGATGCGGGCATTGGCGATGCCGAAACCGGGCACCTGCGCCCATGCCGAGTTAGTGGCCGATGTGTTGAAGCTCGACCGATGGGCATAGTCGGCGTGGGCGTAGAGGCTGAGTTCGCGCCCACCCAGTTCGCCCAGCGGCGCGTTGCCATCAGCGCCGACTGACCATGCAAATTCCGGCACACCGGACAGCGGCTTTCCTGAAAGATCTTGAATGCCGCCAAGGTTGAGGTTCTCTACCGCCTGCGGTGCGTTGCGATATTCGACATACTTCGCATCGGTGTAGCTGGCAGAGGCTGTGAACGAGAGGTTGTCGTTGGCTTGGAAAGCCAGGTCGCCCTCCACACCGCGCGAACGGACTTTGGGAATGTTGGCGATGTATTGGCGGACGTTGACCGTGCCCTGCACCTGCTCGGTAATCGCGGTCTGATAGTCGCGGATCTCAGTCCAGAATGCGGCCGCGTTGAACGTGGCGCGACGGTCGAGGAACTGGGACTTGAAGCCAAGCTCAAAGGCATCGACCTTTTCTGGCGCGACCTCAGGCGCAATTCCAACAGGCAGCGCGGTGAGGTTCAACCCGCCCGATTTGTTGCCGCGCGAATAGCTGGCATAGACATTGGCGTCAGGGGCAACCCTCCAGTTGAGGGTGATAAGGCCCGACAGATTGTTCTCGCTGAACCTTGTCGAGAAATTGGTGACCGGGTTGAATTGCGTGCGGATAGCATTGATGGCGGTGACCTGCGCCGGGGTGAAGCCCGAAAGGTCTGCACCATCGACCCAGAACTGACTGAAGGCCCCGGCCTTCTTCTCATGCGTCCAACGCAGGCCAGTGGTCAGCGTCAGCGCATCGGAAAGATGCCAGTCGGTCTGGCCGAACAGAGCGAAAGTGCGCGTCTCGGGGGTAGAGGTGGAGTTGGCCTCGAACCCGTCCAGCGCGGCATTGGCGATGGTCTGGTTCGCGGTCGGCAGGTTCCACAGCGCCGCTGCCGGACCATAGCGGGTGGCACCATATCCGTTGACGATCTGCCAGAAATAGTAGGCACCGATCACATAATCGACCGTGCGGTTGCCCTTGGAAGCGAGGCGCAGTTCCTGGCTGAACTGGCGCTGGCGATTGGCTTGCTGCGCCTTTGTGGTGATCGGCAGCGATGTGCTGTCACCATCGTTGGCCGGGTTCCAGTCCCACCAGCGGTAGGCCGTGATCGACGTCAGTGCAGCGTTGCCGAGGTCCCAGTTTACCTCGCCGGAAACGCCATAGCCTTCCATGTTGGACTGATAGTGGCTGTCGGCCTCTCCCACCCGATCAAAAGGGCGAAAGGCAGGCGAAGTATAGCCGGGGAAGCGCGCTGCGCGCAGGGCGAAATTATTGGGGATCGTCGCGCCATTGAGATAGGTCGTGTGCAGGTCGGCAAAAACCGAAAGCACATGATCCTGCTCCTGTTTGGCGTAGTCACCAATGATCCGCACTTCAAAGTCTGGGCTCGGCGTGAACAGCAACTGGCCGCGAATGCTTTCGTTGCGGTAGTTTTGCGCGCGGGTGTTGGTCGTCTTGTTGAACAGAAAGCCGTCATTCCCGCTGATAGCGCCCGAGATGCGGACGGCGAGAAGGTCGGGAACTAGACCAGCTGAGGCAGACGCTCTGATCTGGCGAAACCCGTAATTGCCAAGGCTTGCCTCGCCCGAGAATTCAGGATCGAAGCTGGGCTTTTTCGACGTGATGTTGATGACGCCAGAGGTCGTGTTCTTGCCGAACAGGGTGCCCTGCGGCCCGCGCAGCACCTCTATGCTCTGCAGATCGACTAGATCGAACTGCGACAGGCCGACGCGGCCATAGTAGACGTTGTCGATATAGAAGCCGACGCCGTTCTCCAGCCCGTCATTGGTCAGCGCCACATTTGAGCCGAGGCCGCGAATGTTGATATTGGTGTTGCGGGGGTTGAAGCTGAACACCTGAAGGCTGGGGACTTGCTGCTGGATCTGGCCAAGCGTGAAATCGCCGCGCCGCTCCAGTGCTTCACTGCTGATCACACTGATGGCGACGGGAACGTCCTGCACATCCTCATCGCGACGGCGCGATGCCGTCACCACGATGGCCTCGCCGCCTTCGTCGGAGGCCGGTGCAACGACCTGATTATCTGCAGCGAGAGTTTCGGCAGCAACTGCCGACGTTGCACCAGCCAGTGTACCAAGCGCAACGCCTGCCAGGATGAGATGGCGCTGCGTCGAAAAACGAACCGTATTCATTGTGTTAATTCCCTGAACCCAAGTTTGCCGCGTGCGTGATGCGGCGATGGAAGGTGGAGGGAACGGGCACGGCTTCGCGCTCGGTATCGGCAGAAGCGACACCGCAAAGGGCAACGATCGTCTGTTGCAAAGACGCGGGATACCGTGCCAGTTCCGCAAGATCGGAGCTGGTAAGCGGTCGCATGACGCATTCCTCCGGGCGACGACCCGCCAATGGATCGCGCCGAACTGGCGTTATGATGGAAGTGCCGCAAAGCTGGCCCCGCGCCGGTTCAAGGTGGCGGATGCTTCAGCGATGTCTGGCGAGTTTGCGCGTTAGGTATGCATGGTCATGATATGCATCGTATCACCTCTTCATGGAGGGGAACACGATGCCTGGCGCTGTCGCCCCAGCATCGCGCGCTTTAGCGGTTGGTCACGCGGAGCAAGCTGCTTCCCATCAAATGCCGCGGATCAGGACCCTTGTTGAGCATGACGGCCTGATCACCGGGAGCCATGCGGGTTAATCTCTACTTATTTAGTTGAGTCCTGTCAGTCAAGCAGGCAAGACGCATTTTGCCTCAAAAGCAAAACTTTCCGTCGCCAAAGCCTCAATATCTATCGTTTTAGTAGACTTTCGGGTTTGGTTCGATAAAGTCATACCACCTTACGCGACCACGCGCGGGTCCTCTGCTTCAGCAATCATGGACCGCAAAATGAACAAGACACCGCACACGCCCAACCTGACCCGCCGCGCAACCTTGGGTGGAGCGGCAGCGTCGCTCGCACTCGGTGCCGCTCCTGCCATTGCCCGTATAGCGCCGAAACGGCCCAACATCCTCTACATAATGGCCGACGATCTCGGCTATGCTGACCTTTCCTGCTACGGACGCCGTGATTTTCAGACGCCGGTGTTGGACAAGCTGGCAGCGCAAGGGCTGCGTTTCACCAATGCCTATGCCAATAGCGCCGTCTGCACGGCCACGCGCGTAGGGCTGATTACCGGACGCTATCAGTATCGACTACCAGTTGGGCTGGAGGAACCGCTGGCCTATCGCCGCAACATCGGCCTCCCTGCGACTCACCCGACTTTGCCATCGCTTCTGGCCGAAGCAGGCTATCGCACATCGCTGATCGGCAAATGGCATCTCGGCAGTTTGCCTGATTTCGATCCTCTCAAGAGCGGCTATCAGACATTCTGGGGAATCCGCAGCGGCGGTGTGGACTACTACACGCATGCAACCAGTAACGGGCAACCCGATCTTTGGGATGGTCCGACGCCGGTCAACAAGGCGGGTTATCTGACAGACTTGCTCGCCGATCGGGCCATCGCAGAGATAAAAGAAGCATCGGCCGGGAAAGCCCCGTGGTTCATGAGCCTTCATTTCACCGCTCCTCATTGGCCGTGGGAAGGCCCGGATGACGCAAGCGAGTCGGCGCGCCTGGCAAAATCGAAAAACCCTCAAGCAATCTTCCATTTCGACGGCGGCAGCGCCGCGATCTATGCCGCCATGGTGCGCCGCCTCGACTACCAGATTGGCCGCGTGCTTGATGCGCTGCGTGCTGTGGGCGCTGAGCAGGACACGATTGTCGTGTTCACCAGTGACAACGGCGGAGAGCGCTTCTCCGACACCTGGCCCTTCAGTGGGCGCAAGACCGAGCTGCTGGAGGGTGGCTTGCGCATCCCCGCCATCGTGCGGTGGCCGGGCGTCACCAAGGCAGGGACGACGAGCGATGCGCAGATTATCTCGATGGATTGGCTGCCCACGTTCGTTTCAGCAGGAAACGCAAAGCCGGATAAGGCCTTCCCGAGCGACGGTATCGACATTGCATCAGCGCTTGGAGGGCGCGAACTGCCGGAGCGCACATTGTTCTGGCGCTACAAGAAGCACGCGCAACGTGCGGCACGGCGCGGCAATTTCAAATATCTGAAAATCGGGGAGAATGAGTTCCTTTTCGATGTACAAGCAGATCCCTTGGAACGCGCCAATCTGAAAGACCTGCGCGCGTCGCAATTCAAGGAGTTGAAGGCCTCATGGGAAGCTTGGGACACCACCATGCTTCCCCTTGATCCCCAGTCCTATACCCACGGATTTAGTGCCAGCGAACTGGCGGATCATTTTGGTGTTGATGATTGAGAAACTGGGCCTCGCACATTTATTGTGCATTGATCGCTCTCGCCCGGACATGCTTGTTCTCAATCCAGCAATATTGCATAGGGAGCCCTATCGGGGCCGTGCGACCTCCCGATCAAGCGCCCCTGATCGCGACGTTTTAGAACGCCGACAATCCCACACCGGCAAGCGCACAGATCCCCAGCACGGGAAGAATGCCGAGGCGGAAGCGGAAGATCATCGCAGCCGCAGCGGCGGCGATGATCCCGATGCGCCAGTCGAAACTGCCGAGGACCGGAAGCGCAAGCGACAGCGGGCCAAGATCAAACGGCGCTGTGGCAGTGAACAGCACATGGACGGCAAACCACAGCGTCAGATTGGCGATCACCCCGACGATTGCGGCAGTGATTGCGGCAAGACCGCCTTTCAGTCGTTGGGCATTTTCCAACCGTTCGAGCCATGGCGCAAAGGCGAATATCCACATGAAGCAGGGCACGAACGTGACCCATGTGGTCAAGGCTGCACCGAGCAATCCGGCCACCATCGGAGAGAACGGTGCAGGCGCACGGAAAGCGCCGAGGTAGCCAACAAACTGCGTGACCATGATCAGCGGGCCGGGCGTCGATTCAGCAAGGCCAAGCCCGTCAGCCATTTCGCCCGGACGCAGCCAGCCAAAGTTATCGACCGCCTGCTGCGCCATGTAAGACAGCACGGCATAAGCGCCGCCGAAGGTGACCACGGCCAGCTTTGAAAAGAACAGGCCAATCTTCCACAACACATGGTCTGGCCCAAGCACGCTGAACACCGCGATCAGCGGCAGGCTCCACAACGCCAGCCCGATGATGGCGCTGCGGATAGTTCCTGCCCATGGGCGCGGTGTGGTTATGGTTGCCGCCTTTGCGGGCTTGAGCGCAAGCAAATCAGGCCGGGTGGCGGCGACTACCATTCCCAAAGCTCCGGCGCCAAACACTACAAGCGGAAACGGCAGGGCGAAGAAGGCCAGTGCAACGAAAGCGGAATGCGCCAACGCCTTTTTAAACGGCGTTTGCAAGGATCGTCCGGCAATCCGCCACAGGGCTTGGGCAACAATCGCCAGTGTTGCCGCCTTGATCCCGAGGAACAGTTGCGCCAACCAATCAAGGTCTGCTGCCAGCGCATAAAGCACCGAGAGCGCAAAGATCACCAGCGCGCCGGGCAGAATGAACAGCAAGCCCATGGCCAACCCGCCACGGGTGCCGTGCAACTTCCAGCCGATCCATGTGGCCAGCTGCTGCGCTTCAGGGCCGGGCAATAGGTGGCAGAAGTTCAGCGCGTGAAGATACTGCTCCTCGCTCACCCATCCGCGCTGCTCTACAATCTCGCGGTGCATCAGCGCGATCTGGCCGGCAGGACCGCCAAAACTCAAGCAGCCGATCCGGGCCGAGACCCGCAACAGTTCGGCAAATGATGGCGGGGAAGCGATGTTCGAATTTATATCCTGGCCCAATACCCGTTGCTCGCAAAAGCGAGCGTTACAGGCAACGCTTGGGCCGATTGCGCAATGCTGGAGCTTCCAGTTTTGCCGCGTGGCCTGCCGGGAGGTTGCTTTGCCCCGGTCCGTTGCATCCACCTTATCGACTTCAGGATCGCCTGAGAAGCAAGCCATTGCGCGGCCATATCGGCTGTCTGCCAACTGCTACAGATTAATGTCTACTCATTTGGTCGAATATCAGCATCATTCTGGCGCAAGGTCATTGTCTACCTTTTAAGTTGAGTTAGGCTTTGCCATCGTCGGGACGTAATCCGAGTCGACCGGCAAGCGACCAGAAGGAAGCATGCATGATGGCCAAAACCGATAGATTTTCGTCCGAACAATCACCCCTCATTCTGCTCGTCCCGGGCTTGCACAACAGCGGCCCCAATCACTGGCAAAGCCACTGGGAAGCCGAGATTTCAGGCAGCCGCAGGGTTGAACTGGGCATGTGGGATAACCCCCATCGCAACACCTGGGTCAACCAGCTCAACCTTGCAATCCATCGTGCGGAACGGCCCGTAATCCTCGTTGCGCATAGTCTTGGCTGCCATGCAGTTGCATGGTGGGCCGAATACGAACAGCCGGGAACAGACAGTCCGGTGGTTGGTGCGCTGCTGGTGGCTCCGCCTGAAGTTGAAGGCCGCGACGTTGATCCCCGGTTGCAGCGCTTTGCGCCGTTGGTGGGAAGTAGGCTGCCCTTCAAAAGCATTGTCGCGGCCAGTCAGAACGATCCCTATTCCAGCTTTGGCCAATCCAAGCGCACGGCACGCAAGTGGGGCAGTCGCTTGATCGATGCCGGCCCAATCGGCCACATCAACGCTGAATCCGGCATCGCCAACTGGCCTTACGGCAAATACCTGCTCAACCATCTGATTGCCGAAACAAACCAAAAGCGATTGTCTTACGACGACGCGAAGTCAGCCAAATCCTTCATGGCCACACAAGACCATCACGAAGGTTTGTGGCGATGAAAGCGCAAAGCGTTCTCGATACAATCGGCCTCACGCCCCACATCCGATTGGAGCGGTTGTTTCCTGAGTCAGACGTATGGATCAAATCCGAACGCAGCAATCCTGGCGGATCGATCAAAGATCGAATTGCGTTGGCGATGATCGAAGCGGCCGAAGTTAGCGGTGTTCTTAAACCTGGCGGTACGGTTATTGAAGCGACGTCTGGCAACACCGGGGTTGGGCTTGCCCTCGTTGCAGCAGTCAAGGGCTACAAGCTGGTTCTTGTCATGGCTGAAGCGGCGCGTGTGGTGGGCAGAGATCGAGGATGATGCGCTGGAGGAGGAAAAGCGTTGGCTGACGGATGAAGTGCGCTGCACGCCATCGCTGGAATTCCTGACATCCGCTGAACGTCACCGCTGATCGCGAAATAGCCGACCACAAAACGCAATTCACCAGCA
>JBEQBX010000099.1:0-11122 GCA_041639595.1 Porphyrobacter sp.
GGCACGTGCGCGCGGCGGCCAGCGATTTCGCCGCCGGAGCAGTGCTGCTGGAGGCCGGAACGCGGCTCACTGCCCGGGCAATGATTGCAGCGGCGGCGGCGGACCGAGCGCGCATAGCCGTGGCGCGGCGGCCACGGGCGGCGATCATTGCCACCGGCGATGAACTTGCGGCTCCTGGCGAAGCGCATGTGAGCGCCGATACGATCCCCGAAAGCGTCACCTTCGGCGTGGCGGCGATGGCCGAACAGGCCGGGGCGCAGATTGTGCGGCAGGCCATCGGCGCGGATAGTCTGCCCGAACTGGAGCAGCTCGCCGGGGCGGTGCTTGCGCAGGCCGAGCTGGTGATCGTCACCGGCGGCGCCTCGGTCGGCGAGCGCGATTTTGCCAAGACGATGTTTGCCAGCCACGGGCTCGACCTGGTGTTTTCCAAGGTCGCGATCAAGCCCGGTAAGCCGGTATGGCTGGGGCTGGCGCAGGGGAGATGGGTTTTAGGCCTGCCGGGCAATCCGACCTCGGCGATGGTGACGGCGCGGTTGTTTCTGCTGCCCTTGCTCGCCGCGCTGCAAGGCCAGCCCACTAGCGATGTGCTGCGCTGGCGGCACCTGCCGCTGGCCGAGCCGATAGCGGATAATGGCCCGCGTGAAACTTTTGTGCGCGCAGTGTGGGAGGAGGTCGGCCTTTCCCCGATCAGCAATCAGGATAGCGGAGCGCAGGCGGCCCTGGCTAGGGCTGACTGGCTGATCCGCCGCCCGCCCAACGCCCCCGCCGAAGTCGCCGGTGCACTGGTCAGCGCGCTGGCGTTCGAGCCGCGGTGCTGAGATGCGCCTCAGCCTCGGACAGCGCGGCAGGATCATTGATGTTGGCGAAGGGATCGCACGCGCCATCATCAGCCCATGCAACGTGCACCACGCCTTGCGCGGCAGCAAAGCGCCACAGCGAGGTGCCGCCTTGCGCTATGTAATCGGCCAACGCCATCTGATCCACGCGCCACAGCGCGGCGAGTGGTTGGAATTTACCCCGGCTGACCGGCATGGCGACCTTGTGCCCGTCCAGCGCTGCGCCGAGCCTGGTGGCAAGATCGTGCGGCAGGAAGGGCTGGTCGCAGCCGATCAGCAGCACCTCGGGTCGGTTCTGTGCGGCGGCAAAGTCAAAGGCGCTGGCGAGCGCGCTGATCGGGCCGCGTCCGGTAACGGCATCACACAGCAGCGGCAACCCGCCCGCATCGATTTGGCCCGCTTCGCGCACCGCCACCGCCATGCAGTCCGATTGAGCTGCGGCGTTCGCGATTGCATAAGCCAGCAGCGGCTGCCCGCCGAGCAGGCGCAGCGGCTTGCGCCCGCCGATCCGTTGGCCTTCGCCCCCGGCAGCGATGACGATGGCGGGGGCGGGCGGGGCGATCATGCGAAGGGGCATATCCGAGTTTGCGGTTACTACCGCCCTAGTTCGCATCAACGCGCTTGCAAACCCGTCTGCCGCAGGCAGGCCATTCGTCCTCGAGGAGACCGCCGATGACCGCCGCCGCCACCACAATGCAGCGCCACCGCGCTTGGCGCGGCCCGGCGCTGCTAAGCTTCGGGTTCCGGCCGTTCTTCCTGCTGGGCGCGCTGTGGGCGGCGCTGGCGATGGCGCTGTGGGTGGCGATGCTGGCGGGCAAGCTGACGCTGCCAACCGCCTTTGATCCGGTGAGCTGGCACGCGCATGAATTCCTGTTCGGCTATCTCGGCGCGATCATCGCCGGGTTCCTGCTGACCGCCGTTCCCAATTGGACCGGGCGCTTGCCGGTGACCGGTTGGCCGCTCGCGGGGCTGGTGGCGGCATGGCTGGCCGGGCGGGTGTCGGTGACTCTTTCGCAAGAGCTCTCGCCGCTGGCTGTGGCGCTTGCCGATCTTGCGCTGACAGTCGCACTCGCCGCGCTGCTGGGCCGGGAGATCGTGGTCGGCAAGAACTGGCGCAACCTGCCGGTCGTCGGCCTGCTGGTGGTGTTCGGCTGCGCCAATGCGCTGTACCATTGGGAGGCAGCGAGCGGCGCTTTTGCAGCGCAAGGAATGGGCCTGCGGCTTGGCTTGGCCGCCGTGTTGATGATGATCGCGGTGATCGGCGGGCGGATTGTGCCGTCCTTCACCCGTAACTGGCTTGCCAAGCAGGGCGAGGGCCGCCTGCCGACTCCGCCGATGCAGAGCTTCGATCTCGCCGCGCTCGGCGTGCTGCTGGCGGCCCTGCTGGTATGGGTGGCGGCGCCTTTCGCGGCCTTCACCGGCATCGCGCTGGGGCTGGCTGGGCTGGTCCATCTGGCGCGGATGGCGCGCTGGGCGGGGGATCGCACCTTTGCTGAGCCGCTCGTCCTGGTGCTGCATCTTGGCTATGTATTTGTGCCGCTCGGCGCGCTGGCAGCGGCGGCGGAGATCCTCGGCAGCGGGTGGGTCGGTGCAGGCTCGGTGCAGCATCTATGGATGGCAGGCGCGCTCGGGCTGATGACGCTGGCGGTGATGACCCGTGCGACTTTGGGCCACACGGGGCGCGCGCTGATGGCGGGGCGCGGGACGGTGGCGATCTATGCGGCGGTGATCTGCGCTGTGCTGGCGCGGATTGGCGCAGGCGCATGGCCCGGCGCGGCAAGCCCGCTCCACAGCCTGTCAGGCGCGAGCTGGATCGCGGCTTTCGCCGGGTTCGTGGCGCTCTACGGCCCGATGTTGCTGCGCCCGCGTCAGGCGGCGGGTTGAGCGATGGGCTGGACCGAATTTGCCGCTGCGCTCGGTACGTTTCTTCTCTCGCATGCCGTTCCTGTACGCCCCCCGGTCAAGCCATGGCTAGTAGGCCTGCTGGGTCAGCGCGGCTTCACCATCGCCTATTCGCTGTTGTCGCTGGCGGTGCTGACCTGGTTGATTACCGCGGCTGGCCGGGCGCCCTTGGTCATGCTCTGGGCATGGGAGCCTTGGCACAACCATTTGGTGCTGGCGGTAATGGCCGTGGTCTGCCTGATCCTTGGTCTGGCGATCGGACGACCCAATCCCTTCTCCTTTGGTGGGACGAACAACGCCGCTTTCGACCCAGCTCGGCCCGGCATCGTCGGGTGGATGCGCCACCCCTTGCTGGCCGCGCTCGCGCTGTGGGCGGGGGCGCATGCCTTCGCTAACGGGACACTTGCCCATGTCCTCATGTTCGGCATCTTCGCCGCCTTCGCGCTGCTGGGAGGACGGTTGATCGACCGTCGCCGTCAGCGCGAGATGGGGCCCGAGTGGCAGCGGCTGCACCGTGTGATCGTGCGGCCCGGCGCGGGGGCGGTGATGTTCGGACAGCCGCTGCGTCTGGTAGCGGGCGGGGCGCTTTACCTTGTTTTGATTCTGATCCATCCGCTGTTGTTCGGGGTCAGTCCGATCCTGTGATCGGTAACGCACCCTGAACTTTGGAGTGAGCGGGGGGATTGCTTACGCGCTGCTCACCCGCAAAGAATTTCTATCGGCTTTGTCCGGCGCGCGATCGTGCCTGGTGCGTTATGCCTGAACGGCAGGCGAATTGCCGCTCATGATGCCAGAAAGAACGCCGATGACGCCGAAAACACACAAGCCGACGGGCAGTAACGCCTTGCTTCAAAAAGGCGACACTTCGGCTCCGCTGTCGCTTTCGGGCCTGATCCGCGTGCATGTGCGCCTGCGCCAGGCGCTGCGGGCAGTCGGACCGGCGATGCCGCGTCAGCGTCCGCACGAAGCGCTGCGGGCGGCTTTGGGTGCGGGGCTGGCGCTCTCGCTTAGTGCCGGGCTGCTCGTGGTGCTCAGTGCCTGGCGCGGCGATCTTGCGAGCTTCTTGTTAATCGCCCCGCTCGGCGCGAGCGCGTTTCTGCTGTTTGCCATCCCCAATTCCCCGCTGGCCCAGCCATGGTCGGCAGTCGTCGGCAACACGGCTTCGGCCCTGGCGGCTTTAGCGGTGCTGCAATTCGCCCTGCCTGCGGAAATCAGTGTGGGATTGGCGGTGGGCGGCGCGATCATCGCCATGGCGAGCCTGCGCGCGATGCACCCGCCCGGTGGTGCGGTGGCGCTGGCAACGGTGCTGGTCGCGCTCGAGGGTGGCGACATCGGCATCGGTTTTGCCCTATCGCCGGTGCTGCTCGATACAGCGTTGCTGGTGCTGCTGGCGATTGGCTATAATCGCCTGACCGGTCGCCACTATCCGTTTCGGCAGCCGGGGGAAGAAGGCGGGCACAAGACCAGCGATGCCGCGCCCGACCGAAGGCTCGGCCTGACGCCCGACGAGTTGGAGCGTGTGCTCGAGCGCTTCAACCTCGGGGCGAATATCGGTGCCGAAGATTTTGGCCGCATCCTCGCCGCAGCCGAGGCCGAAGCGGCGCGCCGCCACTTTGGCGGGCTGACCTGCGGCGAGGTCATGTCCCGCGATATTGTCTCGGTAGGGCCGGACGCCGAGCTGGGCAAGGTGGCCGATCTGTTTCGCAAACACCATTTCAAGACCTTACCGGTCGTGGGCGATGGGGGGCGGCTTGGGGGGATCATTTCGCAAAATGATCTGATCCAGCGCGCCCGCACGCTGGCGTTGCCGACCGCAGGCGGGTTTGTGGGTAGCCTGCGTGCCCTGGTCGATCCGGCGAATCGTGCGCTTTGCGCCAGCGACATCATGACGACGCTGGTGAAGACCGTAGAGCCGAATGACGGTGTGGGGGTGCTGGTTCAGCTGCTCGCCGATGGCGGGGTTCAGGCCGCTCCGGTGGTGGATGACGACCGGTTGGTGGGGATCGTTACCCGTTCTGATCTGCTGGCCGTGTTGGCGCATCAGACAGTACTGGCGGGCGCAGTCACGCCGACGGTCTAGGTGGGCGTGTCTATTGGCAACATGACGGTCATCAGCAGCACGCTGTCGGTCACGGCATCGATCCCGTGCACCGCGCTTTCATCGAAGAACACCCATTGGCCGGTTCCGAGCGCCAGCATGCCGCCCGCGACCTTCACGCTCACCGAGCCTTCGAGGCAGTGCAGCGTAATCTGCGATGCGAGCCGGTGAGCGGGAATGGTATCCCCGTGCCCCAGCGCCAGGCGGATGGCTTCGAACCGGTCGGTCTTGACGATGGCCCTGGTGCCGGGCTGGTCAGCCGATGCAGCAAGATCGATCACTTCGCCTGAACTGGCATGATGCAGGGCCATTGGCTGTCCTCCTCGGTGCAGATGTGCGGGGCGTTAGCGGGTCACGCGGGGCTCGGCTGCGGCTCGCGCAACAGGCGCTCGCGGAAAGCCCTCACATCGGGCACAAGTTCACCGATGCGGCGCTGATCGAGCCGCGCGAGGAAATCCTCCATCGCCTCGCTCAGCAGCGGCTTCAATCCGCACATGCCGTTGATAACGCAGCCAGATCCGGCGGCAAAGCAGGACACGAAGGCGTCGAGGTTCTCGAACCGGCGCACCACTTCGCCCACGGTAATGGTCTCCGCCGGCCGCGCCAGACGCATCCCGCCGCCGCGGCCGCGAAAGGTCTCGACCAGCCCGGCGGCCTGCAGGCCCTGCACGACCTTGGCGAGGTGGTTGCGCGAAATCCGGAAGCGCTGGGCAATCTCGTCGACCGACAGATGCTGATCGGTTGCCGCAAGGGTCATGAGCACGCGCAGGGCATAATCGGTGTGAAGGCTGAGCTGCATAAAATGCGCATACCAGATATTGCTTTTACTCGCAATGCAGCTTAATGAGTATGTCACTTGCTTATTAAACGGATCGGGCATGATCGACGTGAACACAATGCCGAAACCCTCGCCAAGCGACGCCCGCCGCCATGTGCTCGCCCGGCGCGCGGAAAAGCGCGCTGCAGCAGAGGAAATCGGGGTCGATGCCGGGTTTATCGACGCCATGGTGGAGACCTTCTACGCCGCGATCCGCGCCGATGATCTGCTCGCCCCGATCTTTGCCGAGCGTGTGGATGATTGGCCCGAGCACCTCGCCCGGATGAAGGCGTTCTGGCGATCGGTGCTGCACAATAGTGGCGAGTTTTCGGGCAACCCGATGCTCAAGCATCTGGCCATTCCGGGTCTGGAACTCGCGCACTTCACCCGCTGGCTCGATCTGTTTTACGCGACCTTGCGGCAGCTTGAACGCCATCCTGAAGCGACCGGATTGGTCGCGGGCCGGGCGCGGATGATCGCCGACAGCCTGTTCACCGCCATTGAAATGCGACGCTCCGGATTGGCCGGAGGGCGCGCAGGAAAGGACCTGCCCCATGCTTGATGCCTCCAACCCGCATATCCTTGCCGACCACGTTGTCCATGGTCCTGTCGATCCTGAGGCTGTCGAAATTGCGCAGTCCGCTGGGGCTGTGCGGCAAGAGGCCAATGATAATCACGCAGTTCCTGCGCGGGATGGAGAGCGACGGACCTTTGAACTGCCGCGCGTAATCTGGATCGGCATGATCGCCTGTTACGTGGTCTTTCTGGCGGCGCTCCTTGCCGCGACGGGCGCGGGGCGAGCAGGTTTCGCAATCGCCATCTCGGCAGTCTATGTGATCATGTTCTTCGGCACCGCCCGTGCCGTCGCACGCCAAAGCCCGCGTCAGGCAGCAAGCCCGCTCGAACGGCAGGGTGCTTCCCTGCAAACTGCCTTCGGCCCAATGTCGCGCGGTGCCGTATTCGGACAGATTTTGGTCGTTCCGGTGGCGGTGGCAATGTTCGGGGTGGCTGTCTCGGTTATCATTGCAATAGTGGCGTAAGCAAAATCAATTCTGTCAAAACAGTGATCATCGGCCTCGTCCAAAAGCAATTTGGGCCTGATTTGGCCATTCCCTTTGTCTTGGCGTACTGGATTTCGGGCTGTCGAGGTCTCTTCGCATCCCCTGTGTGAACATTGGATCGGCGCCCGGCAGGCAAAGTCGGCGATTTGTTAGCTTTCGACGACGGCATTTGACCGAGCGCAAAGCCCCCGCGCCGCAACTCCCCCACCTTGGCACCATCCAAGAGGGGGATTCGGCCCATGCGCATTCTGTTCGTTCATCCCAATTACCGTTCCGGCGGGGCCGAGATTGCCGGGACATGGCCGCCCGCATGGGTTGCCTACCTGTCCGGCCCGCTGCGCCGCGCTGGGTTTGACGACATCACCTTCATCGACGCGATGACCGAGAATATCGCGGACGAGGAACTCGCCCGGCGCATGGTCGAATTGCAGCCCGATTTCGTCGGCGTCACCGCGATCACGCCCTCGATCTATGCGGCCGAACGTGTGCTGGAGCTCGCCGCCTTGCATGTGCCCGATGCCGTCAGGGTGCTGGGCGGGGTGCATGGCACCTTCATGTTCAAGCAGGTGCTCGCCGAAGCCCCGCATATTGACGTGGTGGTGCGCGGGGAGGGCGAAAACATCGCGGTCGAACTGTGCACCGCGATTGCCGAGGGCCGCTGGCCCCAGGACCGCGCCACGATCCGGGGGCTTGCCTTCCGTGACGGCGATCAGATCATCGCCACCGAGGCCGCCGAGACGATCAAGGACATGTCCACGATCAAGCCCGATTGGGACATTCTGAAGTGGGATCAGTATATTTACATCCCGCTCGGCACCAAGGTTGCGATCCCCAACCTCGCGCGCGGCTGCCCCTTCACCTGCTCGTTCTGCTCGCAATGGAAGTTCTGGCGCGATTACCGCGTGCGCGATCCCAAGGATGTCGTCGACGAGATCGAGGAACTGCACGAGAAACACGGCGTCGGCTTCTTCATGCTTGCTGACGAGGAACCCAGCATCAACCGCAAGAAGTTCGTAGAGTTCTGTCAGGAGCTGATTGATCGCGGCCTGCCCGACAAGGTGAAATGGGGCATCAACACCCGCGTCACCGACATCTACCGCGATCGTGATCTGCTGCCCTTCTACCGCAAGGCTGGCCTTGTCCATGTCAGCCTCGGCACGGAAGCAGCGGCGCAGATGAAGCTCGACCGGTTCAACAAGGAAACCAAGGTCGAGGAAAACAAGGAGGCGATCCGCCTGCTGCGGGAAGCCGATATCTTCACCGAAGCGCAGTTCATCGTCGGGCTGGACAACGAAACGCCGGAAACGCTCGAAGAAACCTACCAGATGGCGTGGGACTGGCAGCCTGATCTTGCCAACTGGGCGATGTACACGCCCTGGCCATTCACGCCCCTGTTCGAGGAGCTGAAGGACAAGGTCGAGGTGCACGATTTCTCGAAATACAACTTCGTCACCCCGATCATGAAACCCGCCGCGATGGAGCGGGGCGAACTGCTCGACGGGGTGATGAAGAATTACCGGCGGTTTTACATGAGGAAGGCGCTGTTCCATTACCCCTGGCGCGGCACGGGTTTCCGGCGGCGCTATCTGCTGGGGTGCCTGTGGGCCTTCCTGCGCGCCGGGTTCAAGCGGACGTTCTATGATCTCGGCAAGGCCGGATATTGGGGCCCGCAGACCAAGAAGCAGCTTGACTGGCACTTCGATGAGAGCCGCATCGCCGCTGCCGATGCCGCGACCGACTGGCAGACCAATGCCGACAAGGCCGCGCAGGCCAAGGCCCGGCGCGAGGCGGTGCGCACTCAGATGAAGGAACGCGCAGAGGTCCGCGCCAAAGACCGGCTGGAGCTCTGACCATGCATTGGTCTGCGGGGGGTGATCCTGTCGCACTGATCGGGCCCAACGCCGTGCTCCAGACCGTAGCGGCGATGGAGGCGCGGCTGGGGCGGGCGGAGACCCGCGCGATCCTGGATGATGCCCAGATCGCCGCCTTGCCTTCGGGTGAGGCGATGATCCCCGAGGTGCAGGCCCTGCGCCTTCATCGCTGGCTGGCGCTGCATGAGTCGATCGGCAGCTTCGTGATTGCCGAGGACGCGGGCGCGCGCACCGCCGATTACATCATCGCCCACCGCATCCCGCGCCCCGCTGTGTGGCTGCTGCGGCACCTGCCTGCTGCGGCCGCCGCCACGCTGCTGATGGCGGCGATCCGCAAGCACGCCTGGACCTTCATTGGCGCGGGAACGTATGTGCCGCAGAGCGCATGGCGTTTCACCATTGACCGCAGCAGGACGGGCGATCCGATGATGCCGCCCGAAAGCCTGTTCCACTGGTATGCGGCGGTCTTCACCCGGCTTTACTGCCGACTGGTGGCGGTCGATTGCACCTGCCGGATGACCGAGCTCAATGCGCCGTGCGATGCTGCGCGCGTCTATCACATCAGAAGGGGTTAGCGGCCGTGCTGCGGCTTACGCCCGGACCCACGCAGCGTGAATTGGCACCCGACAGACGATTGCGGCGCGTCGTTCCGCTGCGTTCCACCTTCAGCGCGCGCAGTGTCAGTGCTTCGCGCAGCAACAACTCTATTGCGACATTGACGCTGCGCAAATTATGCTTGCTGATGCTCTTGGAAGACAGCCATGACGGTAAGCGCAATAGCACCACACTGGACACAGTTTACATGGACAGTTAAGGTATCGGAATTTACATAATATATATTTATCTCATCAATAACGATAATTATCGTTAAATATCATAAGCTTGTGTTGGAAAATTTCGTCGCGATGCGGGCCTTACGTGAAGTCCACGTCCCTCCCGGCTAGCGTCTCAAGCTGCCATCTGCATTCTTAATGCAAACGGGCAGCCGTCGGTCTGCGGTGCGCTGTGTCAAGTCGACGCGCAGCTCGAGCAGTCAGGCCGAGGTATGCTCGGGCGCCTCGCTTGGCTAGGCATAAGCCCCGTTATAGACGCGCTCAAGGTAATGATAGACCCATTCAACTTTGCCGTCCTTGACGTGCTCCATTGCTGTCTTGGTGCCCATCGATACGATTGGAGTGTGTTTGAACCACTCCACGGCACCTTCAAGCGAGCCGGCCATTTCGGTTGCGAAAGCCAGCAGGCGGACCAGCGGTGCCAAGGCCTCGTGACCCTTTCTACCAAGCGGCTCTGCCGCCAAGGTGTTGCGGTTCACGCCGACCATTCCAGCCAGCTCGGCGAGCGAAATGTTCAGTTTCTCTGCCAAGGCGCGCGGATTTATCGATCCGCTGTCAATCACAACCGGGTTCTGGGGATCGGGCATGGTCCTGAATCTCCTTGGCGCGAGATAGTGTATTCGCTGCACGAAATCGAGGCAAACCGGCGCTTGGCGCAGGAAAATCTGAGACAGCGATGGTGAGCTGTCCTGCCGCGGCAGGACGCGCCAAGCTTGCCCGGTGAGATCCGATCACGCTCCGTCTGTCCCGACGGTTCATTCCGTCCCGGTCCGTTTCCTCCTGCGCCAATCATATGGTACCTTCGTCACGAGGAGCAAACTATGCCGACCGTCCGCAAAACCATCACGCTGAGCGACGCGCAGGATATCTGGATCAAGGCTCAGATTGCACGGGGGCTATTTACCAGCGACAGCGAGTATATCCGTGATCTCGTGCGCCGCGATCAGGAGGAGCAGGGCAAACTCGCTGAACTGCGCAAGGCAATGAACGAAGGGATCGACAGTGGCCTAAGCGAGCGGTCGCTTGACGATATCTGGACCGAGGGAGAAGGGCGCGCGAAACGTGGGCTTGCCGATGCCGAGGCGGGACGCACCGTCTCTGCCAAGGACGTTCATGCCGGAATAGCCGCCAGGCATGACTGGGCATCTTGAAGACCCTGTTGAACGCGCAAGCAGCCCGCGATGATCCGAACGGGACTCTGACTGGACGTGCCAACGCCAGTATTGCTAAGTCGGAGGCGGTCGAACACTAGGTGGCTGAGCTGATCCGTGCCGAGCGTTGGGAAAAATGTGGGTAAAGAATTACAATGGTCTTTTAAATTGCTGATATAAATTACGTTTTATTAGTAAAAAGTCGGACACCCTCTCCGCCAAGCATTCCCTCATCGGCCATGATGCGAATGGGCTGGGATCCGGCACTCGGACTGTGCTTCGCGCGACGAGCGCGCGGTTGCTGCGGAGCGGTAGACGGGTGCGATATCACCGCCTGCAATGCCGCCAATCACCCGGCCCGCGCCTTGTCCGATGGATCAATTCGCGCCTGACATGATCGCTCCGGGGTCAGGCGGGTTCTGATCGCTGTGGGATGCATGCAAGCGCAACGGCTCTGAGAGACAGGGTGTGTGGTATCGGCGCAACGTCCGACAAGCGTCATTGTTCTGTCGCTGCCGTGCAACCGAAATCCAATCGTACCGCAACAAACCGG
>JBEQBX010000100.1:0-11118 GCA_041639595.1 Porphyrobacter sp.
AATTGCGGCTCACGGTGCCAACCAAAGTCGCCAGCAGCGGACGCGGCAGAATCGAACCGATCGCGCCGGTCGCAGTTGTGGGCAGCAGGTAATTGCTCAGAGCGGTGCCTGCGCCAGCGGCAAAGTTAGAGCTGGCAAGGCTGGCGCTGACCGACAGGTTGCTGCCGACATTGGCCGTAGCAAAGGCACCGGCCTTCTGGGTAACAGTCATCGTCTCGCCCGGCACAAGCCCATCAACAGCGAAATTGCCAGAGCTCAGCAGCGCATTGGTGGTGCCGTCGTAATTGCGGCTCACGGTGCCAACCAAAGTCGCCAGCAGCGGACGCGGCAGAATCGAACCGATCGCGCCGGTTGCAGTCGTGGGCAGCAGGTAATTGCTCAGAGCGGTGCCTGCACCAGCGGCAAAGTTAGAGCTGGCAAGGCTGGCGCTGACCGACAGGTTGCTGCCGACATTGGCCGTGGCAAAGGCACCGGCCGTCTGGGTGACAGTCATCGTCTCGCCCGGCACAAGCCCATCAACAGCGAAATTGCCAGAGCTCAGCAGCGCATTGGTGGTGCCGTCGTAATTGCGGCTCACGGCGCCCACCAAAGTCGCCAGCAGCGGACGCGGATTGACCGCCAGTGTGCCGCCATTGAAGCTGATCCCGTACCCGGCAGGATGCATCAGAGAACCTTGGGCGGCGGTGATCGCGTAGTTGCCGACATTGGCGGTGGAAAGAGCCCCGCCGCTAGTCAATCCTGGAGTGCCTGTGATCGTATCCTGCGCGAAGACATTACCATAGATCGACGCGTCAATCAGTCCGGTAAGCATGAATGGAAAGTCGGCAGTAGTCAGGGTGGCACCATAGACTTTCTGGGTGTCGTTCGCGCTCACCGTCAGCACGGGAGAAACTTTGAAGATATACCTATTGCCTACACCGGCTGCCAAAGATGAAAGGCTGCCCGGGGTCTGATTCCAAATAGCCAGGTTACCACTGACAAGGTTTCCGAATGTATTGAGGCTAGGGTCTTGGGAGTAAATCAGCCAGTTGCCGCTACCGCTGGAGGATAACGCTCCGGAACCAGCCTGATTTTTGAAACTCTTAGCAGCATGAAGCGACACCGTACCTGCGCTAGCGATAACAGATCCGGCTGAAAGGCTGATGTTATCAGAGCTTGCAAGAGTGGCGCTTTGCCCGAAACTGTTACTGCCCTGAATGGTGATCGCACCAGGTGTGCTCAGACTGAAGTTGCCTGCGGTCGATAGCCCGTCCACGGTGGTTGCGGCGTTGGTCTGCATCTCCACCGAACCAGTGTTGCCGGTTAGCGTAACAAAGCTATTGCCAACGTTGGTCAGCAAATGAGTGCCGCCAACGCCCAGCAACGATAGCGTCGCAGTCGTCAAAGCAGTGTTTTGTGACGTTGTGCCTGATGTATTAAGCGTTAGCGTGCCGCCGTTGGTTCTTACCGAATTGTTCAACGCAATCCCGCCAGAGCCCGCATTGAGTTTGACATCGAGGACACCCGATGAAGAGCCGATTGCCTGATTTACAAAAATTGCATTGGCCGCATCGAGTTGTAGTGTGGCATTCCCGCCAGCAGTTTTATTTATTGCGGCGCTGATGGTGATGTTGCCCACATCGCTACCCGCTGAACCGATTGATCCCGTGGCAATCCGGACACTCGTACCAGCATTGAGGAGACTCGTAATCTGGCTAACATCAATTTTCGAAGCAGGTGCGGAAGGGTTCCAGACCTGCACAGACCCATCAGCACCAAAGAATCCATTAAAGCTGGCATTTCCAGATGATAAACTAAAGCCAAGCTCAGAAGAAACAGCACTGTCACCAATGTTAGTGGCAAATCCGCGGATCGCATACTCCCCACTTTGATCAAAATTGAAATCAAATTCCCGAAACCCGGTCGCCGATCCAGAAGAAATTTCATTAACACTTGATGAAAATAGTGTTGTTAAACTGCCATCTGGCTTTACTATGACTATTTTACCATTGTCATTATAAAATCCCTGACCTTCTCTACTTACAAATATTACATAAAAAGTTAGCTTCTGTCCCGATATTGCGCTAAAACTTTGTTGGATCCCCGTTTCAACATCCTGTATTCCTGCCGAAACAACAGCAAAAGATCCGCTTGACCCATTGGGTGCTGAGAAGTTGCCATTCGCGGCCGAAATGCTTGTGAAAACCGATCCAGACCCGCCATTATAAGGCGACCAACCAAACGTTTCCTGTGTGAAGCCCGGGTTGACGATATTGGGGCCACTACCCGAGCTCGCAGCAACAACCTCAATATCATACGGATCAAACAACCACGTGCCTGCCGCCCCCAAGGGCGCTGATGCAGAGCCACGCACACCGGTGGTGTCCAGGTAGTGTCCCGAGGTTTCGATCCGTCCGCCATTGCCGCCATTCGCTCCGCCGCGAGCAAAAAACGCGCCATAGGCGAGGGTTTGCGACAGCGGATTGAAGATATCCGACCACAAGATAACTTCACCGCCATCGCCGCTGACAAGCGCGCTGGCATCAAGCGTGGCTCCGGATGCAACCCCGGCAAGAACCGCACTGGCTTGGCCGTTTACAGTGGCCCCCTGCCAACCACCGCCGACATTGATCTTGCCACCGCCAGCCGATCCACTGGCATCGAGCAAGGCGCCTGACAGCACACTCACACCTGAGCCAAGCACTGCAATTGCTCCGCCGGTCTGCCCCTCAGCCTTACCGCTCACATCAAGCGTACCGCCGGCAGCAACGAAGCCGGTACTGCCGCCATCCAATATGATGTTGCCACCCTTATCCCGCGCAGCACTAGCTTCGATCAGTCCATCAGCATTAATAACGCCGCCAATAGCACCCAGTGCCGATGCCATGCTCAGCGCGACCAAACCGCCATTGGCTGAGATCGTGCCCGTATTTGTGATGTCCCGGAAGACAGCGGGAACGGAAGAGTTGTTGCTCAAAGCATAGGAAATGAGCCCGCCTTGATCGAAGGATACGCTCAGATTGTCGACCGATGCCAACAAAACCTTCCCACGCTCTGCCCTGATGTTCCCGCTGTTGCGAACAATCCCAGCATTGAGGATGGTGTAGCCAAGGCTACTTGTAATGATGCCCTGATTGATGATGGAGGCAGACGAACCGCCATTTCCGATGGCAAACTGCGTGGCATCAGCCATGAATTCAGTGTGCGAGATGTTCCCGGTCGAGGCGAGGAAGCCCGGCGTAGTCACTCTTCCGGTGGGGGATATGAATACCCCGTTCGGATTGAGAATCCACACCTGCCCATTGGCTTCAACCCGGCCATCGATCACGGTACCGCCACTGCCTGTGACACGGTTCAAGGTGATGGCGTTCGCATTCGGCTGATCAAAACGCAGAGTGTGGTCCAGCGGAACATCCAGCGCGGACCAGTCAAGAAATGCCTTGGCGGTTGTTTGTGTGACCGTGCGCAACGTGCCCGTTGCGTCGATGGTATAGGTCGCACCACCCGCAACCACGGTCGGCGCCGGGTTCGGAGGCACGGCCTGTGCAAGGTTTTGCGCTGTCGCTACCGAGCTGAGGCTGGCCGAAGTCAACAGCATGAGACGGGCAAGTTTCATGGCTGTTCTTTCAGACACGGTCGCAGAGGATCGATCTGGTCCATCAGAAAACCGATACCAGACTGATATTTACGCGTGCAGGGCGGCTTTCAGCGCCAGGAATTTTGCGACCTTCAGACGCAAATTGCAGGTCAAGGAACAGTCGATCGACCAAGAGGGCTTTTAGCCCCATTCCATAGGAGACGATGCTCTGCGTCACGGCCGGGGCACCTACTCCAGCAAGCAGCTTGGCCCGTGCTGCATCAGCAAAACCATACACTTGCGCATTGCTGATCATGCCCGGTTCCTGGACTGCTGGAAGGTCGAAACGCATCTCTCCCAAGACACCCACACCCTTGTCGCCAGTAAGGACCGAAGGGGCATAGCCGCGTCCCAGAAGCGGGCCTCCGAAGGCCACCTGCTCACCTGCCAGCAGCCGATCATCGGTCCACTGACCAACCACGCGCGTCAAAAAGGATGCGGCGGTGTTGAGCGGAAAGACATGATCAAATTGCCAGCTTACCTTGCTGAAATTCGGATCAAAGCCCGGAATGGAGGGGTTCGGGGTCTTTTCATCCAGCACCCCGATGGCTGGCAGTGCAGCGTTTACCAATATTTGCGCTGTTGTTTGCCCTAATGGAGACTGGTGGCGTCCGCGCAGGCCGATCTGGCTACTGGCAATCTTGTCCCGGGTGATTTCGGCACCCAGCGCGGTCACTCTGGTTCGCGCGAACAGCAGCGCCGTTTCAAGATATAGCGCGCTGGAACGGGAACGATACAGCGGCGTACGCAGTCTGGCTTCCAACGAGTAGGATGCGCTGGACACACCAAGCGCCGCAGCTTCGCCTCCCGGTTTTGCCCGCGCCGCCAGCCCTCCAAGATAAAGAATGCCCCCTTTGAAACCGATAGGCATGGCATAGCGCGCACTAACCGCCTGCAGTTCAGTCAGACTTCGTCCCGCAACACTGACCGAAAGGTCAAACGAACCAGGTCGGTTCAATGGTGAATTGAGGGTATAGCCAATCGAATACAGAGCCGGGCCTATGGCGTTCGAACCGGTATTGCTGACGTTGGCGAAGCCCTGGTTCGGCACCTTGGCTGTTGAAACAGCCATGGTGGCAGCCCCAAGGTTGCTTCCGGGCCGCAGAAGCGTTTTTACGGCAAGCCCGGGTGTATCGTTCAGAATCAGCAATTCGCTATCAAGTTCGCGAATATCCAGCGGGCGCTGATTGCGCAGATCGGCAAGCGCATTCTGCGCCAAGGCCGCGCCGGGGCTGGTTTCATCATCCAGCACGATGTCATCGATGTAACCTTCGACGACCTCGATCGTGACAACCCCGCCTTCAATCTTTTGCGGAGGGATGATCACACGGGTCAGCAGAAACCCCTGAGTGGCATAAAGCCCCTGCAGGCGGTCAGCCTGCTCTCGCAGGGTTTCCAGCCTAATTCTCTGTCCTTCCAGAGGCGCAAAAAGCGTGCGCACCTCTTCCTTCGAGAAATAGGTCACTCCATTGACCTGTATTCGCAAGACCAGAAAATCCAGCTCCGATACATCCTTCGGGACAACCGATTTTTCCGGGTTACGGATCGTCAGATCAAGATCTTCCTGCGACGGCAGTTCAGGCGGGCTCAGCCGCAGTCTGGAAATGTCGGCCTCGGGCGACAGCACTGCCGACTGGGCCAGAGCTTGTCCGTGCGCGAGCCACATTAATGGCCCAAACAACAGCATGCTTCTGATGTTGCAGGAAATAATCATTTCGCGCCCATCTTGATGCGCGCTGAGACTTCACCCGTTTGCAATCTTTCAAAATGATAATTGATCAGAGGATCGACCGGGTATTGCTTTCGAAGACCGGCAAAGCGTTCAACCGCTTTGGGATCGTTCTTTTCGAGCAACGCAAAAGCTGCGTTATAATCATTTTCGGCTTCGGCTTCGTGTTCAGTCGGAAGTGGTATGTACAAAGTGGTGTATTCAGCCTTCCCTTTTAACGCAAAATGCCCGATCGTCCGAAACGCCCGACCCATTGCCTGATCGACAACGGACTGAGTGCAGCATATCCGGGTTCCGAAGTACTTGTTGATCCCTTCCGTGCGCGCCGCTGTGTTGACGGTGTCGCCCAGAGCGGTGAAATCCATCCGCTGCGAGGATCCGAAATTGCCGACGACCGCTGGGCCTGTGTGGATACCAATCCGGGTCACGCCAAAGGGAATATCCCTGGCGTTGCATTCCAGGCGATACCGCTCGGCGTAGGCGTCCAGCTCCAACGCGGTACGGATCGCAGCCGAGGCGTGATCCTGCTGTTCGATCGGGGCGTTGAAGATCGCCATGATCGCGTCGCCGATGAACTTGTCGATCATTCCGCCTTCGCGAAGAATGATCTCGCACGCGCCATCAAGGTATTGGTTCAGAACATCCGACAGCTCTTCTGCCGGGAGAAGTTCGGACATGGTTGTGAAATCGGCGACGTCCGTAAACAGGAACGTGGCGTACCGCTTTTCACCACTGATCGCTGCGGCGCTAGGGTCTGCAGCGATGCGCTCCACCACAGCGGGCGAAACGTACCGCGAAAACGTGGACTGGATGAACTGTCGTTGCATTCGCTCGGCACGGCCGATGACCAGGTCCATCATCCACACGGAAAGCAGTAGCGCGAAGGATGGCATCAGGATCGGCAACATTCCGATGCCATAGCCATAGCCGACAATCGCGATGGCCCAGTATCCGGCCAGAGCGATGAGAGACAGTGTGACGTTGAACAACAGCCCCTTGCGAAGCTGGCTGATGATTACGCCCAGCGCGGTGAAGAGCGCGACCATCAACATAGTCTGCAGCGGCGGAGAAACAGGCTCAGGTGCCCCGGAAGCGAGACTGTCTATGGCATGAGCCTGAATCAGCACCCCCGGCATAAGACCGCGGTCGCCGTCATCAATGATCGTTAGCGGTGTCGGGTGCCTGTCTGTAATCGAAAGGACTGCACCGATCAGGACAACCTTGCCGGCAAAGATTTCGGGCGGCAAATGGGGCACATAATTGGCAGAAATGACCGGGATCGGGTCTTCACCGTCTGCGGACAAGGGCCGCCAGGCGATTTCGCGCGGCTCCTCTGGCTGGCGAGCATCAAGATAGCGCGCCATGACCGCTGCAAAGCTTGGCGGATGATCATCATCGTAAGTGACCTTGTCGCCCGAAACGATGCCACCTGGATTGATCCGCCTAACCAGACCGTCGAAGGGATCGGATAGCAGCCTGCTGTCCATGCGCTTGTCTGCCGGCACGAACGCCCGCATGTATTCAAGCTGTGGCTCGGTGACAAAGGCGCTATCGGACGTAAAGCTGAAATGCAGCGGTGTTTTGGCTGCGCGGACGATAGAGTAGAGCTGTTCATCCTTGGCCGGATCGCTGGCCTGGTCGATCAGTACGTCAACCCCGATGGCCTTTGCCCCCGCAGTATCGATACGCTCTATCAGGCTGGCAATAAACGCGCGATCAATCGGTGAACGATAGGTAAATTGCGCTAGCGTATCTTCGTCGAGAGCGACGACGATAATCTGGTCCGAAGGCGGCTTTGGCACTTCGAGAGCCGCCACACGAATATCGGCGAGCTTCTTCTCAAGATTGTTGATGGGAGCCAGAAACTGCACGGAGAGAATAGCGATCTGCGCCGACAGGACAGCAACGGCCGTGATCCATAGGCCCGACCGGCTTGGCCCCTTCAACCGAAGCGCAGAAATGAAGGCCGGCGCTTTCATTGGCTGCTCTCGTCATTCTGGCCAGGCTGCAGCAAGGCAAGCAACGCGTCCGCCTGCTGGATGCAGCCCTTTTCGATCATCCATCCGGCCAAAACTGCCGGCTCTGTTGTGGCCTTGGGGATGAGGTGCACGCGAATACTGTATTCGCGCTCTTCATCCTTGATGATGAACGACTTGGTCGCATCGATATCGCTTACCCGGGTAATCGCCACGGTGTCTTGTCCGGCTTCAAACGATAACTGCGCGTTCCATGACCGATCGAGCGGGGAGAGGGTGAAGTCTTGGGTCGCCGCACTCACGGGGCGCCACCACCCAATCGGGGCGCCTTCGACCAGGCATCGTTCACCAGGACGTGTGATGTCGATCAGCCATGCCGATGGCAGCGGGGCAGCATTTGCGCCCGACCGAACAGCTCCGACGCGATTGGCTCTATCCGTGCGGCTGGCTACCAGAGCTGCAAGCGCGCGACCTGCACCTTGACTGGGGGCCGCTTTCGACTTCAATGGTCCGCTGTGCGGCCCGCGCAGGCTGATCACCGTTCCATCGCTGCGCACAACCACCAGCTTGCCGCCCGCAGGCAGCTTGACCTGCTGTGCTTCATCGAGCCGCGACCCGACTTTCAGATCGACCCCGCGTACTTCAACAACCACCAGCGATTGGGCTGCCGCCGGAGCTGCAATCCACAAGCTGACGATTACGAGGGCGACAGCGCGCATCATGATGTCGCCGCTTCAACAAATACCGTTTCTTTTCCGCTGCCGACGAACGAAAAAGCGCCCCAGAAAAAGGGGTGCGCAGTGTTGTCATTGCTGATGGCCAGCAATTGTGCACGCTGCAGTGCGGTGTCAGTGGCGAGCGTCCTGTCTTTCCCGATCGCGCCAAACATATCGCGCATGAGAGCTGACGTCGCGGCAGAAGGCACTTGCCAATGCGTGACGAGCAAGCTGCGCGCTCCGGCGATGAAAAAGCTTTCGGCCAAGCCTGAAAGCGCGTCGCCCTTCTGGACAGTCTGGTTGCCGCTGCTGCCGGTGTTACAGGCGGAAAGCACCACGAGATTGGCCGCAATTTGCAAGCCGGCCACCTCACTTGCATCGAGAAATCCGTCACTTTCTCTCGACGTTGCCTGTTCAGAAGGCCGCGTCAGCGCGATCCCGGGTTCGCGCTGACAAGCAACTTCGCCCGGCATGACAGCATGGGTCGCAATATAAATCACGTTGTAATCGTCTAGCGAATTACTGCGGAAAACCTTTTCCTTGGCCTCTCCGTCAGTGAAGATGTCGGCGCCCTTGATCCTCAAGGATGCGGCGACGGCGCGAACCTCGGCAGCAGTGTCAGGCAATTGTTCAAGAGCGTCGAAGCGGCTCGGCAGTGCGATGCCTTCCGGATTGCACGTTTGCACTGCTGCAACAGACGTGACGGACGCCTGTCCGGCAAATCGGGGATTGGCGATGCCAAGAAACGGTTTTGGTCGACCTTTTCCCGGCTTGCTCGAACGAAGGTTGACGAAACTGACGACCGATGGTGCCTGCGTGACGGCCATCCGGTTCACCAGCCACGGGGCTTTGCCATAGTTTTCGCTTGTCGGAGCGTCGGTCAACAATGTCCCGAAGGGAAGGCTGCTCAAGGGACCATTGGGAACCACAATTAGACGCTTGACCCTTGAAAGGGGCTCGCTGACGCCGCTGAACAGCGTCTGGTACAGGAAGTGGGAATCTGAAAGATTGAATTCGTTGACAGAACCGCCTTCGATTTCCAGGCCTTTGCGCAAACCGCGCACCATTCTGGCCAATTCCTCGCCACCTGCCGCAATGGGCGTAATGTGAATTCGTTCACGCGTGACGAGCTGCAGAAAGGTGACGTCTCGTCCGATCAGAAAGCTCGCAAGCGCTTCATCGCCCTCCAGAGCTCCGCGAAGAAGGTTCAGATCCGGCGCACCGCTTTCATCAAATCGCTGATATTCAGGATGATCTCGCAATAAGGCACTGCGCAGGCTGGCCGCTTGAGCCGCTTGTTCTTGCAGCTTTGCCGCCAAAGCCTCAACCAGCGTATCATCGCGTTCATCGGCAGGCTTGGCCCGTTCAATTGCCAGCTTTCCGCTCAATTCCGCTTGCGCCAGAACGCTTTGTTTCAAACTACTGATACGCTGGGCGAGTACAGGATTGGTATCGGTAATCTGGATCGACGCCAGATCGATCGCTTCATCCCGACCGGGGACGAAGGCCATTTGGAATGCATCATACAGCTCGGTCATCAAGCCGAGCTTTTCATTATCAGTCATCAACGTTTCAGACTCAGCCATGACGGCCCGTGCCAACGGAATGAGATCATCGACCCGCAACGCAACGGATCCACGCGGCAGTGCCTTGGCGATCTCGATTGCGCGACGATAGGCAATGATCGCATTCACATTCATCATTTCGCGTTGGTACGCACGCCCTTGCGCCAGCAGCAGGCGCACCATTCCCGGACCGTCACCATGAAGCGATCTGCGGATTGCAATCGCCTTCTCGAAAAACGTTTCCGCGGCCGACAAGCGGCCAAGCGCCGACGATGCTTCACCCAGCACCGCAAGGATTTCTGCCCGCCAGATCGGTGGTTTTTGCAACCCGGAATTCAGCGCGAAGAGTGCTTCGCTAGCCTTTGCGTATGCGGAGACAGGATCATCCGATTTCAGCAGGATCGCAGCCTCTCTGGCCAACGACAACGCCAATTCCGGTTGTGCACCAACCGTTGTTTCGTCGGACTGAAACAGCGACAGCACTGCCTGACTATCGTCGTTGCCGGCAATCTTGCGCCACTGGGCGGTAGAATCGGTTGCGAACCGATTGGCAGCGCCGAAATCGCCACGAAGCGCTGCGATGCTTGCCTGATAGCTCGCCAGACGAGCCCGATCGCTCGGACTCGGCGATTTATCGATGACAGGTCCGACGCGGCGGATGATGTCCTCGGCCGCCTCAAAGTCTTCCTGGTAGGCCAGAATCATGGCCAAATCGAGCAACAGGGCGGCAGAGGTGAAATCGGCTTCACCAAACAACCTCAACTGCAATTCGGCCGCGGATTCGAGGTGCGCTCTCGCTGTCTCGATATCCAGTTTCGCGCTCGCTTCCCGGGCGGCGGCCCAGAGATTGGCGATGCGCGTTTCGTCGGCACGCCTGTGGTCGGAGACGCCGGCCTGCGCAGCGTCACTTTTCTGCGGCGCCACAGCATCGGCCTCGGCTGTGGTGCGGCACCGCTCGGACATCGGCATTTCAGACCGGTTTACAGCGCAAGGGGCCGGTTCGGCTTGCCCAACACCCGGCAAGGTCACGCCGGTCTCGTCCTGACGCTCATAGAAATGCATGAAGCCGCCCAGGTCAAACGGGCTTGGACCTGCTTGGGCGAGCACCGGTGCGGGACAGGCAAAAAGCGCGGTGAACCCCGCGATCTTGAGCGCGATGGTGCGAGCACTTCCGTTGCTGCGCAGCGCGCAACGCCCGACAGCCGTCACCGGAAACGGCAATCGAGCATCAGGCTGGCTGAAGTGATCGTCAAACAAAAAGGGCCCCCAAAGCAGGCCCATTCCTCAGTCAAATTTCGTCTGACCTGGTGGTGCACTGCCCGCAAATTTGCGACTGGCCGACCAGCACATGCAAAATGCGCTAATCGTCCATTCTTCGACCCTTCGAAGACTCAAAATTAATGCAGCCACTAGCAAACACAATCACGCAGCACTGCGTAGCGTGGGGCCTTCGCGACTTTGCCGTGGAAGCAACACGACTGGTTTGCATCCGGCTGTCAGGCAGCAACCGGATGCA
>JBEQBX010000101.1:0-11065 GCA_041639595.1 Porphyrobacter sp.
CCACCCATGAGCAGTCATGCGCCGGGGCAGTGCGCGATCCCGAAATCTGCCGGACAGCTTCAGACAGTTTCTCGCCGGGAGCCGAATTTCTCAACGCGACCTCAATGTCGCCGTTCTCACTTTTATTGCAATGACGATGGAGAAAATGAGCCGAACGGACGTTGCTGTGCGGGATCGACGGAGATAGGGGTGGCATGTCGATCAGTCATTGGCTTATCGTTGCAATCGTCCTTCTGGTGCTCTTCGGGTGAGGCCGAACCTCCGAGACGATGGCTGAGTTCGGCAAAGGCATCCGCAGCTTCAGATGCGGAATGAGCGAAGAAGATCAGACCGGCCAACGCGCAGACGAACCAGTCCCAAATCCTCAGCTTGATCAACAAATCGAGAAGCCCGGACCTTCCAATCCTTGGCTGGTGATGAAGCGGATCGCTTTACTGCCGGTCCTTGCATCCGAACTGGGCTTGTTTCAGAGGCAATCTCATGGAACTCGTCGCTCTTCTGTCTGACCCGGCCGCTTGGCTCGCCCTGCTGACACTGATTGCACTTGAGGTCGTGCTTGGGGTCGACAATCTCATTTTCATTGCGATCCTGTCAAACAAGCTGCCCGTGCACCAGCAAGAGCGCGCGCGCAGGCTTGGCCTAATGCTCGCGTTGGGGATGCGGATCGGGCTATTGATGCTGATCGGTTGGATCGTGACGCTTCAGCAGCCGCTGTTCGATCTCGGTATCGTAGGACCGCCGGTCGAGGGCACCAACAAGGCAAGCTTTGAGACCGCCTTTTCAGGGCGCGACCTTATCTTGCTGGCGGGCGGACTGTTCCTTCTGTGGAAGGCTACCAAGGAAATCCATCACTCGATGGAGCCGAATGACCCATCCGGCGATTTGCTCGACAAGACACCCGGCGTCGCGGCTGCGGCCACGGCCAGCTTTGGCGCGGTGATCGTGCAGATCATCGCCATCGATCTGGTGTTCTCGGTGGATTCGATCCTTACGGCGGTGGGTATGACCGACGACATCCCAATCATGGTTGCAGCGGTGGTGATCACTGTCGGCATCATGCTGTTCGCCGCCACGCCGTTGGCGCGCTTCATCGAGACAAATCCGACGCTGGTTATGCTGGCGCTCGCTTTCCTCGTGATGATCGGGCTGGTGCTGATTGCCGACGGCTTCGGTTTCCACGTGCCCAAGGGCTATATCTACGCGGCGATGGGCTTTTCGGTGGGGGTCGAACTGCTCAACATCGTGCAGCGCAACAGGCGCCGCCGGATTGCAGGGCTCGGCTAGAACCACGCCGAGACGCCGGCATAGCTCTGCGCGCCCGCGCGGACGTCGAATGAACCACTTGGCGAAGCGGATTTTGGTTCGCCATCAGAGCGTAATGCCGTTAGTGGGCCGTCCCTCCTGTTCTGGCGCAAACATTGACCACCAAATATCTTACCGGGCTGCTCGCAAAGGATCTCTCGCACGCAGGTCCCGCTACGCGGACCATGGGCGAAAAGGTGTTCCAGCTGGGCTTTGCTTTGGTGCAATGGCCCTGGCTGCTCAAAAGCCTTTATGGCGGAACCAAGGCGCAAAAGGCAGCCTTGCTGCAGCGCGTTGGGCTGGATAGCGATGCTTTGCCGCATCTGGGGAGCTGGAAAGCCGATACCTATCTGCTGCACCGGATCGTTGACGAAATCGAAGCCCGCCAGCCACAGGTTGTGGTGGAATTGGGTTCGGGGGCAACCTCGCTGGTCATCGCCAAGGCATTGTCGCTGCATGGAGGCGGCGCTCTGTATAGCTACGACCAGCACGAACCATTTGTGCGGCAAATGGGAGAATGGTTGACGGAGCACGAATTGGCGGCGCGGTTCCATCATGCCCCGCTCGGGCAGCGTGATCCGGCATGGCCGGGGCTCTGGTATGAGCTGCCCGAGATACCCGCGACAATCGATATGCTGATTATCGACGGCCCGCCGTGGGCGGTGCATCCCTTTGCCAGAGGGATGGCGGAGCGCCTGTTCGAACGAGTTGCGCCAAGGGGCGTCATTTTACTCGACGATGCGGCGCGGCCGGGTGAGCGGATCGTAGCGCGGCGATGGCGCAGGAAGTGGAGAGATTTAGACTTCACCTTCGAAGGTGGAGGAACCAAGGGGCTATTGATCGGACGAAAGGGGCGTTGATGGCTATCATTGCAGCACGCGACTATCGCGAGGGCCGAGTCGTCGGCGAGCCGCTTGCGCAGGGTAAAGTGGACGGCCACGAACGACAATCTCCCGACGCGTTCGCGTGGGTCGGCCTGCTCGACCCTACCTCTGAAGAAATGTCCGCCTGTGCCAAGCGTTTTGGCCTCCATCCGCTTGCCGTGGAGGACGCGCTCCACGCGCATCAGCTTCCCAAGCTGGAAATCTATGGCGACCAGCTCTTTGTCGTTGCGCGCACTGCCAAGATGGAGGCCGGGCACATCAGCTATGGTGAGACCGCCTTGTTCGTCGGGCGCAACCATATCGTCACCGTCCGGCACGGGTCCGACCAGGGCCACTCGGCACTACGAGAGAAACTCGAGACACGGCCTGCGCTGCTGGCGCACGGAGTGGACTATGTCCTCCATGCTCTGCTCGATATGATTGCCGACAACTACTTTCCGGTCATCGATGCGGCGGGCGAGATCGTCCAGCGGCTCGAACAGAGTGCGCTCGATTCCACACTTACCCGCGCCGAGATGCGCGAACTCTTCAACCTGCGGCGGGACCTGCTTTTGCTGCAGCGAATGCTGATCCCCATGGAAGAGGTCTGCGCGAAGCTGGCCAGCCTCGATTTGCCCAATATCGACCCCGAAGTGCGCCCCTATTTCCGCGACGTGCTCGACCACGTCCGGCGTGTTTCATCGCTGGCGGCGCTGCACCGCGAAATGCTGAATTCGGTGATGGAGACAAGCGCGTTGATCGTAGCCCAGCGCCAGGGCGAGATTACCCGCAAGCTGGCCGCTTGGGCGGCGATCCTCGCAGTTCCGACTGCGATCGCTGGAATTTATGGGATGAACTTCGAGAACATGCCCGAATTGCGAATGGAATATGCCTATTTCGGTGTGCTGGGGACTATCGCGTTCATATGTGTGATGCTTTTCCTGCGCTTTAGGAAATTGGGCTGGCTATAACTCGTCTAGAAATACGCCCATGCCCGCTGTCAATGGGAGATGCCTGCCAATTGGGCGATGCCGCGGTCCGCGAAGCGCTGGGTGTTCGACAAGGTCAGGGCGGGCAAAGCAGATTTTCGCCTTTCTACCCATCCCCGGACATGAGCGGGACTGGTGCGCGATCCCCAAAGCGGCACCGCAGCTTTACCCCGTTCGCGAAAATGCCTGCCCTTCGGCGAGCGACCCCATAGACGTCATGCGGGCGCCGAGTGCGCCGTTGCCATCATCGGCGGATCGTCAGGCCCAGCGTCACAGACGAGGCGGCGGTACCGTCGATGCGGTGGCCTGCCAGCAGGTCCACGTCGATCCGTCCCCGGTCGGTCACCCAGCGCAGCCCCGCCTGACCGCCCGGCGCCCCACGATCTGTGCCGAATACCTCTCCCATCAGAACAACGTCGGGCACGAGCTCAAACTCGGCCTGAGCGCCCCAGAACAGTGCGTTGCGATCCGCTTCGCCGGGCGCGTTGATCCAGCCCAGATTGCCATGAAGCACAAGCCGTTCATTGACCCTCGCGGAAACCGGGACTGTCATACCCATGCTCTCGATCCGGTTGTCACGCGGGTTCCATGTGGCCGTCGCCGAGACCGCCACGCCAACGGGTGCCTCTTCGAACGAACGCAGGTTGAGCTTCAGTGCCGGTGCGATCCTGGTGGCGACATCATCGCCAAAGGTGCGCTGCACGGCACCAGCGATTTCAAGGCGCGGCAGGCCTTTGAGCGTGCAGGCGGGACTAGCGATCGCAAGGCCGCCCCCCTCGCTAGGCAAGTTCAACCAGCTTTCGACATGGCAAACCCCGGCAGGCAAGGTCGCATCGTCATCGACAATGTGTGCGCCTCCACCCGCACGAGCCGGGTCAGCCAGCCAAAGCGCAAAGCTGGCGGCGGCAAGCCGCAGCACACAGGCAGGCCCTCGAAGCATCGCCTCTCACAGCCACCCGCGCCGCTTGAAATAGAGGTAGGGCAGCAACATCGAGATCACCATCAGCCCCAGCGCGAAAGGGTAACCATAGGGCCATTGCAGCTCGGGCATGAATTCAAAGTTCATCCCGTAAATCGAGGCCACCAGCGTTGGCGGCAGGAACACCACGGCCGCAACCGAGAAGATCTTGATGATTCCGTTCTGTTCAATGCTGATCATGCCGAGCGTAGCATCAAGCAGAAAGTTGATCTTCTGTGAAAGGAATGCATCGTGATCGGACAAGGAACGAACATCACGTGCAACAGTCTTTAGCCGCTCGCGCAGTTCCTTGCGGCTCTTGCGCTGGAGCAGCAGGGTTGTCGCAAAGGTCGCCAGGCGTTCGAGCGACACGAGGCTGTCACGAATATTGGAAAGCTCATTGGCCTGCCTGCCGAGGTCGGACAGCACCTTGCCGAAATCGGTCTGGGACCGGGCCTTGATGTCGGTCTTGGCAAAGACGGTCTTGGCCACCGTCTCGATTTCCCGGCCATAGCGTTCGAGCACGTCAGCGAGACGATCGACAATCGCTTCGAGCAATTGCACGAACACATCTTCGCCATCGATTGCACCGGCAAGTCCGCGATCGGCGCGCTGGCTCATCAGGGCAAAGACCCGCGGCTCGTGATGGCGCAAAGTCACCAGTGATGTTGGAGTGAGAACGAATGTGACCGGAGCCATCTCGGGCTCGTCGCCATCACCGAACGCGGGCAGGATCGCGGTCATAAAGGCAGTCGAACCCTCGATGTAGAGGCGTGAGGAGATCTCAATCTCCTCCATCTCCTCGCGATCAGGGATTTCAACGCCCAGCCAGCTATTGACCTGCTCTTCGTCCTCGGGAGTGGGACGCAACAGATCGATCCAAATCGCGTTGGTAGATTGGGCAAGTGGCTGGGTAACAAACTGAAGTCTGCCGTCACATGTATCATAGATGCGCATCATCGGTCTGCCGGTTTGTAGCGGTCGGAATTGATTGTGAAGCCCTATAAGCAGGCCAAATCATCGATCCAAGGCGCCGCGTAGAGGAAAGAGCTGCCCTTCAGCTTGCCACCCAGCTGCGGTTATGAGGGGAATCAATGCGGGTTCGCTAAAACTGCCCGGCAGCTTCTTCAGGGTCGGTGCCAAATCCCGTGATCAAGTTTCCGTCAAGCAGCACACCCACTAACAGGCCGGTCCTTGCCCTTCACGATCTGGCACGGGAGAAACCGCGCGTCCGCTTAAACTCTGAGAATGAGGCGCACTACGCGCTAAATGACCCTGCCTCCCAGCACGCGGGCCCCGTTACGGCTTGCCTCGACCGATTGGCGATTGCTCAGGTGCAGCGTCATGCGTCCTGATCCGGCAGGTTCGGCCCGGTCGAGGTGACGCAGGTTGACGATCACCGAACGTTGGATGCCACGAATTCATCGGCGGGCAGGCGCTGCTCGAACTCGCCCAGCGACAGCCGCACCAGATGCCGCCGCTGAGTGATCGTGGTGACCTCGGCATAATCCTGCGCGCCTGTGATCGTCACGATATCGCCGACAGCAATCGGCACCAGTTCGTCGCCCTGCCGCGTCAGATAGCGCTGCATCGGCCCCGAAGCGACGATCTGCACCGCAGCGGACTGCCGCCCGCCGCGCAAGGCATAGGCACAGGCAGCAACCAGCGCATAAAGCACAACGCCCTGAAACAGCTGCCACACCAGCGCGACGCCCGAGAACGTCCCGAGCTGCATCTCGCCGCGCCCGATTGCACGCAGCAGCATCAGGCTCACCAGCACCAGCGCATACCAGCTCGGCGCGGATACCGGCGCGAGCACGATGTGCCACGCCCCTTGCGCGATCACCGAACGCGGGAGCACCGCGCTGTGGAGGATCAGGTAGAACCCTGCCGCAAGCCCCGCGAGCGGCACGACATTGGCAATTGCGGTACTGAGTGCGCTTGCCTAGCCTTCATCCAGCGTAACCGCGAAAACTATGGTGTAGAGCGCCAGCAGCAACGCGGCGCCCATGGCATAGACCGCCCCGACCGAAGGGAGGCGGTCGCCTGCGCGCAACGCTGGGGGGCGATCAGCAGCCTCCGCAGCACGCGCCGACCGCATGGGCTGATCTTTCGCCGGTTTTGCCATGTCATTCATCGCTGCAAACGTCCGTTCACGGCTTTTTGGCAGAGGCCGGGCGGCGCAGCGGCAAGGCAGGGCGTGACCCGATCAATCAGCCGGAGATTGCGAATCATGCGCACCGCCTCGTTTCTTTCCTGTGCCGTCATGCTGCTTGAGGCCGCTGTGGCCGTGCCTATTTATGCCCAGCAACTGGACCTGCTGCAAACACTTACCGGTGCCGAGCCCGTGACGGTCGGCCTGCGCGGCTTCACTCCGGGGGAGCAGGTCGAGATCGAGGCTGTGCGCCGAAATGCCGATGGCACCTATCGCAGCGCTGCCATCTTTGTTGTCGGCCCGGACGGAGCAATTGACCTCGCGCGTGATCCCGCGATTGCCGGAAGCTATCAGGGCGTTGATCCGGCAGGACTGTTCTGGTCGATGCGGCCCACCCCTCCGGGCGCAGCTGAGCCGGCAGGCATCACCGTGCGGGCGCTCGGCAACTGTCAGGAAGTGTCCCGCGACGCAGCGGCACTTGCCGACCTGCCCGATGGCATCGTGATGCGCCCGGTGGCCGAATTTGTCGGCGCTCGGCTTTATCGCCCCGCAGGCACGGATAGGCTTGGCGTAATCATCGTGCTGGGCGGATCTGAGGGAGGCTCAGGCTTCGGGCGCAGTATGGGGCCGGTCTTTGCTGCGCAGGGCTATGCCGTGCTTGCGCTGCCGTATTATGCGCCGAGCTGGGGGAGTGAAGAATTGTCCGGACCGCCAGGCGCCTTCACCGACATTCCGGTTGATCGGCTTGAGGACGTGCGGCGCTGGATCTTGACGCAGCCCGATATCGACCCGGCGCGCATCGGGCTTCACGGCATATCGAAGGGCGGCGAGTTCGCGCTGATTGCAGCTACGAGGATGCCCTGGCTTCGGGCCGTTTCGGCCATCGTGCCGAGAGACGTGGTGTGGGAGGGGAGGGGCAGTGATGCGCCCCCGGGCACGGCATCGTCCTTTTCATGGGACGGACAGCCTCTGCCCTTTGTCCCCTACCGCGGGATGGAGGAAGCCATCGCCGCGCTCGCGCGCGGGGAGCGGCGCGCGCTTACTGTGCCGCATCTCGAAGGCCGCCGTGCCAATCCGGACAAGGCGGCGGCAGCCCGGATCCCCGTCGAAGAATACAAAGGACCCTTATTGATTGCCGGCGGTGATCGCGATGCCACATGGCCATCGGGCGAGATGGTGCGCGCGGTAGCGGAACGGCGGGCCGGGGAGGGCCTGCCGACGGTAGCGCTTAGCTTTGCCGAAGCGGGGCATTCCTTGGGCGGGACCGGATGGACACCGATGGATTATGAGGGCCGCCCGGTTCCCGCGAGCATCGACGTCGCCGCGCAGAGGATCGTCCATGCCGCCGTTATCGACTTCTTTTCCCGAGAACTTGGCCGTTTGTCGTCGGAACCAACGCAAGCTGATCGCTGACGGTTGCGTTTGGCCGGTTCCAGCGAGTTTCTACTGGCGTCGTAGCTTGGCCGCCAGGAATGGGCTGCTGCGTTATTTGCCGCTCAGCATGAAGCTAGCGATGGCAGCTGCCACGCCCGCGGACAGCGGCAGATCGGTAGCGCGGTAGACGGCGATGTTGTCGGCCATGCTATCGCCTGCCACGTCCTTCAGCACATGGTTCATGCCGGGCACGACCAGCAGCGTGGCACGGGGCTGTGCGGCCTTCAGCCGTTCGCCATCCCCGGTGGGCACCTGAATATCCTTGCCGCCCTGCACAATGAGCATCGGCAACGCTGTGTCTGTCGCCAGACTGGCGGGATCACGCGCCATCGCGCTGATGAGATAGCCTTGTACCGCCGGATGAAACACTTGGAGGAGCGGCCCGGGTAGGGCATCGGCGGCGACCCTGCGCCCGGCAGTGAGTTCGTCGATCGCGCGCTCGCCTGCTGCGAGCAACGGGGCGTTCGCGGGGTTGGCGCGCAGCTGTTGCCGGATCACTTCGCCAAAAGGGCGTCCGCCCGCCGAAAGCAGAACGAGGCCGCACAAGTCATCGACCGCACCGGCCGATGCCAGCGCCACCAGCCCGCCCTCGCTATGGCCGATCAGCCATACGCAAGGCGCGCCGGTCTGCGCACGGATGGTGGAGACCCATGCGGCGATGTCGGCGACATAATCCGGGATCGTGACTGCATTGGGATCGGCCACTGCCGCGCGGCTGCCGAACATCCCGCGCTTGTCGATCCGCACGCTGGCGATGCCTTTGTCAGCCAGCGCTTCTGCCAGCAGGCGGTAGGTCGCGGCATTGCCGATCAGCGGATTGTTGCCATCGCGATCAGTGGGTCCGGAACCGGGAATGATGAGCGCCATGGCCCTCTGCGGGCCTGCGGCGCTGCGCAGGGTGCCCGACAGCGGAGCGTCAGGGCCGGGCGCGGCGATCGGTGTCTCAGCAGGTTCGCCGCCAAGGGCAGGGGACGCCAGCATCATGGCACAGGCGAGAAACAAGGTGGATTTCGGCATTCTGGTCTTCTCCCGGGTTCGTATCAGGTGGTATGCCTGCGCGCCAGCCACCAGCTGTAGATCACCGGCACCAGTGCAGCGCAGGTCACCAGCGCGGTGATGATGATCATCCGCACGCCGGACCGTAGCGGCGCAATGGTCGCCAGCACGATCAGCCCGCCCGCCACCATCATCAGCTTGCCCCCCAACCGGTGCGTGGCGATCCAGTTGTCGGTATTGTTCAATGTCCACGGCGTGCGGATGCCCACCAGTAAGCCGGGTCGGGATTTGGGCAGCGCATCGCCCACCATCACCAGCAGCACGCCCATGCCTACCAGCAGCAGATCCGGCCCGAGCGTCCAGCCAAGCGCGGGCGCGGCAATCGTCATCTGGACATAGACCATTAGCAGCAGCGAGCCGATCCAGACCGCGCGCAGCACCGGCGCCGAGGCTTCCAGCTGCGGCTGAAGCGGCTCAAGGCGCGGGATCGCTACGAACAGGAGGCAGAGCATGATCGCCATAACCGCCGGCATCGCGAGCGCGACCAGCGCAGGCGCCGTGCGATCCGCCTCACCCGCCAGGTTCCAGTGAACTGGCAACTGCGCGCCCGACTTCAGCCCGGCAGCGACCCACAATCCAAACCCCAACATCGCCAGCGCCAGCCCAAGCGACGCGGTCAGCAAACCGCGCACGCTCATGCTTGTTCCCCTATATCCCGCGCAGCGCCTAACCGGTCCTCGCCGATCCCGACCCGCCCCATGAAGCCCAGCAGCGCTTCTTCCAAGGTTGAAAGGTTGAGCGTGTAGATGATCGATCCGCCGCGGTTTTCGCCCCGTATCAGCCCGGCCGCCTTTAGCTTGGCGAAGTGGCCCGACATGGTTGGCTTGGAGACCGGAAACCGATCCGCAATCTCGCCCGCACTCATCCCGCCGCGTTTGAGCAGCTCCAGCACCTCGCGCCGGATGGGGTGGGACAGGACCTCGAACACTTCATTCATAGCTATTTCGCTAAATTACGAAATAAATCATGTCAACTCTTGCGAGGCAGGACATTGATGATTCCGAGTTCCGCACCACAGTCGTCCAGAAGAGCCGAGCGCCCCACGCACAATTGAAGCTTAGGCACTAGGCGCAAGATCACCGCGATCTTCGACATGACCTCGCTAGCCCGTTCGTTATCAATGTCGCTTCAAAAGATGCGACGATAAAGAAACCCATCTGAGCGCATAGCTATGCACTACAGGCAATCGAAATAGCTCAAAAGGGTCAATGTCGGAAGGCTCGGTGAATTGAGCGCCTCTGCCGATCTGATCTGATTGGGGACCCGACCAGCGCTAAGGACAAAGTGCTGCAATAACTGACGGATCACTCAACAAAATCGCAATTGCGAAAATCTATGTGACGCAACGCCTTGGAGAAATTCGATGAAGCATCAAAAATTTCGGCTTGTAATAAAACCTGGCTTTGAGGGTGCCGTCCGTTTGGCCTAGGCCGTGTGGACGAATTGTGGATAGATGAGATTTTGCGATTCCCAAGATGAATCTGGGGTGATTCATAGGGTTCCGACTGAACGCGAGGGTCGGAGCGATGTCTACGAAGATGAGGGAGGAAGATTGGGAGCACACATTGCTGGTGTTCCGGGCGTGTTTGCCGCGTCGGGGCCGCAAGGCGGCGGACGACCGGCGGTTTTTGGAGGCGCTGCATTTTTTCACGGTGGAGAACGTGCGCTGGCGGGCGCTTCCGAAGGAATACGGCGACTGGAACACGGTGTGGAAGCGGTTCTCTCGGCTGAGCAAGGCTGGGGTGTTCGAGGCTTTTTTCGATACGCTGGCTGCGATGAGCCCGTCGGCACATCTGATCCAGATGTTCGATTCCACGATCGTGCGGGCGCATGTTTCGGCGGCAGGCGCAAAAGGGGGCAGAAAGGCCAGGCACTCGGTCGCTCGAAGGGCGGGTTTACGACCAAAATCCACGGAAAATCGGACGGTTGCGGAGACCTGATCGCTTTCGATCTGACCGGCGGCGAAGCCTCGGACTGCCCCCACTTCGAGACCCTGCTCGACATCGGGCCAGACATCACCCCGCGCGCTGCCATCGCTGACAAAGGCTATTCCAGCAAGGCGAACCGGGCGGCAGCAAGGGCGCGCGGCATCGCTCCAGTCATCCCCTACAAGGCCAACGAAAAGAACCAGCCAACCTTCTTCGCCAAGACACTCTACAAGGCGCGCGGGCGCATCGAGCAGGGCTTCGGAAAACTGAAACGCTTCAAGCGGGTCGCTCTGCGATGCGAAAAGACTGCTGAAAACTTCCGGTCAATCGTAAGCTTCGCAGCAGGACTGTGCTTGATCAAATTCGTCCACACGGCCTAG
>JBEQBX010000102.1:0-10353 GCA_041639595.1 Porphyrobacter sp.
TGTCACATCGGGTCTGGGCGAAATGCCGGCCATGTTCCTCAGCGCAAAAGCCAGTTCAACGCCCCCCGCCCCGCCGCCCACGACAACCACACGCGCGAACACGGGCAGCCCCGCCAGCCGCTCGACAAAACCGCCAATGGGGCGCACGTCGATCAGGCGCGGGTCATTGCCGAGCAGGCTCGCCGCTTGCCCCACGCCGCCGGTATCGAAGGATGCCAAGTCATAGGCGAATTGCGCGCCATCCTCGGTCCGCACAATGCGGGCTTCAGGATCAACGCCGGCGCAGCGGCCCCGAACCAGCGCCGCCCCCGCCCGCGCCGCCAGTGCGGCCAGATCGACCACCCCTTCATCAATGCCGTGCTGCCCTGCGATCCACCGCGGCACCATGCCGGAATAGCGCAAGGTCGGGTCCGGCGTAAGCAACACGGCCTGCACCCCTTGCGGGCGTCCGCGCCTGATCCAGTCGGCCAGCACCGCGACATGGGCATGACCGCCGCCCACCAGCAACACCATGGGGGCCCGATTGCCGGATTCTGTTGTTTGCCGTACCATGACCCGGCCTTCATCGCCTGCGGTTCATCGCCCCGCAAGCTTTGATCGCTAACGGGGCGCGGACAGATACTTTATTACCTCTCATCGCAATGAACAGACATATATCTTCATGAATTTGAACATAATGCCCCGGCAGGAACCGCGGGCGCATTGGACGATTGATCGCTTGCAGCGCGCTGTGGTTGCAATAGATGCACACACATTCCGGCGCGCGCCATCTGGCCCGGCATCGGATCGCTTGAACACAGGTTTCGGACGGAAAGGCTGCCATGGCAGGTGAAGGCCAAAGTTACGGCTCACAGATTTCGCTGGCAAAATTCTTCAGGATTTTCCTCGACATCCTTAAGCCCGAGGCAAATTTTTACTGGCTCGCCGCCGTTTACGGGGTGGGCATAAGCCTGCTTTCGCTGGCCACGCCGATTTCGGTGCAGATGCTGATCAACACCATCGCCAACACCGCGCTGACCGCGCCGTTGGTTATGTTGTCGCTGACATTGTTCGGCCTGCTGTTCATTTCCAGCATGATTTATGCGCTGCGCATCCACCTGATGGAGCTGTTCGCACGGCGTTTTTACGCGCGCATGGTGGCCGAAATTTCGCTGATTTCGGTCTATGCCCAGAACCCGTTTTTCGGCGACGTGAAAAAAGGTCCGCTGTTCAACCGCTATTTCGACGTGATTTACGTCCAGACGGCGATCCCGATCCTGTTCATCGGCGGTTTCACCACGCTGCTGCAAATTGCCGTCGGGTTTGTGCTGGTGTCGCTTTACCACCCCTATTTCCTCGGCTTTACGCTGGTGATGATTGCGCTGATCTGGACGGTGTGGCTGTCGTGGGGCGCGCGGGCGATGCGCACCGGTGTCGATCTCAGCCATGCCAAGCACTCGACCGCTGCCTGGCTGCAATCGATCGGCAGTTCCAACGGCTTCTTCAAATCGCAGCGCCGCATCGATTACGCGCTCGACAAGACCGACGATCATACCCGCATCTATATCGTTGAACGCAAGCGGCATTTTCGCCACCTGTTTTCGCAAACCGTCGCCTTCCTGCTGATGTATGCTGGGGCCAGCGCCGCCCTGCTGGGTCTGGGCGGTTGGCTGGTAATCGAAAACCAGTTGACGCTGGGCCAACTGGTTGCGGCCGAACTGGTGCTGTCGGCAGCGTTCTTCGGCGTGGCGCAGCTCGGCAGCTATCTGGACTATTTCTACGATCTGTTCGCGGCGGTGGAAGAAATCTCTCAGTTCTACGATATCGAGCAGGAACAACCCAAGGGTGCCAACCTGTTCGACGCGCCGGATCACACCATCGCGATGAAGGGTGTGCGCGGGCGCGCCCGCAATGACGAAGCGCAGTTCGATCTGGAAATTCCGTCGGGCGCGATCATCATGGCCGCCGCCAGCCATCACGGGGTGCAGCGCCTGTTTACCAACCTGCTGAAATTGCACATCATACCGGAGGGCGGGATCGCCACCTTGGGTGGGATCGACATGAAAGCAATCGAAGCACATCAACTGCGCAAGAACGTCCACGTGCTCGACCGGCCCAGCATCGTGGAAATGACGATCCGCGAATATCTGGGCCTGTCCTGCCCCGACACCGCGCCGCAGCGGATGATTGGCGCGCTGGAAACCGTCGGGCTGGCGAAAACCATTGCAACTCTGGAAAAGGGCCTGGACACGCCGCTGGCATCGACCGGCTATCCGCTTTCATCAGTCGAACTGCAGCAATTGAAGCTCGCCAATGCGCTGCTGGAAAAGCCGCGCATTCTGGTGCTCAGCCGCCTGTTCGATCTGCTCGACCCCGGCCCGATTGAACGGGCGGTCGATGAACTCCGGTCGCAGGCCTATTCGACCGTGATCTACTTCTCCAACCGCCGCATCGATCTCGGCTTTGACCGCTTCCTTTATCTGGAAGCGCACCAGCAACGCTATTTCGACAACATGGATGATTTCTGCGCCGCCATGGATCACCCTGCCGACGCTCCTTCCGACAAGGCCCCTTTGGATAAATCCCCCTTTGACAAAGGAGGTGCATGACCATGCCTGCCCTTAAAAGTGACATGGCGCATTTCACCACCCTTGCATCGATCAAGACGCCGCGGATCATGCGCGTGGTGTTCATCATGCTGCTGGCGGCGATCGTCATCACGGTCGCGTTCCTGATCTATGTCCCGTGGGTGCAGACCACTTCGGGACGCGGGGTGGTGACCACGCTCAGCCCCAATGAACGCAAACAGGACATCAATGCGCTGGTGCCAGGGCGGATCGAGGAATGGTATGTCCGTGACGGTTCTTCGGTGAAGAAAGGCGATCCCATTGTCCGCATCGCCGACATCGATCCGCAGCTGATCGAACGGCTCCAGTCCGAACGTCGGCAGATCGAACTGCAATTGCAGGCGGCAAAATCGGCGCTCGCTACCGCAGAACTTGATGTACGGCGTTCGCGCGAACTGTTCGAGGCGGGCCTTGCCGCACGGCGCGATTACGAATTGGCGCAGATCAAGATCGCCGAAATGCAAGGCAAGGTTGCCGCAGCCGAGGCCGATCTCAACCGCGCCGATGTCAGCATTTCGCGCCAGTCCGTGCAAATCGTGCGCGCCCCCCGCGACGGCTTCATCCAGTCCCTCAACGCAGGCGACGCCGCGACTTTCATCAATGCTGGCGATGTGCTTGCCACCTTTGTGCCTGACGGCGCGGCGCGGGTGGTCGAAATTTTCATCAACGGGCGCGACGTGGCGCTGGTGCGCAAAGGCGACAAGACCCGCATCCAGTTCGAAGGCTGGCCGGCCGTGCAGTTTTCCGGCTGGCCGTCGGTCGCAGTCGGGACCTTCGGGGGCCGGGTCATCGCCGTCGATCAATCAGCCCAGGTCAACGGCCGCTTCCGCGTGCTGATCGCCGAGGACAAGCTTGACGGCTATGGCTGGCCAGAAGAACGCTATGTCCGCTTCGGCGCGGTGGTGCAGGCATGGGTGCTGCTGGAGACGGTACCGGTAGGCTACGAAATCTGGCGTCAGCTTAACAGTTTCCCGCCTGAATTGACGGCGGATGAAAGCAGCGGATCGGCAAAGTGACGATGGCGATGCGGCGTTTTTCCCTGCGCGCGGGCCTGTCCCTCGCCGGAGCTGCGCTGCTGGCAATCGCGCCAGCAGCGGTGAGCGCGCAGGATATTGCGCCGGTCGGAGATCCGCTCGACATGGCGCTGAAAAACGGGCCGCTGCTGCCTGATGAAGTGCTGCGTTCGTCCGCGCTGACCTTCCCGTCGATCCTCGAAGCCTTTGAACGCGAAGCTGCTGCCCGGTCAGATCAGCTTTCGGCTGACGGGGCCTTCGATCTCATGCTGAAGGGCGAATATTACGACCGCCTGACCGGTTTCTATTCCGGCGGTTTCGGCAAGGTCGAAGCACGTCAGCCCCTGCGGCCCTATGGCGCCGAAGTGTACGGATCGTACCGCCTGTCCAACGGCAATTTTCCGACCTACGAAAACTACGACTACACTAACCAGTTCGGCGAAGCGAAGGTGGGCGCGCTGTTTTCGCTGCTGCGCAACCGGGACATCGACAGCCGCCGCTTCGCCATTGAAGACACACGGCTGGCCGCCAGCCAGGCACAGTTTGATGTGCTGCTGGTGCAACTCAACGTCCAGCACGAAGCACTGCGCGCCTATTGGCGCTGGGTCGCCGCGGGCGAGGAAATCCGCGTGTTCGAAGAACTGCTGGAAATCGCCGAGGCCCGGCAGATCGGCCTTACTCGCGAAGTCGGCGAAGGCGCGCGGGCGCGGATCGCGCTGACTGAAAACGAACAGAACCTGCTACGCCGCCGGACCTTGCTGGAAGAAGCCAAACGCAACTTCCTGACCGCCGCCAACAGCCTTGGCTTCTATCTGCGCGGATCAGACGGGCAGATGGTGGTCCCCACCCGCGAGATGCTGCCCGATCTTGCGCGGATGCAGGCGGTTGCCCCGGTCGAAACGCTGGTGACCACCCCGATGAGCGACGTCATCCAGAGCCGGCCCGAACTTCAGACCTTCAAACTGGCGCTGGAACGGGCCAATAACCGGGTTGAACTGCGCCGCAACGATCTCCAGCCTTCGCTTGACGCCAGCGTGGAATTGTCGCGTGATTTTGGGCAGATCGGCCCCGGCGGGCCGGGGTTCGATTCGACGGACACGGTGGTGGGCCTGACCTTCAAAGTCCCCCTTCAGCGGCGCGAGGCGCGCGGGCGCGTGCAACGGGCCGAGGCTGAACTGCGCGAAACCGAATTGCGCCAGCGCCGCATCGCCGACCAGATCACCACCGAAGTCGGCAATATCCTCGCCAACCTGGGCGCGGCGTTACGACTTGCCGCTCTGGCCGATGCAGAAGTCAAGCAGGCCAGCCAGATGGTGCAGGCCGAACGCACCCGCTTCCGGCTGGGCGCGGGCGATTTCTTCCTTGTGAACCTGCGCGAAGAAACCGCCGCCAACGCCCAGATCAGCGCAATCCGCGCCGATCTGGCCGGGCGGCTGGCCGAAGCCAGCTACAACGCGGCGACGATGAACCTGAAGTCGCTGGGGCTGGAGTAACGGGGCTTACCGTAGGCTGAAATCGAATACCCGCGCCTTGATCGAACGTCAGATTTTCCCCCGCAGCGCCTGATAGGCCGCCGCCGACACGGTGTTGGCAAGATTCAGTGACCGGATCACGTCCGACCGCATCGGCAGCTTGAACAGGCGGTCCGAGTGCTGCTCGATGACGGTCTTGGGAATGCCCTTCGTTTCCTGCCCGAACACCAGCATGGCATCGTCGGGATAGTCGGGCTCATAGAAGGAGCGCGCGCCGAATTCCTCGAACAGGAACAGTTGATCTGCACGCGGGGTGCGCGCTTCGAGGAAGGCGTCCCAGCTCGCATATTCGGTGAGGTTTACGTGCGGCCAGTAATTGAGGCCGGAACGCTTCACTCTCTTGTCCGAAATGTCGAAGCCGAGCGGATGAATAAGGATCAGCTCCATCCCCAGCGCCACACAGGTACGCCCCACCGCCCCGGTGTGCCGGGAATTTCGGGCTGGATGAGGACGATGGCGGTCATGGGGCGCGGCCCACGCAGGCACCTCTCCCCTACCCCAGCTTCGCCTTCAGCAGCTGGTTCACCACGCCCGGATTGGCCTTGCCCTGCATCGCCTTCATCGTCTGGCCGACGAAGAAGCCGAACAGCGCTTCCTTGCCGGCGCGGTATTGTTCGACCTTGTCGGCATTGGCGGCGATGATCGCATCGACCGCGGCTTCGATGGCGCCGGTGTCGGAGACCTGCTTCAGCCCCTCGGCCTCGGCGATTTCGGAAGGATCACGGCCGGTCTTGAGGACGATCTCGAAGATTTCCTTGGCCTGCCCGCCGCTGATCTCGCCCTTGTCAGCCATGGCTAGGATGCTCGCCTGCGCGGCTGCCGTGGCGTTGGCGGCGTCGGCCCCCTCACTACCATTGGCGCCGCCCAGCGCCTTCATCACGCCCGGCGCGACCGAGAGCGACCAGTTGGCGACCTGCGTGGCGACCGCATCCTCGCTCTTTCCCGTCACCTTGGCGGTTTCGGCGAGCAGCGTTTCGAAGCGCGCGAAGGTTTCCACCTCGGCGGTCAGTTCGCGCGCATTATAGGGCGTCAGGCCCAGCACATCGACGTAACGCTTGCGTTTGGCATCGGGCAGTTCGGGCAAGGACGCGCGGCATTCGGCGAGGAAGTCTTCTTCCAGCACCAGCGGCAGCAGGTCGGGATCGGGGAAATAGCGGTAATCATGCGCATCTTCCTTGCTGCGCATGGTCCGCGTGGTGCCGGTGCCGGGGTCGAACAGGCGAGTTTCCTGCACGATCTTTCCGCCGCTTTCGAGCACATCGACCTGCCGCATCGCCTCATGCTCGATTGCCTGCATGACGAAGCGCACCGAGTTGACGTTCTTGGTCTCGGTGCGGGTGCCGAGTTCGTCACCCACCTTGCGCACGCTCACGTTGACGTCGGCCCGCATCGAGCCTTCTTCCATGTTGCCGTCGCAGCTGCCCACATAGCGCAGGATCGCCCGCAGCTTGCGCAGGTAAGCCCCCGCCTCGGCGGGCGAGGCCATATCGGGGCGGCTGACGATTTCCATCAGCGCCACACCCGAACGGTTCAGATCGACATAGGACATGGTCGGGTGCTGATCGTGCATCAGCTTGCCCGCGTCCTGTTCGACATGGATGCGCTCGATCCCGATGATCTTGTCTTCGGGAATGCCGGCCTTCTCGTCCGCTTCGATCAGCAACTGCCCTTCGCCCACAATCGGGTGGTAAAGCTGGCTGATCTGGTAGCCCTGCGGAAGATCGGCGTAGAAGTAATTCTTGCGGTCGAACCGGCTCCACGCGTTGATCTGGGCTTCAATGGCCATGCCGGTGCGCACCGCCTGCCGGATGCATTCGCGGTTGGGCACGGGGAGCATCCCCGGCATCGCGGCATCGACCAGGCTGACCTGCGCATTCGGCTCCGCGCCGAAAGCGGTCGCCGCGCCTGAAAACAGCTTGGCCTTGGAGGTGACCTGCGCGTGGACTTCAAGGCCGATCACGACCTCCCATTCGCCGGTTGCGCCCTGAATGCGATAATTGCTCATGATCAGTTTCTTACCGTGTGTTGGCCTGCCCTAGTCGGGTGGCGATAATCGATTTGGGCAGGAAAGCCAGCCGCTCGAACTGCAATCTGGCATCGGGGAACAGGAAGCGCATTTGCCTGCTCGAAATCATATTGTTGCTTTCTGCCAGGATCATCCCGTCATTCAAGTCACGGGCGCGCGGTGCCCAGCCTGCCTTCACGCGCATGTGAATGGCGGCCCGGACAGATGGGGGCAGCCAATGGATCAATGGCACCCGGAAGAAATGGGGATCGGCGGGGAACCAGAAATTCGGGGTCTGCACATAATAGGCCGGGGCCAGACGGCGCACTTCGCGGGCGAATTCAGCCATGCGTTGCCAGTCGCCGACATGTTCGATCACAGAGTTGGAATGGACGATATCAAAGCTCGCATCGGCAAGGTGCGCAAGATTGCACGCGTCGCCGACAGCCAAAGCAATTGGCCCTGAAACTCTGGAATCGCGCATCAATTCGTCTTCAGCATAGTTGATGCAAGTGACTTCGAAACGGTTGTCACTCAGCCAATCGAGGCCGACCCGCTCCCAATAGGCTGAGCCCCCGCCAAGGTCGGCGATACGGCACACATCCCGGTCCCGTGGCCGGGCCTCGAGCATGAACGCCCGAAGTTGCTCGTCGCGCTTGCTGCGGAACCGATAGGACAGGGAGTTTTCGTCCGCCATGTCGGCGATCATACCGGCCATGCCAAAAGCTCCTTTGATCCGCCTTGCCGCCTATTCATCATTGTCTTTTGGGTTGCGTGTATCGAACCGTGCTTCCCCGTGATCGACGTTCTTCCTGACCCAATTGGCAACCATGAACGTCACCGGCACCGCGAGTGCAATTGCCACTCCGGCAACCCACAACGCGGGATCGGCGTTCACCACCACTTCTCCGGCTTGGCAGTGAAGCCTGCCCTTTGCTGGATCGCAAGGCCTGCATTGAGCACGCCCTGCTCGTCGAACGGGCGGCCGACCAGCTGGAGGCCAAGCGGCAGGCCGTCCGCGTTGATCGTGGCAGGGACGCTCATCGCCGGGAGGCCAGCGAGGCTTGCGGGCACGGCGAAGACATCGTTGAGATACATCGTCAGTGGATCTTCGTTCATCGATCCCAGCGGGAACGACGCGGTCGGCGTGGTCGGCGCCAGGATCACGTCGCACTGTTCGAAGGCGAGCGCGAAGTCACGGGCGACCAGTGCGCGGATCTTCTGCGCCTGCGTGTAATAGGCGTCATAGAACCCGGCCGACAACACATAGGTGCCGATCAGGATGCGGCGCTTGACCTCGTCACCGAAACCGGCGGCGCGGGTGGCGGCGTACATGTCCTGAAGGCCCGACCCATCGGGAAGGTCGCGCAGCCCGTAACGCACGCCATCATAGCGCGCGAGGTTGCTCGACGCCTCAGCAGGGGCGACGATGTAATAGGCGGGCAGCGCGTATTTGGTGTGCGGCAGCGAGACATCGACGATCTCGGCTCCTGCCTCCTTCAGCCACGCCTTGCCCTGCTCCCACGAATCGAGGATCGCCTGATCGGTGCCCTCCATCCGGTATTCGCGCGGGATGCCGACCTTCTTGCCGCGCAGGTCGGCGTTGAGGGCGGCTTCCCAGTCGGGCACGTCCATCTGAAGGCTGGTCGCGTCCTTGGGATCGAACCCCGCCATCGCGCCCAGCATGATCGCGCAGTCCTCGACAGAACGCGCCATCGGGCCGGCCTGATCGAGCGACGAGGCAAAGGCCACCACACCCCAGCGTGAACACCGCCCATAGGTCGGCTTGATCCCGCAGATGCCGGTGAAGGCAGCGGGCTGACGGATCGAGCCGCCGGTGTCGGTGCCGGTCGCGGCCGGAGCGATGCGTGCGGCGACGGCGGAGGACGAACCGCCCGAGGAACCGCCCGGGCTCATCGCGGCATTGCTGCCCGCCTTGCGCCACGGCGAGCTGACATTGCCGAAATAGCTCGTCTCGTTGGACGAACCCATCGCGAACTGGTCGAGGTTCAGCTTGCCCAGCATTCCCGCGCCCGCATCCCACAGCTTTTGCGAAACCGTGGATTCGTAGCGGGGGGTGAAGCCTTCGAGGATGTGGCTGGCCGCGGTGGTCTGCACGCCATTGGTGGCGAACAGGTCCTTCATGCCGATCGGCACGCCCGCCATTGCGCCCAAAGTCTCGCCCGCCGCGCGCGCCGTGTCCACCTTTTCGGCGGCGGCGAGCGCGTGGTCGGGGGTGGTGACGATGAAGGCGTTCAAAGCGGCGGCACCGGCCACGGCCGCGTTGAAGCTTTCCGCGACTTCCCGCGCGGTGAAGCTGCCACCGCGCACGCCGTCGCGGATGTCTTTAACGCCCAGTTGAGTGAGGTCAGTCATTCTATTCGATCACTTTCGGAACGCCGTAGAACCCGTGCTCGGCGGCAGGCGCATTGGCGAGCACGTCTTCGCGCCGCCCCCCGCCGGTCAGCGGATCGGCATCGACGACATCGTCGCGCAGGCGCAGCGTGTTAGGGATCACCGCCGCCATCGGCTCGATGCCGGTGGTGTCCACTTCGCCCAATTGTTCGACCCATTGGAGGATGCCGTTCAGTTCCGGCACCATCCGCTCCAGCGCGGCATCATCCATGCTGATGCGCGCCAAGCTGGCAATCTTGGCAACGGTTGCCTTGTCGACCGACATAACGCCCCGCTCCTTACTGGCCTTGAGGACCCTGAGGACCCGGCTGCGGAGCCCCTTGCGGTGCACGCTGCGGACCGCCAGCGCCGCCGCCCATCTGCTGCTGCATCGTTTGCTGCAGGATCTGGAGATTGCGGTCAAAGGTCGCGCGGTTCATGATGTCGATCACTTCGATTTCGAATTCGAGATCAGCATTGGCCGGGATCGGCGAACCCTGCGGCGGGCTGGCGCCGTAGGCCTGATCGGCTGGGATGAAGAGCGTGTACTTGCCGCCCTTCTGCATCTGCTGAAGACCCTTGAAGAAGCCCGGAACGGTCGCGCCTTCCTCAAGCGGGAACGGCGTGCCTTCAGGAAACAGGCCCTGCACCGGCAGCGGTATGTCCTGCGATTCGTCGAACACCGTGCCGTCGGCGGCCAGCTTGCCCTTGTACTTGACCCACACGACTTCGCCGACCTTGGCCGTCGGACCGGTGCCTGCCACCTGGGTATCGACGTTAAGCCCGCGCGGGATTGCCGACCA